>JBBRVD010000073.1:0-17063 GCA_038247175.1 Burkholderiales bacterium | reverse complement strand
GTGCGCCATCGCGCGGATCTTGATGGCCTCGGCCATGTCGTAGTCGGCTGGCGCCACGGGCAGTGCGATGTAGCTTGCCACATGCAGCAACTCTCCCTGAGCCAGCAACGCGAAACGCGCCAGCGTGTTGGTGTTCTCCCCGCAGGCCAGACCCCCGAGCGGACCCACGGCCGTGTCATAGACGCGCAACGATGAACCGTCTCCACCCGTCCAGGTCAGCTTCTCCGCCCAGGTCGGTACCAACTTGCGGTGTTTGCCCAGCAGCGTGCCGTCCGGCCCGATGAACAGCATCGTGTTGTAGATGGCACCCCAGCTGTGGGTACTGCGCTCGTTGACGCCAATGACGATATGAATCCGATGGGCGCGTGCCGCGGCGCACAGACGATCGACCTCCGGCCCGGGCACGGTGATGGATGCCAGCGCCAGCTTCTCGAACCACGCGCTGCCGGAGACCGGGTCGGTGATCCAGTTCCAGTAGGGGTAGCCAGGTACGAACACTTCGGGAAACGCGACCAGCGCGGCGCCATTGCGCGCCGCCTCGGCAACCAAGTCGACTGCCTTGCCGATCGTCGCCTCCGTGTCGAGGTACACAGGCGCTGCCTGGACGGCTGCGACACGAAATGCGGCAAGTTTTTGCATGCAGACATTTTATACAGCGTAATTGTTGTTGTACAACATGGCTGATAGGCCCATACTTTCCGACAACCCATGCCAACACACCTTCGCACCGCAAAAGTCCGGGACACTGTCGCCGCTGGGGGCGCAAGTCCACCGCCAGGGACGGCCCTGGGCAACCGCGCCGACGCCGACTGCGCCGACCAGAACCACATATCCGCGACCCCCGTCACGCCGAAGAAGGCTGCGCGTAAAGGGATCCAGTCGCTGGAAACGGGTTTTCGGATCCTCGATTTCCTGGTCAAGGCAGGGCAACCCGTCGCACTCAAGGTCATCGCCCAGGGCACCGGTTTGTCGCCCAGCAGCATCAACTTCTACCTCGTCAGTCTGCTCAAGATCGGCGCAGCCGTCCAGGACAGCCGCAGCGGGCACTATGGACTGGGTCCTTACGCGGTCCGCCTCGGCCTGGCCGGCCTGGAACAATTCGACCTGTTCGCGGTATCGCGCGATCGCCTGCTGGAGTTGGCCAATGCCGTCGGGCACAGCGTTTTTCTCGGTGTGTGGGGCAATCACGGCCCGACCATCGTCTACCGTGCGGACGGCATCCACAGTCGATCGATCTTCGAATTGCGTGTGGGCAGCGTGCTGCCGGTCCTGCGTTCGGCACTGGGGCGGTTGTTTCTGACCCATCTGCCAGAGCCGGTGACGGCCGAGTTTGTCGAGGCAGAACTCAAGGACTTCCGCCAGCAAGCGGCCGACCTGTCCAGGTTCGAGCTGACCTGCGCCGACGTGATCCGCAACCGTGCGGATCTGAAGAAGATGGCGCAGCAGACGCGGCGCATCGGCACGAGCCGTTGCCGCGCCGGCATTTTGTCGGACTACACCGCGATGTCGGCGCCGATCTTCGATTACGGTGGCACGATTTGCGCCGGCATCACCGTCATGGGCCGCATCGGCGTGCTGGACGACGATCTGCTGGGCAAGACCGCAGTAGCGGTCCGCGACCTGGCGCACCAACTGTCCAACGCCGGGCAAGGACAGCAGCAGCCCGGGTAGGTTGGCGAATCACGCGCGCCGGCTCAAGGTACCGGAGGCGCAGTGCGGATGAAATGAACCACGTCGTCGAGTACCGGTGCGATCCATCGCAAGGGCCAGGCGAAGGCACCGATCAAGGTGGTATGCGAGCCGTTGTCGTATAGCTTCTGCGTGACCGGCACGCCGGCTGCCTCCAGCTTGCGTGCCAATTGGATCGTGTTGCGTTGCGGGTTGACCAACGCGTCGTTGCGGGTTGCCGCAAGAAAGCTGCGCGGAGCGTTTGCCGGCGAGAAACTGATCGGTTGCGAATTCTCCGGATAGTTCGGGTGAAAAAATACCGGCTTGGCGTCTGGGTTCACGATCGGATAGAAGTCATAAGGCCCTGCCAGTCCGATCCAGCCGGCCATCGCGCGAGGTGAATGGCCAGTGGCGGACAACCACCGTGGATCGAGCGCCAGCATGGCGGCGTTGTAACCCCCGGCGCTGTGACCCATGACAAAAAGCCGCTTCGGGTCGCCACCCAGCGCCACCGCGTTCTCGAATCCATAGGCGATAGCCCGCGCGCTGTCGTTCAGAAAATCGGGGTAACGCACTGTCGGGTAGAGCCGGTAGTCGGCCACGAGCGTGAGAATGCCCCGCGCTGCCAAGGCTTCACCGACAAAGATGTAGTCGTCTCGCTGACCACTGTTCCAGGAGCCGCCATAAAAAAACACCACGATGGGCCAGCCGCTGGGCGGCGCAGGCTCGGTTGGTCGATAGATCGCGAGCTTTTGCCGTGGCAAAACGCCGTAAGGCACGTCGGCAGTCAAGGTATAGGTGCTGCTCGGCGTCAGTGCATTGAGCAAGCCCACGGCCGAACAGCCAGCCAGCAGGGCGCTCAATGCGAGTGCTGCGATGAGCGAAGGTACCAGTCGGGTCAAACGGCGCACCGGCAAGCGTGTCTCCATGCTCCCGCAGCTTGCGATCGTGAAGCGAGCGGCCATGGGTGGCCGAGGGCGCTACCGGTGGAGGCAAATTTCCGCGCGTCAGCGTGATCAGGCGCGATAGAACGGAGAGGGCGGTTCAAAGGTTCAAAAGCGCAAAGGTTCAAAGGCTCAAAGAATGCGGTTGAACCACAACAGAGACAACGCCGCCGAAACCATCGCGAGGATGGAGGCGACCAGCGCCAGCAAACCGGAGATCTCGGTTTCCTTCTTCTCGACCGTCAGGCGGGAGCTGAGCTTCTCGTACACCTGCTTGAGGTTTTCCGCGGTGCCGGCGTAGAAATATTCGGCCTGCGTCTGCAAGGCGATGGACTTGAGCGTGGGCTCGTCGAGCCGCACCCGCATCGACCAACCTTCGAAGCCGATGGTCTCACCCTCGACCGTGCCAACACCGACGGTATAGATTCGCACACCGCGTTCGGCCGCCATCTTGCTCGCTTCCATCGAGTCGATGCCGGTGGTCCGCTGCCCGTCGGTCAGCAGGATGATAGCGGCGGAGCCGTAGGAGCCCGGCGGCACCGGCACGAACTCCTTCTTCGGATTCTTGGGCTTGACCTCGTCGATGGAGATGCCGCGCTGGCGTGCGTTGCCATAGGTCAGCGCCGACAGGTCGATGCCTTCTTCCGGGAAGATCTCGGACAAGGCCACGACGATCGCGCTGCCGATGGCTGTGGCTCGCTGCAGCTGGAACTTGTCAATCGCCGTGACCAGATCTTCGCGGCTGAGCGTCGGAGGTTGCACCACCGATGCCGTACCGGCAAACGCAACGATGCCCACGCGCACATCACGGGGCAACTCCTTGAGGAAGGCCTTGGCCGCTTCCTGCGAGGCGACCAGCCGGTTCGGCTTGACGTCGGTGGCGCGCATGCTGCCAGAGACATCCATCGCAAGAATAATGGTCTCCTGTGTCGAAGGCAGCGAGATCATGGCAAATGGCCGCGAGGCAGCCAGCAGCATCGCGGCGATGGCCAGCAGGAACAGGACTGGCGGTACATGGCGGCGCCAGTGCATGCCCGCACCCATCGCCTCCTTGACGATGGACAGGCTGGCGTAACGCAGCGCAAGCTTTTTCTTGCGCCGCAGCAACCATATATAAGCGGCCACCAGCAACGGAATTGCCAGCAGCAGCCACAAAAACTGCGGCCACAGGAAAGTCAAAGGAATCGTCATGCGGGGTCTCCTGATCAGCCGGTAGCCAGTGCGCGGGTCACAACGGCGTTGGCGCCCGACAGCCGGCTGCGGCGCTTGCGCAGGTCGGCAAATCGCATCACTGCCTGTACGAGGTCATCGTCGGTTGACAGCTCCAGCGTGTCGACGCCAGCCTGCGCGAAGGACTGGCGCAGGTCGGCCTCACGCTGAGCGGCAATACGCGCGAAACGTTTGCGAAAACCGGCGTCATGGGTGTCGACCAGCAGTTGTTCGCCGGTTTCCGCGTCGCGGATCGGCACCATGCCCAGATCGGGCAGATCCAGTTCCATGGGATCCAGCAGTCGGATCGCGACCACCTCGTGGCGCTGCGCCAGCTGGCCGAGCGGTTTTTCCCAACCCGGCGCACTGATGAAGTCCGACACCACGAACACCGTGGAGCGCCGGCGTATCGTGCCCAGCGCCGAATCCAGCAGTTCGTCGAGCCGGGTGCCGCCCGACTCGGCGTTCAGCGGCCGGTTTTGCATGTTGTGCAGCAGTTCGAGCACGTGCATGCGGCCGCCGCGCGCCGGCATCACGGTGTCCACTCCCGCGCCGTACAACAGCGCGCCGACGCGGTTGCCGTGTCGCGTCAGCAGGCGCGCCAGCACGGCGACGAACTCGGCCGACACATGCCGCTTGCGTTGTTCGCTGGAGCCGAAATCGACTGACGGACTGAGGTCGAGCAGAAACCAGGCCGCCATCTCGCGGTCTTCGGTGAACACCCGTACATGGGGAATCTGCAGCCGCGCGGTGACGTTCCAGTCGATATGGCGTACATCGTCATGGTGCTGGTATTCCCGCAGGTCGGCCAGATCCAGTCCGGTGCCGCGAAGCAGCGTGCGGTAGTCGCCCTGCAACAGCCCGTCGAGCCGCCGGATCACCGTCCACTCGAGCCGGCGCAGCATGTGTTCGGCTCCCCGAGCGGCCGGCATCGGCAGCAGGGCGACCGGCGGGGGCGGCGGCGAATTCTTGCCTGACTTGAAGAGGCCGAACATCACGGACTCAGGCTGCCAGCGCCTCGTGCTCCAGCGGCTTGGGCGGCGCCGGGATACGCGCCATGATCTTGCCGATCAGGGCGTCTGCACTCAGGCCCTCGGACAAGGCCTCGTAGGACACCACCACCCTGTGGCGGAACACGTCGGGTACGAGGTCGACCATATCCTCGGGCAGCACGTAACTGCGCCCTCGCATCATGGCCAACGCACGCGAGGCCTCGGTGAGGTTGATCGTGGCCCGGGGGCTGGCGCCGTAGGTGATGAAGCGGCGCAGTTCCTTGAGCCCGTGTTTCTCCGGGTTGCGCGTGGCCGACACCAGTTTGACCGCATAGGTGATCAGCGATGGGTCGACATAGACCTTTCGGCAGGCGCCTTGCAATTGGCCCAGCTGTGCCGTGATCGCCACCGGGCTGGCCAACACCGGTAGTCCGATGACCCGCTGCACAATGACGAACTCTTCCTCGTCGCTCGGGTAGTCGACCAGCACCTTCATCATGAAACGGTCGACCTGGGCCTCTGGCAGCGGGTAGGTACCCTCGGTCTCGATCGGGTTCTGGGTGGCCATGACCAGGAACGGCTCCGGCACCCGGTGGGTCTCGCCGGCAATCGTGACCTGGCGCTCCTGCATTACCTCGAGCAGCGCGCTTTGCACCTTGGCTGGCGCCCGGTTGATCTCGTCGGCCAGCAGCAGGTTGGTGAATACCGGCCCGAGTGCGGTGCTGAAGTCGCCGGTCTTCTGGTTGTAGATGCGGGTGCCGACCAGGTCGGCAGGTACCAGGTCTGGCGTGAACTGGATGCGTTTGAAGTTGCCGCGAATCGTGTTGGCCAGTGTCTTGATGGTCAGCGTCTTGGCCAGGCCGGGCACACCTTCGACCAGCAGGTGACCTTGGGCCAGTATGGCCACCATCACCCGTTCCAGGAACCGGTCCTGGCCGACCACCACCCTTTTGACCTCGTACAGAATCTGCTCCATCAATTCGGCAGTTTCGGGATTGAACTGGGGTTGCGCTTGCATCGGGGCTCCTGGAGAAAGGGGTGGCGTGGAGGAAAAGGACGGTTGAACCTTAGAACGGATGCAGGCCCGCGGCGGATGCGGCGTTTTCGATCGGCACCGCGAAGCCAATGCCGATGAAGGTGCGCTGATCGCCCGGGTTCAGGATGGCGGTGACGATGCCGACCACCTGGCCGTCCATCGTGACCAGTGCACCGCCCGAGTTACCCGGATTGGCTGCTGCGTCGAACTGGATCAGGTTGGTCATCTCCTGCTTGCCCTCGGGGGAGCGGAATGCCCGCTTGAGGCCGGAGATGACGCCGGCAGAAGTCGAGGGGCCGATGCCGAACGGGAAGCCGACCGCCACTACCTGGTCGCCCGGCACCAGTTCGGCGGTCGAGCGCATCGTCGCGGCGATCAGGTCGTCCGGTATCTTGTGTGCCTGCAGCACTGCCAGGTCGTCCTGCGCCTGCACGCCCTTGATCGAGGCCTCGGATTCCAGGCCATCGGCGAACACGACCTTGATCAGGTCTGCGCCCGCGACCACATGCAAATTGGTCAGGATGATGCCCTTGTCGACGATCACCACACCGGTGCCTACGCCGCGTTCGATGTCTTCCCGACCGTTGCTGCCTTTTTCGTAGCTCATCACCCGCACGATCGAGGGAGCTATCGCATTGGCGGCGCGGGCTGCCGCCGACGGCAGGTTGGTCGTCTCCAGGGTCTTGAGGACCGCGTTGTTGATGTCTTCCTGGGTCAGTACCCTTGCCGACGGGCGCGACAGGTTGACGACCACCAGCACCAGCGCAACCAGCAGCATGCCAATGGCGCCCCACAGCAGCCGGGGGTCGGCTGCAAGGGCGCTGGCCTTGCGCGAGCGCTCAGCCTTGGATGCCACCATGGTTGCTGCGTCGGAGGCAGCGTCGCCGCGGGGCGGTATTGGCAAACGGGAGCGGCTGTAGAGGGCTGGCCTGCGCATCGGGTCACCTGTTACGGATGGTCACGGAATGGAAATGACGGTATCACGGTTCCCGCAGTCGTGCACGTGGGTTTGCGCTGGCCGAGCGCACCGCAGGGTGTTTGACCGAGCCATTGCCGGGGCTTGCGTGTCCGGCCATGTCAGCCCTGTGACGAGCGTGCGCCGCGCATCAGCACGAGCGCGATCGCGGCCGAGGCGATCATCAGGAACAGGCTGACGGCGTTGAGCACCGGCGTGGCGCCTTCGCGCATGCGTCCATACATCATCACCGTCAGTGGCGGGTCCGAGCCCACCAGCATGAGCGT
The DNA here is from genome assembly GCA_038247175.1 of Burkholderiales bacterium. Taxonomy (GTDB): domain Bacteria; phylum Pseudomonadota; class Gammaproteobacteria; order Burkholderiales; family Burkholderiaceae_C; genus CAISIP01. The sequence continues at coordinate 9,972 of JBBRVD010000073.1, read as the reverse complement.
GGTGTTGAAGTTCTCGAACGACATCAGGAAAGAGATGGCGGCCGAGCCGATCAGCGCCGGCGCCAGGTAGGGCAGGGTGATGGTCCACAACACCGCAACCCGCGACGCCCCGAGGTTGTAGGCGGCTTCCTCCAGCGTCCGATCGAATCGCTTGAGCCGGGCGGCAATGGTCAATGTGGCGATCGACACGATATAGGAGAACTGCCCGAGCACGACCAGCGGCAGGCCAGGGCGCAGGAACTCCAGCTCCAGCGCCCACATGTCGTCGGCAAACTGGGCCAGCCGGCTCGCAAACGCCAGGATGGAAATGCCCAGAATCACCCCGGGAATGACCAGAGGCGCAAGCATCAGTAGCGAGATCGCCGTCTTGCCGCGAAAGTCGGCGCGCTCGAGCAGGAAGGCGTTGGCCGTGCCCACAAGCACCGACAACAGCGTGACCCAGGACGCGACCACGACGCTGGTCCACAGGCTGGCCAGCACCGGCCCGTCGGCGAACAGGCCGATCCGCTGCGTGCCGGCGTTGCCGACGAACCAGTCCAGCGTGAAGCCGCGCCAGGGTGGAGCCGGGTAGGGCGCGTCGTTGAACGCAAACACCGCCACCACGGCCAGCGGCAGGAACAGGAAGGCAAAGAACAGCACTGAGTACAGGACGGTGCCGGCGCGCAGCCAGGTGGGGCGGGGCAGGGACGGAATCATGCGCGTCGCATCACGTCGCCGAAACGCTGGCCGCTCAGCTTCAGGCCGGCCCAGACGATGGCCGTGGACAGGGTCAGCAACAGGAAGCCGAACGCAGCGCCCTGTTCCCAGTTGAAGCGGGTGATGAATTGGGTGTAGATCAGCTCGGTGAACCAGAGCGAATTCTTTCCGCCGAGCAGGGTCGGCGTCAGGTAGTTGCCCAGTGTCAGCATGAACACCACGATGCAGCCGGCCACGATACCCGGCGCGGCATGCGGGATGATGACCTGGCGCAGGATGGACCAGCCATTGCCGCCGAGGTCATAGGCCGCCTCGATCAGCGAGTCGTCCAGGCTCTCGAGTGCGCCGATCAGCGGCACCACCATGAACAACATCGAGGTGTAAACCAGGCCGACCATGATGGTCGCGTCGCGGTACAGCATCTCGATCGGCTGCTCGGTCAGGCCCAGTTGCACCAGCAGGGCCGGCAACACGCCCGACTCGCGCAGCAGAATCATCCAGCCCAGCGTGCGCACGGTCTCGCTGACCCAGAACGGGATCAGGCACAACACGAACATCAGCGGCCGCACGCGTCCGCGTGCGACCTTGGCGATGGTCCAGGCGATCGGGAACGCCATCAGCAGTGTCAACGCGGTGGCGAGCATCGACATCACCGCGGTGCGCACGAAGGTGTGCCAGTACAGCGGTTCCTCGATGAAGGTTTCGTACTGGCGCAGGCTGGGCGCGTATTCCCCCGGGGCGACCCGGGCGCGTAGCGACAGGATGGCCAGATCGACATGGGGCAGTACGATCAGGCCAAACAGCCACAACAGTGCCGGAGCCATCAGCAGGCCGAGCAGCAGGCGCTTGTGCGGCATGGTTGGGCTGGTTCAGGATGCGTCGGCGAAACACAGGGCGCGTTCCGGATCGAATCCGAACGCCACGGCTTCACCGACACAGAGGTCGGCAAACAGGCCGGTTTGCGGCAACGCGATGTGGAACTCCGTGCGACTGGCCTGCTCGCGCACCAGCACGGCCGAATTGGCGCCGTCGAACAACAGGCTGGCCACCGTGCCCTCGAACCGCGGCTGGTTGGCCGGCAGGCCGGACACCGAGCGCGCCAGCGTCGCGACCTCCGGTCGCACGAATGCGGTGACGGCGCAGCCTGGTTGCACTTCTCCGCGCCGGCGCGCAAACAGCCGCAGGCCCGGTTCGGTCGAAACCTCGACCAGGTCGCCGCTGACCTGGCTGGCGCGTCCGGCGATGCGGTTGTTGGCTCCGACGAAACCGGCCACGAACGGTGTTTGCGGCTCGTAATAGAGCGATTGCGGCGTGCCGACCTGCTCGAAGCGACCCTTGTTCATGACCGCCACATGGTCCGACAACACCAGCGCCTCGGACTGGTCGTGGGTGATGTAGACGAAGGTGGTGCCGAAGTCGGCCTGCAATGCCTTGAGCTCGATCTTCATGTGTTCGCGCAACTTGAGGTCGAGCGCGCCCAGCGGTTCGTCGAGCAGCAGCAGTGTCGGTTCGAGCACCAGCGAGCGGGCGATCGCCACACGCTGCTTCTGGCCGCCCGAGAGCTGGTCGATGCGCTTGTCCTGTGAACCCGGCAGGTTGACGCGCTCCAGCATGCTGCCCACGCGCTGCTCGACGTCTTTCTTTGCCAGGCCGCGGCGCGCCAGCCCGTATCCGACGTTCTGACCCACCGTCATCATCGGGAACAGCGCCAGGTGCTGGAACACCATGTTGACCGGACGGCGGTTCGGCGGTACCCGGGCCATGGACTGGCCGCCGATCAGCACGTCGCCGGAGTCGGGCTCCAGAAAACCCGCAATCATGCGCAGCAAGGTGGTCTTGCCGCAACCCGAGGGGCCCAGGATGGAAAAAAAGCTGCCACGCCGCACGGCGATATCCAGGGCGTCAACGGCAACCAGCCCGGCGTATCGCTTGACGACACGCCGGGTTTCAAGGTCGATCTGCATCCGTTGCGGACGCGCCGGATCAGTTGGCGGCCTTGATGCGGTCCAGCACCCGGCCTTCGATCTCCTCCAGGCCGGCCGGCACCGCCGGATACCACTTGACGTTGTCCAGGGCCGCCTGCGGGAAACTGGCAGCGAACTGGGCCTTGAGTTTGTCGTCCATCAGTTTGTCCGCACCCTTGGACGCGGTGAAGTTGCCAGCGCCACCGGCGACCTTGGCGGCAATTTCCGGACGCATGTTGAAATTGATCCAGGCATAAGCGGCGGCGTCGTTCCGGCCCTTGGCAGGAATGGCGAAGGTGTCGATCCAGCCCAAGGCACCGGACTTGGGCGCGATGAACTGGATATCGGCTTTCTCGCTGTTGAGTTTCCAGCCCCCGGTATCCCACATCATGGCACCGACGATCTCGTCGGTGCGCATCCCGTTGAGCAGCTGATCCTTGTTGTCCCAGAAGAATTTCAGGTTGCCCTTGCAGGCGATGATGGTCTTGCCGACATCATCCATCAGAGCCTGGTACGCCTTGGGGTTGTTGTACAGCGCAAAGGGGTCTTTTCCATCGGCAAACGCAAAGGCCAGCAGCGTCGGACGTTTCAGGCGCACGGCCGTCTTGCCTTTGTAATCGGCCTTGCACAGGTCCGGGTAGTTGGCCATCTTGGCCAGCTTGGTGTTGACCACCAGCCCGTCGGTGCCCCAGATGTGCGGCAGACCGTAGACCTTGCCGGCCAGAGTGGTGTTTTTCTTGGTGGCCGCGAGCATGGAAGGGATGAAAAGGTCCGACTTGATCTTGGACAGGTCCATGGCCTTGTAGATCTTGAATTCCTGCTGCGGGCCGGTGATCCGGTCCTGCGACGGTTGCGCCAGGTCGAAGCCGGCACCGGCGGTGGCCCGCAACTTGGAGATCATCTCCTCGTTGTTCGACAGCGTGATCTCGACCGTGTAACCGCTCTCCTTCTCGAACTGCGCCTTCACGTCGGCCGGCACATAGTCGGCCCAGGTCAGCAGGCGCAGGGTTTTCTCCTGCGCGATGGCGCTGCCCGCCAGGCCGAGCGCGAGGGCGGCGGCGATCAGGGTGATCTTGGTTTTCATGGTTACTCCTAGGGGTGGATGACAATGGCTTGCACAGTGACAGCAGCGTAGAGGTCATCAATGACACTCGCGTGACAATCTAGTGTCAAAGCACAACCAAGGCAAGCGGTACATGGAGGGGGTTTACCCTGTATGACGATCTGGATCGATACCCATTGCCATCTCGATGCCTCGGAATTCCGCATTGACAGGGCGCAGGTGCGAGAGCGCGCACGCGCACGCGGCGTGTCGCATTGCACCATTCCGGCGGTATGCGTGGACAATTTTGCCGCGGTGCGCGCACTGGCGCATCAGGGGGGCGACAGCTACGCTCTGGGCATCCATCCGCTATTTGTCCCGCAGGCACTCGATGAAAACCTGCAGCAGCTCGCCCAGGCATTGGAGGAGCATCGCGACGATCCGCGTCTGGTCGCCGTGGGCGAGATCGGGCTGGATTTCTTCGTGCCGGCCTTGTGCGAGCCGGACATGCGCGCACGCCAGGAGTATTTCTACCTGGAGCAGCTCAAGCTGGCGCGCCGTTTTGCGCTGCCGGTGATCCTGCATGTGCGCCGTTCGGCGGACCGGCTGCTGCGCGCTCTGCGGGTCGTGGCGCCTGCAGCGGGCTGGACCGGCATCGCCCACGCGTTCGCCGGCAGCCGGCAGCAGGCACAGGCGTTCTGCGCGCTCGGCTTCAAGCTCGGTTTCGGCGGCGCGGTGACGTTCGACCGCGCGTTGCGATTGCGCCGCCTGGCAGCGGAGCTGCCCTTGCAGGATCTGGTGCTGGAGACCGACGCGCCGGATATTGCGCCCCACTGGTTGTACCGGACCGCCGCCGAGCGCGCCGCCGGCCGGAGCCAGGGCGTCAACGAGCCGGGCGAGCTGCCAGCCATCGGTGCGGTGGTGGCGCATCTGCGAGCGATACCGGCGTCCGAACTGGCCGATGCAACCATGCGCAACGCCTGTGTGGCGCTGCCGAAGCTGGCTCGCTTGCTGGTATAAAGCGCCATGGTGAAGTCCGACACGAATGAACTGGCCGATGTGTATTTCTCCGACGAGGGCCCGGTGCGCCATCTGCACCTGGATTCGGTCTGGATCCAGGGGTCGATGCTGATCGACTCGCCACAGGTGCTGGTACACCAGTACATCCAGCGCATGATGGCCTGGTTGCTGTTCGTGGAACCCTCCTCGGTGCCGCGCCGACGTGCCATGCAGCTGGGACTGGGCGCCGGCTCGTTGACCAAGTTCTGTTCCAAGGTGCTGCGCATGCACAGCGTTGCCATCGAGATCAATCCCAAGGTGCTGGTGGCCTGCCGTGGCTGGTTCAAGCTGCCGCCGGACAATGCCCGCATGTGTGTGGTGCTGGCCGACGCCGCGCGCGAGATCCGGGACCCGAAGTGGTTCGGCACCATCGATGCGTTGCAGATCGACCTGTACGACCGTGATGCCGCCGCGCCAGTGCTCGACAGCGAGGCGTTTTATGCCGACTGTCGGCGCCTGTTGACAGACGACGGTTGCCTGACTGTCAACCTGTTCGGCCGCTCGTCCAGTTATGTACTCAGCCTGGACCGGCTGGCGGCGGTGTTCGGCCGCGAAGCGCTCTGGCCGTTCAAGGCCACTCGCGAGGGCAACACCGTGGTGCTGGCCCGCAAGACGGCGTCGCGGCCCGAACGCGCCGTTTTGCAGCAACGGGCACAGGATATAGAGCAGCGCTGGGCCTTGCCGGCAGCGCAGTGGGTGCGGGTACTTAAACCGCTGGTGGCCACCCCATGAGCGGCGCGATCCGACACGACAAGGCTCCTGCCACTGCCAAGCCCTTGATCCAGGGCCCGCTGGACTGGCGTGCATTGGTCGAATGGCTGCGCGTCGATGGTGTGATTGCCGATGACGAGGCCGAGCGAACGATCGCGCGTTGCTCGCAGGCCGAGAGTGCGCAGCATCCGCTGGTGCGCCTGGCCAGCGTGTCGATGCGCCGCGCCGTGGACAATCGTGCGCTCGACATCGAAACACTGACCGAATGGCTGGCCGGCCGCGCCGGCCTGGGTTACCTGCGCATCGACCCGCTCAAGGTCGATGTCGGCAAAGTGTCCGATGCCATGAGCGCACCCTACGCCGAGCGGCACCGGGTGTTGCCGGTGCAGGTATCGCCGACCGAACTGGTGGTGGCCACGGCCGAGCCGTTCATCGTCGACTGGGTTGCCGAGGTCGAACGCCAGAGTCGGCGCTCGGTGCGGCGCGTGTTGGCCAGCCCGCAGGAGATCACCCGTTACACCGCCGAGTTCTACGCGCTGGCCAAGTCGGTGCGTTCGGCCATGAAGTCCGGTGGCGGTAATGTGGGTGCCAGCTTCGAGCAGTTGGTCGAACTGGGCAAGACCAGCAAGCAGCTCGACGCCAATGACCAGGGCGTGGTCCAGGTGGTGGACTGGTTGTGGCAATACGCGTTCGACCAGCGCGCAAGCGACATCCACCTGGAGCCTCGACGCGAGCAGGGCGTGATCCGCTTTCGTATCGACGGTGTGCTGCATCCTGTCTACCAGATGCCCATGGGTGTGCTAAACGCGATGACTGCGCGGATCAAGCTGCTCGGACGCATGGACGTGGTCGAAAAACGCCGTCCGCAGGACGGGCGCATCAAGACGCGCAACCCACGTGGTGACGAGGTCGAAATGCGAATTTCCACGTTGCCCACCGCATTCGGCGAGAAGATGGTGATGCGCATTTTCGACCCGGACAACGCGGTGAAGGACCTGGACGCCCTCGGGTTTGCGGCCCACGATGCGCAGCGCTGGGAGGCGCTGGTCCGCCAGCCGCATGGCATTGTGCTCGTCACCGGGCCGACTGGCTCGGGCAAGACCACGACTTTGTATTCCACGCTCAAGCGGGTCGCGACCGAGGAGGTCAACGTCAGCACCGTGGAAGACCCGATCGAGATGATCGAGCCGTCGTTCAACCAGACACAGGTCCAGCCCCATCTCGATTTCGGCTTCACCGAAGGCCTTCGGGCGTTGATGCGCCAGGACCCGGACATCATCATGGTGGGCGAGATCCGCGATCTGCAGACTGCGGAGATGGCGGTGCAGGCGGCACTGACCGGGCATCTGGTGTTTTCCACGCTGCACACCAACGACGCGCCCTCGGCGGTCAGCCGACTGCTGGAACTGGGTATTGCGCCGTACCTGATCAACGCGACCTTGCACGGCGTGCTGGCGCAGCGGCTGGTGCGCACCTTGTGCGACAAGTGCCGTGTGCGCGACCCCGATGCGAACCGGGCCGACCTGGCCGAGTTCGTCAAGCCCTGGCAGATCAACGGCGCCTATCGGCCGTTCAAGCCCGTGGGTTGTGTCGATTGCCGCATGACCGGGTTTCGCGGCCGCTCCGGCCTGTACGAACTGCTGGTGGTGACCGAGGCGTTCAAGGCCACGGTGACGCGTGAGCCCAACAACGACGCCTTGCGCCGGCAGGCGGTCAAGGACGGCATGCGCCCGCTGCGCCTGGCAGGCGCCTTGCAGGTGGCCCAGGGCACGACGGTCATGGCCGAGGTGCTGGCCGCGACGCCACCGCTGACCTGAGAGCCCGAGAGGCAATCGCCGCAGCGCGCGGCGACAGTTTCGCGCCACAGGGTTTTCCGCTAGCCGAACTTCGGCGGGGCGCACTTTCGGGCTCATGTAGGTGGTATCCACATCGACAAGCGAGGTTTTCGTTCGCACAATCCCCGGCGGTAGCTCATATTCGAGGAGATTGGCATGCGGATCAAAAGTCAGAAAGACTTTTTCTCGGGATTGTTGTTCGTGGCGGTCGGTATAGCCTTTGCCTGGGGCGCGACCAACTACAAGCTTGGTGATGCGGCACGCATGGGGCCGGGATATTTCCCGCTGATGCTGGGCGTGCTGCTGGCGATCCTGGGCCTGGTCGTCACCTTCAATGCGCTGGTCGTGGAGACCGAGGATGGTGACCCGGTCGGCAGCATTGCCTGGAAGCCGCTGTTCTTCATCATCCTGGCCAACCTGACCTTCGGCGTCTTGCTCGGCGGCCTGCCAAGCGTCAACCTGCCCTATATGGGCCTGACGGCGGCCATCATCGCGCTGACCTTCATCGCCGCACTGGCCGGCGAGGAGTTCAGGCTCAAGGAGGTGCTGGTGCTGGCGGTCATTCTGGCCGTTACCTGTTACCTGACATTCATCGTGGCGTTGAAACTGCAGTTCCCGGCGTGGCCTGCATTCATTGCCGGTTAAGGGGATATCCATGGAACTGTTCAGTAATCTTGCGATCGGCTTCGGTGTGGCCTTCACGCCGATCAACCTGCTGTATGCCTTCGTTGGCTGCCTGTTGGGCACGTTGATCGGCGTCTTGCCCGGCATCGGGCCGCTGGCAACCATCGCCATGCTTTTGCCGGCGACCTACGCACTGCCGCCGGTGTCGGCGCTGATCATGCTGGCGGGTATTTACTACGGTGCGCAATATGGCGGCTCCACCACGGCCATTCTGGTCAACCTGCCGGGAGAGGCGTCGTCCGTCGTCACGGTGATCGATGGTTACCAGATGGCGCGCCAGGGCCGGGCGGGGCCTGCACTGGCCGCTGCCGGTCTGGGATCTTTCTTTGCGGGCTGTGTCGGAACCCTGGTGCTGGCCGGTTTCGCGGTGCCGCTGACCGAGGTGGCCTTCAAGTTCGGGCCGGCCGAGTATTTTTCACTGATGATCCTGGGCCTGATCGGTGCCATCGTGCTGGCTTCCGGCTCCATCCTGAAAGCGGTGGGCATGGTGTTGCTGGGCCTGCTGATGGGTCTGGTCGGCACCGACGTGAACTCCGGCGTGGCGCGATTCAGCTTCGACATTCCGGAACTCACGGACGGCATCGGCTTCATCGTGATCGGCATGGGTGTGTTCGGTTATGGCGAGATCATCAGCAACCTGGGCAAACACGAGAGCGAGCGCAAGGTGTTTGCGGCCGAGGTCAAGGGATTGATGCCAACGAAAGAAGATTTCCGCAACATGGCGCCGGCGGTGCTGCGAGGCACGCTGCTCGGTTCGGCCCTTGGCATTCTGCCGGGTGGCGGTGCGACGATGGCGGCCTTTGCTGCCTACACGATCGAGAAGAAGGCCAAGATGCGCCCGGGCGAAATACCGTTCGGCAAGGGCAACATCCGTGGCGTTGCAGGGCCCGAGTCGGCCAACAACGCCGCCTCGCAGACCTCGTTCATCCCGCTGCTGACGCTGGGTATTCCGCCCAACGCGGTGATGGCGCTGATGGTGGGCGCGATGACCATCCACAACATCCAGCCGGGCCCGCAGGTGATGACCAGCAACCCGGAGCTGTTCTGGGGCCTGATTGCGTCGATGTGGATCGGCAATGCGATGTTGATCGTGCTGAACCTGCCGCTGATCGGCATCTGGATCAAGCTGCTGACCGTGCCCTACCGCTGGCTGTTTCCCGCCATCGTGCTGTTCTGTGCGATCGGTGTGTACTCGACCAACAACAACACCTTCGACATCTGGATGGTGGCGATCTTCGGCGTGATCGGTTACACCTTCATCAAGCTGGGCATCGAGCCGGCGCCGTTGTTGCTGGGCTTCGTGCTGGGTCCGATGATGGAGGAGAACCTGCGCCGCGCACTGTTGCTGTCGCGGGGTGATTGGAGCGTGTTCGTGACCCGGGGGTTGTCTGCCAGCCTGCTGGCGGTGGCAGCGTTGCTGCTGGTCATCGTGCTGCTGCCCGCGGTCAAGCGCAAGCGCGAGGAGGCGTTTGTCGAAGAGTGAGCCCCGCCCGCCGCGCAACGCGTGAAACGATGGCGCCCGCGCGCCTCGTCTGTTGCTTGGGTTTCGCATTGACTGAGTGACAATGGTTTCCAATCCAGCCGTCGACCACCGCCATGAATATTCTTGCCCAGCATCCGCAACGAATCGTGCTGCACAACGAAGTGCACGCCCGGCCGCCGGAGGCGATGCAGGCGCCGCAGTCGATCTCGCGCGTGGTGATGGTGTGCGACCCGCAGCAGCGCCAGGCCAGTCGCGCGCACCTGGCGCAATTGCTGCGCGACCACCATCTCCCACTGCCTGACAACGATGCGACGCACTTGCGACTCGACGTTGGCGGCTTTCGGATCCGCTGGGAGCTGCACACCGAGTTTGTCACCTGGACGTTCATCCACACCCGGCCGGCCGCGACCCTGGACATGCGCGATCCGCAGACGGCGCTGCGCGAGGTGCCGCGCGAATGGTTCGCGGCCTTGCCGGGCAGCGCGGTAGCCTGCCTGC
>JBBRVD010000072.1:0-17095 GCA_038247175.1 Burkholderiales bacterium | reverse complement strand
TACCCGGCCTATATCGCCTTGCCCGGTGACCTGAGCATGGAGTCCGAACGGCTGCTGCGCTGGGCATCCTGGGTGCTGACGCTGCCGGTGATGTTGTTCTCCTGCGGCCCGTTCTTCCGCTCCGCCGTGCGCGACCTGGCTCAGCGCCGGATCAGCATGGACCTGCCGGTGGCGGTCGCGCTGCTGATCACGTTCGCGGTGAGCTCGGCGGGAACCTTCGATCCGCAGGGCGCCTTCGGACGCGAGGTGTACTTCGATTCCCTGACGATGTTCGTGTTCTTCCTGCTGACCGGCCGCTGGCTCGAGTTGCGGCTGCGCGACCGTACGGCCGGTGCGCTGGAGGCCATGGTCAATCGTATGCCCGATGCGGTGCAGCGCCGCTGCGCCGACGGCAGCTTCGAGTCGGTTGTCGTGCGCCGCCTCGCGGTCGGCGACCGGGTGCGGGTGCTGCCAGGCGAGGCGATTGCCGCCGATGGGGTGATCACCGAAGGAACTACCTGGGTGGACCAGGCGCTGCTGACCGGCGAGTCCAAGCCGGTGTGCTGTGCCGTCGGATCGCAGGTCATCGCCGGCAGCTTCAACCTGTCGGGCGTGATCGAGGTGCGCATCGAGAAGGCCGGAGTCGACACCCGCTTTGCTGCGGTGCTGGCGCTGGTGCGCAGTGCGGCCGTGACCAAGCCACGCCTGGCCCAACTGGCCGACCGTATTGCCAAGCCGTTCCTGATCGTGGTGTTGCTGGCTGCTGCCGCGGCAGCAGCCTACTGGTGGTCTGCCGGCGCCGGCCATGCCTTGATGGTGGCAGTTGCGGTGCTGATCGTGACCTGCCCCTGTGCGTTGTCACTGGCCACGCCCACGGCCATGCTGGCTGCTGCCGGCAGCATGGCGCGAGGCGGTGTGCTGGTGCGTCGCCTGCAGGCGCTCGAAACCCTGGCTGGTGTCGACAGTGTGGTGTTCGACAAGACCGGCACCCTGACCCGTGACGGCCTGCGGCTCGACGCGGTGAAGCTGCGCGAGGGCCTGTCGCGTGACCAGGCGCTGGCGATGGCAGCGGCGCTGGCAGCGCAGTCGCTGCATCCGGTGGCGCGCGCGCTGATGCAGGCGGCGCAGCAGCCGTGCCAGGGCTCGGCCTGGCTGGCCAGCGCGGTCACCGAGCAGGTGGGCCAGGGCGTGTCGGGGCGGCTGCAGCCGAGCGACGCTGCACTGGCGGCGCGCGCCGCCCGACTGGGCAGCAGCCTTTTCTGCGGGCTGCCCCAGGCAGGTGAACATGCCGGCACGACCCATCTGGTCGACGATTCCGGCTGGCTGGCGAGTTTCGACCTGTGCCAGGACCTGCGTACCGACGCGGCCGTGACGGTGGCCGACCTGCTGGCGCATGGTTACCGGGTACACATGGTCTCGGGTGACCAGCACAACGCCGCGCTACAGGTGGCCGTGCCGCTGGGCATCGAGTCGGTTTTGTCCGGTTGCTCACCGGATGACAAGCTGGTGTTCCTGCGTCGGCAGCAGGCGCAGGGGCACCGGGTGGCGGTGGTCGGCGATGGGCTGAACGACGCACCGGTGCTGGCCGGCGCGGACGTCTCGTTCGCACTCGGCCACGCTGCGCCGCTGGCGCAATCGCAAGCCGACTTCGTCGTGCTGGGTGGGCAGTTGCAGCGTATCGTCCAGAGCCTGCGCCTGGCACGGCGCACGATGCGTGTCGTGCGCCAGAACCTGGGCTGGGCGCTGGCCTACAACATGGCCTGCATTCCGCTGGCCGTGGTGGGCTGGATACCGGCCTGGCTGGCCGGTCTGGGCATGGCCGCCAGTTCCCTGCTGGTGGTGCTCAATGCGCTGCGCCTGGCCGGCGGACTGGATGCGAAGGAGGGCTGATGGATATCCTGTACCTGCTCATTCCATTGTCGGTCGTGCTGGTGTTCTTCATTCTTGCGGGCTTGTGGTGGGCGATCTATCGCGGCCAATTCGACGACATCGAGCGCGAGGGTGAGCGCATCCTGGAGAAAGACGAATGACTTCATGGGTGACCCCAGCCTTTCACACCGGCGGCATACACCTGCGATGTCTGTTGTCTGAGCGTCCCGACGCAGAGCTAGTTTGATGTTGGTCAAACCCGATCAGGGTTTGCCAGGGGAAACTTGAACCAGATCAATTTGGAAGAACCGAAAAATGCAATTTCCCAATATGAAGGCTACGGCATACAACGACACCGTGGTGCGGCAGTTCGCCATCATGACGATCGTCTGGGGTGTCGTCGGCATGTTGGTCGGTGTGATCATCGCGGCCCAGCTGACCTGGCCCGAGCTCAATTTCGGCATCCCCTGGCTGAGTTACGGACGGCTCCGGCCGCTGCATACCAATGCGGTGATCTTCGCGTTCGGCGGTTGCGGTCTGTTCGCCGCCGCCTACTATGTCGTACAGCGCACCTGCCAGGTCCGGCTGTTCGGTGACAAACTGGCGGCTTTCACGTTCTGGGGTTGGCAGCTGGTGATCTTGGCCGCGGCCGTGTCCCTGCCGCTGGGATTCACCCAGGGCAAGGAGTATGCCGAGCTTGAATGGCCGATCGACATCCTGATCGCGTTGGTCTGGGTTGCGTTCGCCGTGGTTTTCTTCGGCACCATCGGTACCCGCAAGGTGCGGCATATCTATGTCGCCAACTGGTTTTTCGGCGCGTTCATCCTTGCGGTGGCTTTACTGCATATCGTCAATAGCGCGGCCGTTCCAGCCGGCATGATGAAGTCGTACTCCGCCTACGCCGGCGTGCAGGATGCAATGGTGCAGTGGTGGTACGGCCACAATGCGGTGGGCTTTTTCCTGACCGCCGGTTTCCTGGGCATGATGTATTACTTCATTCCGAAGCAGGCCGAACGGCCGGTCTACAGCTACCGGCTGTCGATCGTGCACTTCTGGGCACTGATCTTCACCTACATGTGGGCCGGCCCGCACCACCTGCATTACACGGCACTGCCGGACTGGACGCAGTCCGTGGGTATGGTGTTCTCGCTGATCCTGCTGGCGCCGAGCTGGGGCGGCATGATCAACGGCATCATGACGCTCTCGGGTGCCTGGCACAAGCTGCGTGACGATCCGATCCTGCGTTTCCTGATCGTGTCGCTGTCTTTCTACGGCATGAGCACCTTCGAAGGCCCGATGATGTCGATCAAGACCGTCAACGCCTTGTCCCATTACACCGACTGGACCATCGGACACGTGCACTCGGGCGCCTTGGGCTGGGTTGGCCTGGTGACGATGGGCAGCATGTATTACCTGATTCCACGCCTGTTCGGCCGCAAGCAGATGTACAGCGTCAAGGCGATCGAGATCCACTTCTGGACCGCCACCATCGGTATCGTGATCTATATCGCCGCGATGTGGATCGCCGGCGTGATGCAGGGACTGATGTGGCGCGCAGTCAATCCGGATGGCACCCTGACCTACACCTTCGTCGAGTCGGTCAAGGCAACCTATCCGTTCTATTTTCTGCGCCTGATGGGCGGGTTGCTGTATTTCACAGGCATGCTGATCATGTCGTGGAATACCTGGAAGACGGTGACCGCCGGCAAGGCCGTGACCGTGACCATTCCCAACACCGCTGTACACGCTTGAGGAACATCGATCATGGCCAACCAGGACACCAAGACCCCATTGCTCTCGCATGAGCGTATCGAGACCAACAACTTCCTGATGATCGTGCTGATCCTGATCGTGCTCGCCGTCGGCGGTCTGGTCGAGATCGTTCCGCTGTTCTTCCAGAAGTCCACGACCGAGCCGATCAAGGGCGTGGAGCCCTACACGCCCCTGCAGCTGGCCGGTCGCGACGTTTACGTCCGCGAGGGCTGCTACAACTGCCATTCCCAGATGATCCGGCCTTTCCGCGCCGAGACGCTGCGGTATGGCCACTATTCGGTGGCCGGCGAGTCGGTCTATGACCACCCGTTCCAGTGGGGCAGCAAGCGCACAGGCCCGGACCTGGCGCGTGTCGGCGGCAAGTACAACGACGAGTGGCATCGTATCCACCTGAACAACCCGCGCGACCTGGTGCCAGAGTCGAACATGCCAGCCTATCCCTGGCTCGAGAAGGGCATGATCGACGGCGCGGCATTGTCCAACCATATGCGCGCCCTGCGCAGGGTCGGTGTACCTTATACCGATGCGCAGATTGCTTCGGCGACCGACGAGGTCAAGGGCAAGACCGAGATGGACGCCACGATCGCCTATCTGCAGATGCTGGGCCTGGCGCTCAAATAAGGCAGGAGAGAAAAATGGATATCAACACCTTGCGCTCCATCACCACGGTGGCTGCATTGGTCGTCTTTCTGGGCATCGTCTGGTGGGCCTGGTCCAAAAGCCGCAAGAGCGATTTCGAGCAGGCTGCCCGGTTGCCGTTCGAACAAGATTGACGAATTGCACAAGGAACGAGCATGAGCGATTTCACCCACGGTTTCTGGTCGCTGTACATTGCCGGAATCACCGTCATCAGTATCCTTGCCTGTCTGCTGCTGCTGTGGTTCAGCGGCAAGGCCAAGGCGATGACGGCGCACGACAACACGACCGGCCATGTCTGGGACGGCGACCTGCGCGAGATGAACAACCCGCTGCCACGGTGGTGGGTATGGTTGTTCATCATCACCGTCGTTTTTTCCCTGGTCTATCTCGCCCTGTATCCGGGGCTGGGAACCTACAAGGGCAGCCTGGACTGGTCGTCGACCGGCCAGCACACAGCAGAGATGGAAAAGGGTGCCGAGCAGGTGGCTCCTCTTTACGCCCGTTTTGCGGCGATGAAGCCCGAAGAGATCGCCCGGGATCCCCAGGCGATGGCCATTGGCGAGCGATTGTTCATGAACAACTGCTCGCAGTGTCACGGTTCCGATGCGCGCGGCAGCAAGGGTTTTCCGAACCTGACCGATGCTGACTGGTTGTATGGTGGGGCTCCCGACAAGATCATCGAGACGCTGAACAACGGACGGATCGGCAACATGCCGGCGCTCGGCGCCGCGCTTGGCACTGCGAACGATGTGAAAAACGTGGCGCAATATGTGCTGAGCCTGTCGGGTGGTCCGCACGATTCGGTTCGCGCTGCATTGGGCAAGTCCAAGTTTGGCGTCTGCGCCGCCTGCCATGGCAATGATGGCAAGGGCAACCCGGCCTTAGGGGCGCCCAACCTGACCGACGACATCTGGTTGCATGGTTATGGCGAGGCCGCCGTGATTTCGATGATCAACAACGGCAAGATGAACCAGATGCCGGCGCAGGCTGACAAGTTCAGCGCTGAGCAGATCCGCGTGCTGGCGGCCTACGTCTGGGGCTTCTCCAACAAGAGCGCCGTTGCCGCCAACTGATCGAGCCAGCAGCGTTCTTGCGTTCATCCAAGCCTGACATGCGCAAAGTCATTCCGATCGTGCCTGCAGCCGCGGTTTTGGCCGACCAGGGCGCGATTGCTGCCGACCCGGAGATGGTGTCGCTGTACGAGGCGCACAGGAAGATCTATCCACGCAGCGTCTCCGGGCTGTTCTCGAACTGGCGCTGGGCCATGGTCTGGCTGACCCAGCTGGCGTTCTATGGCCTGCCGTGGCTGGACTGGGGGCAACGCCAGGCAGTCCTGTTCGACCTCGGCGCCAGACGTTTTTACATCTTCAACCTGGTCCTGTATCCGCAGGACTTCATCTACCTCACCGGACTGCTGGTGATTTCGGCCCTGTCATTGTTCCTGTTCACCGCGGTGGCGGGACGGCTGTGGTGCGGTTATGCCTGTCCGCAGACGGTGTATACCGAGATCTTCCTGTGGATCGAGAAAAAATTCGAAGGCGACCGCTCTGCCCGCATGCGCCGTGATGCCGGGTCGATGTCGGCTGACAAGCTGCTGCGCAAGGGCGGCAAGCACCTGGCCTGGCTGGTCGTCGCGTTCTGGACTGGTTTCACCTTTGTCGGCTATTTCACACCGATCACGGTACTCGGCGGCGAGCTGATGGCGCTGCAGATGACGTCCTGGGAAGTCTTCTGGACCGTCTTCTACGGCTTCGCCACCTATGGCAATGCGGGTTTCATGCGCGAACAGGTGTGCAAGCATATGTGTCCCTACGCGCGTTTCCAGAGCGCGATGTTCGACCGCGACACGCTGATCGTCACCTACGACCAGCAGCGGGGCGAACCGAGGGGGGCGCGCTCGCGCAAGGCCGATCCGGCGACGTTGAATCTGGGCGCCTGCGTGGACTGCACGCTGTGCGTGCAGGTTTGTCCGACCGGCATCGACATCCGCAACGGCTTGCAATACGAGTGCATCGGTTGTGGCGCCTGCGCAGATGTCTGTGACACCGTCATGGACAAGATGGGTTATGCGCGCGGCCTGGTCAAGTATTCGACCGAGAACGCGCTGCAGCAGAACTGGAGCCAGCCGCAGATCCTGCGCCATGTTTTGCGGCCGCGGGTGCTGCTGTATTCCGGCATTCTGCTGGCAATCGTGCTGACCATGGCGGTGAGCCTGGTGATGCGCGCACCGTTCAGGGTCGATGTGGAACGAGACCGCGGTACGCTGGCGCGTATCGTGTCGGGCGGCAAGATCGAGAACGTGTTTCGGCTGCAGGTGATGAATGCGACGGAAACGGACCAGAACTACCGTATCGCCGTCACGGGACTCGAGGGCCTGACACTGGAATCCGACACCCAGTTCAGCGTCGAGTCCACGCAGTCGCGCTGGGTCGCCGTGCGACTGCAACTGCCCTACGAAGGTGCGAAGCCGGGGTCCCATCCGATCCGTTTCGACATCATCGAACAGAACAGCAACCGGCAGGTCAGTGAAAAATCCGTATTCCTGGTTCCACGTTAAGGAGATCGACCCATGGCTTCATCCGACAACGCCGCTCCCGCCCCCTGGTGGACATTCGGACATGTGTGGCTGGTCATTGCCGGCCCGGCGATCGTCGTCGTGGCCGGATTCGTCACGCTGTATCTGGCGGTGCGTTTCCCCGATCCGGTGATCACAGAAGACTATTACCGCAAAGGGTTGGAGATCAACCAGACACTGGGTAACCCGGCAGCGAGCCTGGCACCGGCAGTGCAGGGGCGCAACCATGCGCAGACCGGCGTGCCCGCGGTACCGGCACCCGACGCGGCAAAGCCTTGAGGCGTCACGATGGACCTGGGAAACAACCTGTGGGCCAAACGACTGATGTGGGTGGCATGGCCCGCATTCCTGGTTGCCGGCTTGCTGGAAATGCTGGTGTTCGCGATGGTCGATCCCCAGAATCTGCACTGGGCCGGTCAACCGCTGGAGATCTCGCGCGAGGGCATTTATACGCTGGCGTTTTTCGCGTTCTGGGCCTTGACGCTGGTGGCCTGTGGTCTGACAGCGCTGCTGGCAATGTCGCCGCAGGAAGTCAACGAGCCAACCGCGCACCAGTGATGCTGAGCGCGGTCGCTACACGCGCTCGGTCAAGCCGCAGTCGGCATGTCCCAGATCGTCATCAGGTGCTAGTTGCAGACCTGCGGATTGACCAGTTGCCTGAGCGCGTCCGCATTGACGATGCGCACATGCCGCTGGCGAACCGCGACGATACCTTCTTCGACAAACTTGGAAAACGTGCGGCTGACCGTTTCCAGCTTGAGGCCCAGGTAGCTGCCGATCTCCTCGCGCGTCATGCGCAGCACAAGTTCGGACTGCGAGAATCCGCGTGCATGCAGGCGCTGCACCAGGTTCAGCAGGAAGGCGGCCAGGCGCTCCTCGGCGCGCATGCTGCCCAGCAGCAGCATCACGCCGTGCTCGCGCACGATCTCGCGGCTCATGATCTTGTGCACATGGCGCTGCAGACCGTGTATCTCGGTGGACAGTTCTTCAATCCGATCGAAAGGCAGCAGGCAGACATCGGCGTCTTCCAGGGCGACCGCGTCACAGGTGTGGCGATCGTTGACGATGCCGTCCAGGCCGACGATCTCGCCAGCCATCTGGAAGCCGGTGACCTGGTCGCGTCCATCCTCGGACGTGATGCAGGTCTTGAAGAAGCCGGTACGGATCGCGTACAGGCTGGTGAACTTGTCACCGCAGCGAAACAGGCTGCCACCGCGCTTGACCCGGCGCCGGCTCGCCACCAGGCCATCGACCCGGTCGAGCTCTTCCGAGGTCAGCCCCAGGGGCATGCACAATTCGCGCAGATTGCAGTTTGAGCAGGCAACACGAATGGCGTTTGAAGTCAAGGGCACGATCGGCGTAACCGACCTGGCATCGTGCGCGGGGGAGGGGTTGTGCAACATGGTGACTCCTGACATGGATCAATTGTGATGCACAAACAGCGCAGTGACCTTGATACATATCAAGACTCCCCTGTGGGGGGTGAGGCGAGCGAGCCCGGGCGCAGCACACGCGCATCGTTTAAGCTCTGCGCATGCTGAGTTCCCTGGCCTTGACAGGCCTCTTGATGGGCCTTGCCGGCGGGCCACACTGCATAGCAATGTGTGGAGCGGCTTGTGCCGGTATCGGTCGCGCCGCAGCGCCGAGGGGCACACAGGCGATGTGGACATTCCAGTTCGGCCGGTTGATCGGTTATGCGTTGCTCGGTGCTCTGGCAGCGGCCTCGATGCAGGGTCTGGGCTGGTTGACGGTGCAGTCCGCCGCCTTGCGTCCGGTCTGGACGCTGCTGCATGTTGCAGCCATCGTGCTCGGCCTGATGCTGCTGTGGCGGGCCGAACAGCCCGTCTGGCTGGAGCAGGTTGGCAAGGCGATCTGGACCCGCGCCCGGTCCTGGGTTGGGCGTTCCAGCGGCGCCGCTCCGCTGATGCTGGGCACGGTGTGGTCCTTGTTGCCGTGCGGACTGCTGTATTCGGCCGTCATGGTGGCGGCCATGAGCGCCAGCCCGATGGACGGCGCCGTGGTGATGGCGCTATTTGCCGTCGGCACCACCGCCTCGCTGATGGCTGGCCCCTGGTTATGGCTGCGCTTGCGAGGCGCGGGCTCAGGGCAATGGGGTGTGCGGCTGGCTGGACTGGCGCTCGTGCTCAGTTCGTCGTGGGCGGTATGGATGGGCCTGGTCCACGATGCCGCTCCGTGGTGTGTCTCCGCCTGACGGCGTTTTGCGTCAGCCGCAGCGCCTTCACGGCGCCATTCTCCAGTTGATCGATGACAGGTACCACAGGATCAGCGTAGGAATCAATACCGGCAACGCCAGCCCGACAAAGGTGAGGGCGGTGAGCAGAAAGAGCCCCAAGTCATCGACCCAGCTCCGGAACAACTCGACCAGATCGACGTCCCAGAAATTCTGCTCTTGTCTCATGATGGGCCCCCTTGGCGCGCCAACGCGCAAAACTGTCTCAAGGACAAACTTATACACCCATAGTCCGGGTTCGGTGCGCCAACGCATCACCTGCACGGTTACACGATGTCGATCACGTGCATCGCCAGCGCGCCCTTGTGCCGATCGGCGAAGTAGTGCTCCAGCGTCTCCTTGACGGTACGAAATGCGATCTCGTCCCAGGGAATATCGGCTTGCGTGAACAGCCGCGCTTCCATTGTCTCGTGTCCGGGGTCGAAATGGTCGGCCAGCAACCGGGCGGTGTAGAACAGGTGAACCTGGCCCACCCGTGCCACGTTCAGCACCGAGAACAGCCCCTCCATCTCGAACAACGCTCCCGCTTCCTCGACGGTTTCACGGGCTGCGCCTTCCGATGTGGTTTCGTTCAGCTCCATGAAGCCGGCCGGAAGCGTCCATTTCCCCTTGCGCGGTTCGATGTTGCGCTTGCACAGCAATACCCGCTCGCCGAGATAGGGCACGGTGCCAACGACGTTCAATGGGTTCTCGTAGTGGATGGTGGCGCACTGCGGGCATACCGCCCTTTCGCGTGTGTCTCCGTCGTCCGGCACCCGGTGCACGACCGCGGTGCCGCACTGGCGACAATGCTTGATCTGGCTTCTGAGCACGATGGAGCGTCGCCCGGATCAGGCGATCGTGACCCGGATGCCCTGCAGGCCCTCGACGCTGCCATCCAGCGTGTCGCCCGCGACTACAGCTGCCACGCCCTCGGGCGTGCCGGTGTAGATCAGGTCGCCGGGTTGCAACTCCCAGGCCGCCGACAGGTGCTCGATGGTCTCGGCGATGTTCCAGATCAGCTTGGCAACGCTGCTGTGCTGGCGCTGCTTGCCATTGACGTCCAGGTGGATGGCCGCCTGGGCAATGCCAGGCACCTGTGCTGCCGGTGTGATCGAACCGATCGGCGCCGAGTGGTCGAACGCCTTGCCGATGCACCAGGGCCGGCCCTGTTTCTTCATCTCGCCTTGCAGGTCGCGCCGGGTCATGTCCAGGCCAACTGCATATCCGAAGATATGCTGCTGTGCGTCGACCGCGCGGATATTCTTGCCGCCTGTGCCGATGGCCACCACCAACTCGATCTCGTGGTGCAGGTTACCAGTCAGGCTGGGATAGGGCATCGACGCGGTTTCCCCCGGCGCCGCGATGATCAGTGCGTCGGTCGGTTTGAGGAAGAAGAAGGGTGGCTCCCTCCCGGTAAAGCCCATTTCCTTGGCGTGTTCCTCGTAGTTGCGGCCCACGCAATAAATGCGGTGCACCGGAAACCGGCTGCTCTGGCCGTGTACCGGCACCGAGATCGGCGCGGCCGGCGGAAATACGAAACTCATGCTGTCCTTCGGGTGGTCGGCGGTTGTGGGCGCAAGCGCCGGCAGGAATGGATCGGGCAGGGTCGGTTCAGGGTCATTCGGAGCGAGCGACCAGTGCGAAATGCTCGACCGTCGGGGTACCGGAAAAAAAAGGGCCGACGATGGCACGCCACTGGGCAAATGCCGGCGATTCGCGAAACCCGATGGTGTGGTCTTCCAGCGTATCCCAGAAAATCTGCAGGATGTAGCGGTCTGCGCTTTCGATGCCCCGGTTGACTTTGAAGCCGCCAAAGCCCTTGGCCCGGCCGATGACGGTATGGAGGCCGCGCTGGATTGCCGCCTCGAATGCGGCGTTCTGGCCAGGATGGATACGGATGTCGGCGAGTTCAAGAATCATCAGGTTGGCTCCTCGGACAGGGTTTGCATGCGCAGCCGTTCAGAATGGCCGTCCGGCTGGGTGGCGAAACGCCGCGGCTCCTCGCCGTGCACCGGGGCCTGGTCGGGCCACGGCCAGCCGCCGAAACTGGTGCGCTGGTAGTCGGCAAAGGCCTGCTGTATCTCGGCCTGGGTGTTCATCACGAACGGACCGTACTGCGCAACCGGTTCGGCGATCGGCTGACCTTGCAGCATCAGCATCTGGGCGGGTTGCGCACCATTGACCAGTTCGATGTCGCGATCGCAGCGCAGCTGGACTGCGGCGTGTTGGCCCAGTTGCTGACCCGCGATCGACAACCCCGATCCCTCGAAGAAGTACAGGCAACGCTGCGTGCCGGCGCCCGCGGCGGCTGGCAGCGTCCAGCGCGCGCCCGGCGCCATTGCCAGCGTCCAGATCGCGATGTCCGACTGCGGCTGCGAGGCCCACGAGTCGGGTGGTGGAGCCGGTGGTGTCTTGCCATCCGCCCCGCGCAGCTGGCCGGCGATGCAGGTCACCGCGGTCGTTACGCCAGCGGCGTCGGAAAATACATGGCGGGGCACCTGCTCCGACCAGAACATCTTGAAATGGGGCTTGGCCATCTTGTGGCTGGCCGGCAGGTTGAGCCAGATCTGGAACAACTCGAGCCGATTTGTGCCATCGCGCTTGAGCAGTGGAAACATCTCTGCATGCACGATGCCACGCCCGGCGGTCAGCCACTGGACGTCGCCGCCACCAAAGCGGGCCGATGCGCCCAACGAATCCGAGTGATCGATCAGGCCGTCGCGCACGATGGTCACGGTTTCGAAGCCGCGGTGCGGATGGGCCGGAAAACCCGGCACCTGATGCCCGTGGTACATCCGCCAGCCATCCTTGCCAGAAAAGTCCTGGCCGATATCCCGACCCGCCAGCGAAGCGTCCGGGCCAAGCGCGGCATTGCCACGCGGGTATCTGTCGTCATGGTAGACGCAGAACAGAAACGGGTCGATCGTGCTCCAGCGGGCCCCGAGCGGACCTGTGCTGATGATGGGTGCGGTGGAGATGGTGGACATGGAGTGTGTGGTGGACGACTACGCCAGGAAGAGTCTACGACCAATTCACCGCCTGACCTCGGCCAGGTCCGAAAGTCCCGGCGCGGTCAGCACGATCTGCCCCGCAGACACGCAGCGTTGCCGGGCACATGGGTGCAAGGTCGGGAGCGGATCGCCAGCGCGAGACGATCTTGGTTATGCTCGGCAGGTCGCGACGACGATCGCGTTGTCACGGTCGTGACCGGTCCGCGTGTTGCCTGGGCTGGCACGGCCCACCCATTCATGCAAACCCGCTTCTTTCGCGCCGCCCTGGTGCTCGGACTGCTTTCCGCCATCGGCCCGTTGGCCACCGACATGTACCTGCCTGCCTTGCCGGACATCGGCAGGAGCCTGGGCGCGTCGGTTGGCCAGGTCCAACTCACGCTGATGGCTTTTTTCGTTGCCATGGGCGCGGGCCAGATCGTGTACGGCCCGGTGTCCGACATGGTGGGGCGCCGACCGCCACTGTATTTCGGATTGGCACTGTTTGCCGTGGGTAGCGTGGGTTGCGCGCTGGCCGACAACATCGGCACGCTCGTCCTGTTCCGCTTCGTCCAGGGACTCGGTGCGTGTGCCGGGGTCGTGGTGCCACGCGCCATCGTGCGCGATCTGCACACCGGCCACGACGCAGCGCGGCTGATGGCGCTGCTGATGCTGGTATTTAGCGTGTCGCCGATCCTGGCGCCGCTGCTCGGCAGCGTACTGACCGAGTGGGTGGGCTGGCGCAGTGTGTTCTGGACCATCACCGGGTTGGCGCTGCTCGGGCTGGTGCTGGTGGCCACGGCGCTGCAGGAGACCCGGCCAGCGGCACGGCGCATCGACAGCAGTGTGCGCAGCGCGCTGGCCGGATACAGCCTGTTGTTGCGCGACCGGCGTTTCATGGGCCTGGTGCTGATCGGCGCATTTGGCATATCGAGTTTCTTCATTTACCTGGCCAACTCACCGTTCGTGCTGATTGAACTGTATGGCCTCACGCCACGTCAATACGGTCTGGCTTTTGCGGTTAATGCGGCCTCGTTCATCGGATGTTCGCAGCTGACCGGTCGCTTCGGCAGGCGCTTCGGACTGGAACTGCTGGTGCGACGGGCCGTGCTGGGATATGCCGCTGCGATGGTAGTGTCATTGCTGCTCAATCTGGCGGGAGTGGACCGGCTGGCGATATTGCTGGCCGGGCTGTTCGTCGGCTATGGCTTCCTGGGCATGGTGATGCCGACCACCGCCGTGCTGGCGCTGGACCGCCATGGCGCGATTGCCGGAACCGCGTCAGCGCTGATGGGAACGCTGCAGTTCCTGCTCGGCGTGGCGATGATGGGCCTGGTGGGGCTGTTTGTCGATGGCAGTTCGCGTCCGATGCTGGTGGGCATCGGCCTGTGCGCGGTGACCGTGGCGGCGCTGTCGCGCTTCACGCTGACCCCGCGCGGCCGGTCGCCATAGGACTCGTTCATTCGACGCAGGCACTTTGTCTGCGTCGATACTGCCGTTGGTACGTTGAAAGGGAGGGTGCTGGTTATGGCAGCGAGCGAGCCCGACATCCGGATAGACGACTTGAGCGATCCGCGTATCGCGGCTTTCCTGGATCAGCATATCCATGACATGCGCGTCGTCTCTCCGCCGCAGAGCAAACACGCGCTCGATCTTGCAGGCCTGCGCCGGCCGGACATCCGGTTCTGGAGCGCCTGGAACGGCGCGGCGCTGGTGGGCTGCGTGGCACTGCGCCGGCTCGATGCGCAACACGGCGAACTCAAGTCCATGCGCACAGCGCCGCAGTTGCGGCGCCAGGGACTGGCGCGCAGCATGCTGGTGCATGTGCTGTCGCAGGCAAAGGCATCGGGATTGCGGCGCGTGAGCCTGGAGACCGGGTCGATGGCGTTCTTCGCGCCAGCCCGTGCCCTTTACGTTGCCCATGGTTTCATCAGCTGTGCTCCGTTCGGGGATTACCGGGCAGACCCGAATAGCGTCTTCATGACCTGCGAACTGACCGCCGCGCCCTGACCGGCCGCGTTGGTTCCAGGCTCGGCGAGACTGCCGCAGCGGTGACGGTTCGGGCGCCTGGGCGCCGGCGCGATCATCTGCCGCATTGCTTGGCATGGCGGCTTTCTCGTCACACGGTGTTGGAGCCTTGTCAACGCGGGTGCCAGTGCCGTGCCGTGCTGTCAGGCGCGCCGTGGCTGGTTCTGCGCCGCAAGGCATGCCGTACAGTCGAGTGGATGAACCGTTTGAGCGAATTCCTGAGCCAGAACATCGGCATCGAGCTGTGGATGGCATCACTGATCGTGATCGCCCTGATCACGATCGCAGTGAACCAGGTGGCCCAGGTGCTGCTGCGCCACGCGACCACGCTCACCGAGCGCACCGCGTCGGTCTGGGACGATGCCCTCGTGCAGACTGCCAGTCGTCCGGTACTGGCTGCGATGTGGGTGATCGGAGCCAGCGTGATGGCTCGGGTGCTTCAGCGCCAGGTGGACGAGCCGTTCCTGGCCGAAGCCATGGCCTTGCGGGATGTTGCGTTGATCATCTGCGCTGCCTGGTTCCTGCTGCGCTTCGTCGGCAAGGTCGGGAACAACATCATCGGTGCGCGGCTACAGCGCGGCGAAGAGGTCGATCACACCACGGTCGACGCCCTGGGCAAGCTGGCGCGCCTGGTGACGCTGATCGTCGCGATCCTGATGGCGGCGCAGACGCTGGGCTTCCAGATTACCGGATTGCTGGCGCTCGGCGGTGTGGGTGGCATCGCAGTCGGTTTTGCGGCCAAGGACCTGCTGGCGAATTTCTTCGGCGGGCTGACGATCTATCTCGATCGGCCGTTTGCGGTTGGCGAATGGATACGCTCGCCGGACAAGAGCCTGGAGGGCACGGTCGAGTACATCAGCTGGCGCCATACCCGGATACGGGCCTTCAACAAGAACCCGATCTACGTGCCCAATGCCGTATTCACCAACATCGTGGTGGAGAACCCCTCGCGCATGAGCCACCGGCGGATCAAGGAAACCATCGGGCTGCGTTACCAGGACTTCGCCGTGGTGCCGGCGGTTGTGGACGACATCCGCGCGATGTTGCAGGAGCATCCCGAGATCGACGCGACGCAGACGCTGATCGTCAATTTCAGTGCGTTTGCCAGCTCCTCGCTGGAACTGATGATCTATACCTTCACCAAAACCACGCAGTGGGTCAAATACCACGCGGTCAAGCAGGACGTGTTGCTGAGGATTGGCCAGATCGTCGAGAGTCACGGCGCCGAGATTGCCTTTCCGACCCGCACCGTACACCTTCAGGGTGGTGGACTGCCGCCCGAGCACGATGGCGCCGCGCAGGACGCACCACCCGCGGAGCGTTAGCAACTCTGTTCAAGGTTGCGGCCGAGCCAAGCGCAGGATACCGCGCACCGTGTTGCGGCTGTGCGCGCCGAGCCGGGCCAGCAGTTGCGCGACCTGCTGCTCCAGTTCGGCGCGCCGGGTCGGCCCTTGTTGTTCCATGTCGGCCAGCAGATGGATGCCAGCTGCCTTGACACCGAAGTCGAACGTCGGGTCGGATACGTATCCTGCCGGAACCGTGGCCAGGATGGTGCGCACGGTCTGCCTGGCGCTGGCGTGGGCTTCGCGCGCCACGGTATCGCGCGCATACAGCGCGGTCCAGGCTGGATAGGTCGCGTCGCGCTGCAATTCGCGCAAGGCGCGCTCCAGGGCCGTATCTTGACCGGTGCGGGCACTGGCCACCAGCGATTCATTCTGGAATTTCTCCAGCGCAAGATGGCGGTTGGACAACAGCACGATCAGGTCGTCGCGTCGCTTCGGGAACCCGGCCATCGCCATCACATTGGCGGTGATCAGCCGCAGCGTGGATTCACCAGGCGCCAGGTCAGCGTGGTAGGGCTGGGTCAGGTCCTGGATGTAGTGCAAAGCCAGTCCGGCGAAGCGCCAGCCCCAATAGTCGTGACCGGTGCGAAACGCGAGCGCAGACAGGCTGGTGTACTGCTGGATCCGCATCAGCGGATACGTGCGCTGGAGAAAGGGCGCGGCCTGGTAGATCAGCCAGTTCTGGTGGTAGAAGCCCATGTGAAAGGGTGCCTGCGTGGCGTAGTACAGCGCAGGATTACCGAACGGCAGGGTGCCGAAACCATAGTGTTTGCCCCACTCGCTGGGGCTGTCGTCCCACAGATTGATGTCCAGACCGTAGTCCGGCTCGTCAGAGGCCGACGCCAACACGGCCAGTGGAGCTACCGCCTCGCCCGGCGCGATTCGCACGAAGCGTCGCTCGTCGTTCGGCTGTTCGGGCAGGAAATTCACCGCGTCGTGCGGCAACAGTCGCGCCGGATCCGGCGTCGTGCGCATGTCGGGCTGCAGGAACAACGCGAACCGGCTCAGCGGAGATATGCGCAGAGCGCTCATGAAGGCCTGCCGGCGCTCGGCATCGCTGCGCGACGGATCGGCACGAAACACCAGGCGGTCTGCGCGCGGTGCGTAGTGCGGCATGTTGGCCCGTGCCCAGGCTTCCTGGCTGGCCAGCAGCTGGGCGAGCGGTTGATCCTGCGCCTTGAGGAACACCTCCAGCGACTCGGCCCGCACCGGTTTGGCATTGGCTACCTCCGCCATGGCCTCGAAGGCACGGTACGTGGTCAGAGTGTGGTTGCTCCAGGCCCAGGCAGGTGCCTGCAAGGCCAGCGCCAGCAGCGCGCAGAGCCAAATGGCAAGGTGGTTCATGGCGTGTTTCCATCCGCAAGGTGAGTCCAGGCACGTGATATTCATACGTGTTGAGCGTGGCGTCGAGCATGCAGCCGGCCGGGAACCGGCGCCGCTCCCGGACGATTGTGCGCAGCCTTCCCAAGCCCGATGACAGGCGCCATCCACGCTTTGGGGTATCGATCTGCATGGAACCCGTGCCAGCACCCGGCGCCGGCCCCGGTAGGATCAAACCCCCGCGAACGTCCTTATCTGCCCTGTAATGAAAGATCCCATGAAAGATCCACTCGCCAAAGCGGACTACTGCACATGAAACCCTCGAACCTTGCAACCGGCCATGTGCTCG
>JBBRVD010000071.1:0-17413 GCA_038247175.1 Burkholderiales bacterium | reverse complement strand
GAATCGAAGAATGGTCAGAGTCAGCTTTCCGAAGGGGATTTTTTGCGCAAGAAGATCAGCGTCGACGAACTCGAGCCGGGAATGTTCCTGGACGAGGTCTGCGGTTCCTGGATCGACAATCCGTTCTGGCGTTCGCGCCGGGTGATTTCCGATCCGAAGGATATCGCCTTGCTGCGTGCCAGCAATGTGAGCGAAGTCTGGATCGACGTCAGCAAGGGGGCCGACGTTTGGCCCGCCACCGCCCGGGCCGAATTGCTGCCGCTGACGGATGACGAGGCCCCTGTTTCGCCGACAACGCGCCGTGGCGGGTCCGACCCGACACCCGTTCCGGTTTCGGTTTCGGAAGAGATTGCCCGCGCGGTGCAAATATGCGCTGCCGGCAAGGATGCGGTTGCCTCGATGTTCCGCGAGGCCCGCATGGGCAATACGGTCGATGCAGCCGGCGTGGCGAACCTGGTCGAGGAAATATCCAGCTCGGTCGCCCGCAACTCCAGTGCGCTGATCAGCCTGGCGCGCCTCAAGACGGCCGACGATTACACCTACATGCATTCAGTGGCAGTGTGTGCCATGATGATTGCGTTGGCGCGTCAATTGAAGCTGCCTGCGGATGTGGTGCGCTCCGTCGGTGTGGCGGGCCTGTTGCATGACGTGGGCAAGATGATGCTGCCGATCGAGGTGCTCAACAAGCCAGGCAAGCTGACCGACCTCGAGTTCGCCATGGTCAAGGCGCATCCAGCCGAGGGCCATGCTTTTCTCCTGGAGAGCGCCAATATCGATCCGGTCACTTTGGATGTCTGCCTGCATCACCACGAAAAGGTCGATGGTTCAGGTTATCCGATGGCGCTCAAAGGGCCGCAGATCAGCCTTTTCGCGAAGATGAGCGCGGTCTGCGACGTTTATGATGCGATCACGTCGAACCGCCCCTACAAGTCCGGATGGGACCCTTCGGAGTCGCTGCGCCAGATGGGAACCTGGGCCAGCGGACACTTTGACCTGCCGGTATTCCAGGCATTTGCCAAGACGCTGGGCATCTATCCGGTGGGCTCGTTGGTGCGGCTCAACTCCGGGCGTATCGGTGTCGTCACCGAGCAGTCCAAGCGCTCACTGACGATGCCCATGGTCAAGGCCTTCTACCTGATTGCCGCCGCGCAACGCATCGAGCCGGTGCTGATCGACCTGTCTGCGCGCGGCAACACCGAGAAGATCATTGCACGCGAGAATCCGGCCCAGTGGAAATTCTCGGACCTCGACGCGATGTGGATGGGTTCCGCGATCTGACTCGGTGCCGACCCGGCAATTGCCAAGTCGGCGTCCGCTTTGTCAACTGCCGCGCGTGTTCGGCATCTCGACCGGTTTCGGGTTGGCTGCGTATTTGCCCAGTTCCATCTTCGCGATCGCGTTGCGGTGAACCTCGTCCGGGCCGTCGGCGAAACGCAGCGTGCGTGCGTGTGCATACGCATAAGCCAGCGGAAAGTCGTCGCACATGCCACCTCCGCCATGCACCTGCATCGCCCAGTCGATGACCTGGCACGCCATGTTCGGCGCGACAACCTTGATCATCGCGATTTCGTTCTTGGCGACCTTGTTGCCGGCCACGTCCATCAGCCAGGCGGCCTTGAGCGTGAGCAGGCGCGCCATG
This sequence comes from Burkholderiales bacterium, assembly GCA_038247175.1. Classification (GTDB taxonomy): domain Bacteria; phylum Pseudomonadota; class Gammaproteobacteria; order Burkholderiales; family Burkholderiaceae_C; genus CAISIP01. The sequence goes on along the minus strand of JBBRVD010000071.1, from coordinate 15,774 downwards.
TCGATCTTGCAGCGTGCTTCGGCGATTCGTTCGCGTGTGACGGACTGCTCGGCCACCGTTTTGCCAAAAGCCACCCGCGACGACGCGCGTTTGCACATCAGTTCCAGCGCGCGCTCGGCCAGACCGATAGTGCGCATGCAGTGGTGAATGCGTCCCGGGCCCAGTCGACCCTGGGCGATCTCGAAACCACGGCCTTCGCCCAGCAAGATATTGCTGGCCGGCACGCGCACATTCTCGAACACCATTTCGACGTGCCCATGCGGTGCGTCGTCATACCCCAGTACATTGAGCGGGCGGATGATGCGCAGACCTTTCGCATCGGCCGGCACCAGAATCATGCTCTGTTGGGAATGCCGCGGCGCGCTGGGGTCGGTTTTGCCCATCGTGATGAAGATCGCGCAACGCGGGTCGCTGGCGCCCGAGATCCACCATTTGCGGCCATTGACAACGTAGTCGTCACCGTCGCGTTCGATCCGGGTCGCGATGTTTGTCGCGTCACTCGAGGCCACGTCGGGCTCGGTCATCGCGAAGGCCGAACGGATCTCGCCGTCGAGCAGCGGCTTGAGCCAGCGCGCCTTGTTTTCCTCGGAGCCGTACCGTGCAATGGTTTCCATGTTGCCGGTATCGGGCGCCGAGCAGTTGAAGACCTCGCTGGCCCATGGCACTCGGCCCATGATCTCGGCCAGCGGCGCATATTCCTGGTTCGTCAGCCCGGCGCCGGCGTACCCCGAAGCCGCGGCGCTGTCCACCGGCAGGAACAGGTTCCACAGTCCGGCTGCCTTGGCCTTGGGCTTGAGCTTTTCGACTGTCTGCAGCGCGCTCCAGCGTTTGCCAGCGGCGGTGTTGGCCTCGAGTTCGGCCTTGTAGGCAGGTTCGGACGGGTAGACGTGTTCGTCCATGAAACCCTGCACCTGGGACTGCAGTTCCTTGGTGTGGGGAGAAAAGTCGAAATCCATGGGTACTCCTTCTGGCAAGTGGCCCGCCGACTGGCGAGCGCATGATCATGGGTTCAGGCGCGTTGGGCGAATTTCCACGCCAATTCGGCAAGGCCGCGTGCGTTGGCGCCGGCGTTGACCGCCTGAGCGCTGGCTGCCGTGCCTGCTTCGACCCGCTTGGCGATGCCCTGCAGGATTGCAGCGAGCCGGAACAGGTTGTAAGCCAGGTAGAAATTCCAGTCGACGGCGAGTGCGTCTGGCGTGGTCAGGCCGGTGCGTTCGCAATAGCGCCGGATATAGGCGGCCTCGGTGGGTATTCCCAGGCTCTGGACGTCGAGCCCGCCAATACCCCGGAACGCACCGGGCGAAATGTGCCAGGCCATGCAGTGGTAGCTGAAGTCCGCCAGCGGATGGCCGAGGGTGGACAACTCCCAGTCAAGCACCGCCAGCACGTGCGGCTCGGTCGGATGGAAAATCAGGTTGTCCAGGCGAAAGTCACCATGCACGATCCGGGTCTTGCCGCTGTCGCGCGCGCTGTCCGGAATATTGCCGGGCAACCAGGTGATCAGCTTGTCCATCTCGTCAATGTGTCCGATGACGGATGCCGCATACTGCTTGCTCCAGCGGCTGATCTGGCGCTCGAAGTAGTTGCCGGGCTTGCCATAGTCTGCGAGGCCGCATTGCGTGTGATTGACTGTGTGCAGTGCGGAAATCACACGGTTCATCTCGTCGTAGATGGCGGCGCGCTGCTCGTTGGTCATGCCCGCAAGCGCCTGGTCCCACAACACACGGCCCTGGACAAACTCCATCACATAGAAGGCCCGGCCGACGACGGACTCATCTTCACACAGACAATACATCCGGGCCACTGGCACATCGGTGCCATGCAAAGCGCCCATGACCTTGAACTCGCGCTCGATCGCGTGGGCCGACGGCAGCAGCTTGGCCACCGGACCTGGCTTGGCACGCATGACATATTGGCGTTGCGGCGTAATTAGCTTGTAGGTGGGGTTGGACTGGCCACCCTTGAACATTTCAGCCGTCAAGGGACCCTGGAAGCCGTCGAGATGCTGCGACAGCCATGTCGACAGGGCATCGACGTCGAACCGGTGCGTGTCACCGACGGGCCCGGTGCCGATGAAATGCTCGAAATCACTCATATCGCAAGATGCCTTTCTTCGTTCAGTGATCGGCCTGAACGATACGCATCAACGCCGCGCTGTCGCGCACGGTGAGGCCACCGGGTTCGATGCGGATGCATTCTTCGCGCTCCATGGACTTGAGCTCCTGGTTCACCCGCTGGCGCGATGCGCCCAGCAGCTGCGCCAGTTCTTCCTGCGCCAGGTGCAGGCCGATGCGCATTTCCCTGGTGTTGTCCAGGTTGGCCACGCCATAACTGCGCATGAGGTGCAGCAGTTGCTTGGCCAGACGGGCGCGCAGGGGCAGGGTGTTGAGATCCTCGACCAGGCCATACAGCTGGCGGATACGACGCGCATGCAGTTGCAGCATGGCTTGGTACAACTCGACATGTTGCGACAGGATCTTCATCAGGTCGGCGCGCGCCACGCACAATACCGTGCATTCTCCATGCGCATAGGCATCGTGGGTGCGCCGATCGCCGTCGAAGATGGCCACATCGCCGAACCAGATGCCCGGCTCGACATAGGTCAGCGTGATCTGCTTGCCCGAGATCGACGTCGAACTCACCCGCACTGCACCCTTGGCGCAGGCGATCCAGTCCTCGGGCGGCTCGCCGCGCGCGCAGATCAGCGCGCCGTTCGGGTATCGCTTGACATAGGCACATCGCAAAATGTCGTGTCGCAGGGAAGGAGACAAGGAACTGAACCAGCGACCGGAGTTAATCGCCGCACGTTCTTCGATGGTAAGGATGGGCTCGTCCATGGGCTGTCTTCTGGGTGACTGGAGATGCGTGGAACCTTGAGGCCGCCAAGTTGCTGGATTTCGATGTCGCCGCAACCGGCGCCTTCGCCATCGCGTCGGCGTCAGGCTTCCTCGTGCAGCAGGCTCAAGCCGATCGCGCCACGCCGGCGCAGCCACGGACTGGGGCGGTAACGCGGATCACCGTACACGGTCTGCATGTTGAACAGGACTTCCAGCACGTTGGTGGGTCCATAACGGTCGCCCATTTCCAGCGGTCCGAGCGGATAGGCCAGGCCCAGCTTGACGGCAATATCCAGGTCCTTTGGCGAACAGATCGCCTGCTGGCACATGTCGGCTGCGATATTGACGATGGTCGCCACGACCCGCTGAGTGACGAAACCGCCACTGTCCCGGATCACACTGACAGACTTGCCGTCGCGCGCCATCAACGCATGCGCGGCGTCCCGCATGTCGGGGCGTGTTGCCGGGTTGGTCGCCAGCACACGGCGCCGGGTCGCATCGTCGTCGACCAGCATGTCGATGCCCACGGTGCGCGCCGGGTCGAGCCGCTCGACCACGGCCATCGTGGTCACGTCGAAGCCCAGAGGTGCGACCAGTGTCAAGGCCGCGGGCGACGGGGTCTGTCCGGTCTCGATCTGTGCGCCGAGGTTCTTCAGCAACTGCAGCAGTTGTGGTTTGCGCGCGGCCCGCTGCGAAACCCATACCGGCGGCAAGCCGTCGACCTGCGGTGGCGCCGGCTCTGGCGTGATCTCGGCCTTGCCCTCGGTGTAGCGGTAGAAGCCCTGGCCGACCTTGCGCCCGATGATGCCGCCAGCGAGCCGTTGTGCCGTGATGCTGCTGGGGCGGTAGCGCGGCTCGTCGAAATACTGCCGGTAGACCGACTCCATGACGGGATGGGACACATCGAGCGAGGTCAGGTCCATCAACTCGAACGGGCCGAGCTTGAAACCGACCTGGTCCTTCAGAATACGGTCAATGGTGGCGAAGTCGGCGATGTTTTCGCCTGCGATGCGCAGTGCCTCGGTGCCATAACCACGGCCGGCGTGATTGACGATGAATCCGGGCGTGTCGGATGCTGTTACCGGGGTATGACCCATTTGTCGCACGAAGCCGGTCAATTCGGCGCAGACCCGTGCATCGGTCAGCAGGCCGGCGATCACCTCGACGACCTTCATCAGCGGTACCGGATTGAAGAAGTGCAGGCCAGCAACCCGCTGGGGCCTCTGCAGGCCAGCGGCGATTGCGGTGACCGACAGTGAGGAGGTGTTGGTGGCCAGGATCGCTGTATCCGCGACGATACGCTCGAGCGCGGCGAACAAGGCCTTTTTGGCATCAAGCCGCTCGACAATGGCCTCCACCACCAGCGTGCACGGTGCCAGTTCTTCCAGCGCGCCGGCGCATTCGAGCCGTCCCTTGCAAGCCGCGACCGCGGCTGCGTCCATGCGGCCCTTGTCGCGCAGTTTGTCCCATTGCGAGCAGATCTCCGCGCGCGCCCCCTCGCTGGCCTGGGGCTGGTTGTCAAACAGCAGAACCCGGCTGCCGGCCTGGGCTGCCAGTTGCGCGATGCCACGGCCCATCGCTCCGGCTCCCACGATTCCGGTAGCCAGAAATTGAGCAGTCATGCGCTTGATTATTGATCGAAACCAGCGCCGCCCCTGGACAGGCAGGCCGCATGCCGGTTCGCCTGGCCGCTGCCATGCGAGAATATTTCACCGCCATGACCCACATGCTCAACCGTCAGCCGACTTCTGGTCCGCGCCGCCGCAGCCTGGTGTGGCGTGATCGCGACCTCAGGCACAATCGGACCGCGTCGCGCGCTGGCTACCTCCCGGCATCCGCTGGTTTGCACCATCGGTGAACGTCGCAGGACCGGGTACTTTTCAACTGAGACTATCGCGCAGATCGATGCCAATTGCTTCTTTCGTGTCGGCTTTGCCGCAACGGTTGCTCGTAACGCTGGCATGGTTGGTCAGCATGGAAGCGCAGGCGCTGACCTTGGGGCGTGTGCAAGGCGCAGCGTTGATCGGCCGGCCGCTGGATGTCTCCGTGCAGTTGCAACTCGATCCGAACCAGAGCATCGCGAATGATTGTTTCCAGGCCGATGTCTTTCATGCTGACACGCGTCAGAATCCGGCCGGCGTCAGGGTCATGCTCGAACCCACAGCTTCGCCACAGAGTCCCAAGTTGCGAATCACGTCGGACAGCCGGATCGACGAACCTGTCGTGACTGTTTATCTGCGTGCAGGCTGTGCTCAGATATCCAGCCGCCGTTATGTGTTGTTGGCAGATATCGTCAGCGAACAAGCCGAGCCTGCACCGCGCGTGACGTCGGTCCCACTGGTGGACCCTTCGCGTATTTCTGCCTCCCCCGTGCCTGCTGCCGCTTCCGCCACAGGAGCATCCGGCTCGATTCCAGCGGTGTCTTCGCCCGCCGGGACGCCGGGCGAGACAGCTGTCCGGCCGGCCGCCAGGAGCCGGCCGCGGCCGGAAGCCGAGCCTCGCCGGCCGGCCAGCGCGCAAGCCGAACCGGTTACGGCCATCCGGCGGGCGCCGCAGGCCGGTCCTGCAGCCCGGCCCGGCACGCCCCGCGGCGACAAGGCACCGGCGGCTGCCGCACTATCCACTCCACGCGGCGCCAGCCGCTCGCGGTTGCAACTCGACCCCCTGGAGATGTTGTCGGAACGGGTTGCAACGCTCGAATCCAATGCCACTACCAGCGCGGCGCCGGCGCAATTCAGCGAGCGCGACGCACGCGAGGTCGAACGCCTCGATCGGCTGGAGGCCAGCGTCAAGGCGCTGCTCGTTCTGGCAGAGAAAAACGAGGCCAGCTTGCTGGACGTGCGCAACCGGCTCGAGACGGCCCAGGCCGAACGCGTCAGCTCGATGGTCATCTATGCGCTGCTCGGCTTGCTGCTGCTCAGCCTGGCTGTCATCGCCTATTTGCTCGCGCGCATCAACCGCGGGCCGCAGGCTTCGGGTTCACGTTGGTTCGAGGTTGCGCCGCAGTCATCGGAGTCTGGCGCGAGACCACCCGCGTCGGCGGCCGGGTCGAACTCCGGCGCGCTGCGCCAGGTTGGTTCCGTCGGGGCGTCGTCGCCGTCACCAGCGCCGTTGGCGGCTTCGGCCCCGACGCCGCTCGACACCGGCCTGCCCCAGACCGATCAGCTGCCAATCGAGCCGACCCGGCAGTTGCCGCGCGACGGCCTGGTGCCAGGTTCAGGCGTCAGCAATGCGCAGGTGGATGTATCGCTGGTGGAGATGAGCGAGTCGACGTTCGATCGCCTGATGCAATCGGGCTCTGCGCACACTGCCGTTCGGCGCTCCCAAGAGACCGTGCCGGTGGCCGTTGCCAAGGACACAGTGGCGCAGGCGCCGGCAGCGTCGGAGCGAACGGCGCGCATCGATGCCGACGAGCTGATCGACATTCGTCAGCGGGCGGAGTTCTTCGTCACATTGGGCCAGACCGATCAGGCGGTACAGGTGCTGGAGGCACGGATCGCGCAGGATGGCGCTTCGTGTCCGCAGGCTTACCTCGACCTGTTCAAGCTCTTCCATGCGCTGGGTCTGAAGGCGGATTTCAACCAGCTGCGCGAAGACTTCGTGCGCCTGTTCAATGCCCGCGTCCCGGTGTTCGCGGATTTCAATGACGAAGGCCGCTCGCTGGAGGACTATCCGGGAGCGGTTGATCGCGTGATCCGGGTCTGGCGCCGGCCGACGGTACTCGACACCCTCGAGCAGTTGCTGTTGCGCAGCCAGATTGCCGATGCACCCGCCGACAACGAATCTTTCGATTTGGCGGCGTTTCGTGACCTGCTGATGCTGCATGCGGTTGCGCAGGCGGTACTGCGTTCGGGCGGCGCAGGGCGCTCGGGGGCCTTCCAGGCTCCATTACCGGCGGCTATCGCGGAGTATGGACAGCTCGACATCGATCTGTCAGAGCTGATCGCGCCCGAGGCGGCTTCGACGCTGTTGTTGCCGCAGGCCGAAGGGCGTAAGGGCCGTCCGGTCGGATCGGCTGTGGATGTGCCGGTCGACGGGGATCTTGCAGCCGATGCTGCCTCGCCCTACTCTTCGGACAATCTGATCGACTTCGATCTGAGCGACAACGGCATCCTGAAGAAGCCCGGCCAGGGTTCCTGACGGCACCCGGAGCCGGCTGGCCGACAGCCCAGGCAAGGCCTGCGCAACAAGGCATGTCGTCACGCTGGCGCAGCGTGCGCGCAGTCGGATTCTTTGCGTCAGCGCCGGACTTGCAACGCCCCCGGGTTGACGATGTTGCTCGGCGTTCCGCGGATGAAATTGACGACGCTGTCGAATGCCTCGCTGAACATGCGTTGGTAGTTTTCCTGTTCGACATAGCCGATGTGCGGCGTGCAGATGCAGTTCTCCAGGCGCAGCAGGGCATGGCCCTGCAAGATGGGCTCGGCTTCGAACACATCCACCGCTCCGATGCCCGGGCGACCCCGATTGAGCGCGGCAATCAGGGCGTCAGGCTCGATGAGTTCGGCTCGCGAGGTGTTGACCAGCAACGCAGTCGGCTTCATGCTGGAGAGGTCCTCGAGTCCGATCAGGCCGCGCGTTTCTTCGTTCAGGCGCAAGTGCAGGCTCAGCACGTCACTTTGCGCGAACAGGTCCTCCCGGCTGCGGGCCACGGCATAACCATCGCGTGTGGCCTGTTCGATCGAGTGGGTCCGCCCCCACACCAGCACCTGCATGCCGAAGGCGCGACCGTATCCGGCCACCAACTGGCCGATCTTGCCGTAGCCCCACACACCGAGAGTCTTGCCGGCGAGCAGGTTGCCGATTCCGAAATTGGGCGGCATCGAAGCCGCCTTGAGGCCGGACTGCTGCCAGGCGCCATGTTTGAGGTTCCCGATGTATTGAGGCAGTCGGCGCATCGCGGCCATGACCAGCGCCCAGGTCAGTTCGGCGGTCGCCAGCGGCGCGCCGGAGCCTTCGGCAACATCGATACCCCGTTCGGTACAGGCCTGTACATCGACATGACTGCCGATACGGCCAGTCTGCACGATCAGTTTGAGCCGCGGCAACTTGTCGACGATCGAGCGGGTCAACTGGGTACGCTCGCGGATCAGCACCACGATGTCGGCGTCCTTCAGGCGAACCGAGAGCTGGCCCATGCCCTTGACCGTGTTCGTGTACACCTTGGCGGTATAGGTTTCCAGCTTGCTGGCGCAAGGCAGCTTGCGCACGGCATCTTGGTAGTCGTCCAGGATCACGATGTTCATGGCCGCATTGTGCCTTGCGGTGCGGCCCGCTATGGGAGCAGACCCGCAGGAAGCGCTGTGAGCTGCGTCACCCCGGTTGGGCCGGGTTCAGGTTAGCATCAGCCCCCGAATCCCAAAAACCAACGAGGAAGCTTCATGTCCATTTCCATGTATTCCGCCAGCGTGCCGATTTGCACCACCATGCTGGGCAATCTCAGCCACTGTCTCGACAAGGCCCAGGCATTCGTTGAGGCCCGAAAGTGTGATCCGACCGCCTTGACCCAGTATCGACTGGCGCCTGACATGCTTCCCTTCACTCGCCAAGTGCTGATCGCCTGCGATGCAGCCAAGAACGGCATTGCCCGTATGTCCGGTGAAACAGCGCCAACATTCGAAGACAATGAAGCCACTCTTGCGGAACTCAAGGAACGCATTGGCAAGACCATCGCGTTCGTCAAGTCTGTGCCGCCCGAAAAGCTCGACGGCACCGAGGCCCGGGAGATCACGTTCCCGGTCGGTCGCGAGGCGACACGCACGCTGACAGCCGAAGCCTACCTAAAGCACTGGATGCTGCCCAATTTGTTTTTTCATGTGACCACAGCTTACGCGATCCTGCGTCACAACGGTGTCGACGTCGGCAAGGGCGACTACCTGCTCGGAGCTGGGTCAGTCGGCTGAGCCGGTAGCGGCAGATCTTCATTCTGACAGCGTGGCGTGTCCCGCTCACGGCCGGTTGTGCCTCGGCATTGCCGGCCATCGCAGGGGTCAAGCAATGGCGTCTCACGCTTTCAGGCGCCAGGCCGCAAAGAAGCTTCCCGTTCAACCATGCGGTCGAGTTCGGCGCAGACATCGGCCATGCGCCCAGTCATCAGGATGCGCCCTGCCAGAGTTGAAGCCTGGCCGGCCTCGACGACCCGGATCACCCGCAAGGGCGACCTGGTGGAACGCCAAGCCGCATGCGCACTGGCAGACCGTGGCGCGGCTGCGCGCGGGTTACGCCCGGCAGGCCGAATCGGGTTGACCGACTGCCGCTGGGCAGGCTCGACGACGCCAACCGATGGTTCGGCAAAGGCGGGCGTCTGAAAGTGGCGCACAAGGCGCCGCAGTGGGGCCATCCAGTGGCCGAACTCGACATTACGAAGCTGGTTCATCACGGGGCTCCCAGACTGGCTTACATCAACATGGTGTTGCGGATCAAGCCCACGGCCAAGCCCTCGATTTCGAACGGCTCGCCCGGTTCGACAATGATGGTCTGGTAGTCCGGGTTCTCCGGATGCAGCTCGATCAGGTGCTTGTTGCGCTTGAATCGTTTGACCGTGACCTCGTCGCCGAGCCGCGCCACGACGATCTGGCCGTTTTTTGCGTCTTTCGTGGCTTGCACCGCCAGCAAATCGCCATCCATGATGCCGGCATCGCGCATCGACATGCCCCGCACCTTGAGCAGGTAGTCGGGACGGCGCTGGAACAGGCTGTTCTCGACATAGTATGTCTGGTCGATATGCTCCTGGGCGAGTATGGGAGAGCCTGCTGCGACACGGCCAATCAACGGCAATGCCAGCTGGGCCAGGCCTGGCAGGGGCAAAGAGTATTGCTTGACTCGGGACTCGTTGATCGAGCGCAGCGCCTCGCTGCGCAGCCGGATACCGCGCGATGTGCCACTGACCAACTCGATGACGCCCTTGCGGGCCAGTGCCTGCAGGTGCTCCTCGGCGGCGTTGGCAGAGCGGAACCCCAGTTCGGTAGCGATTTCTGCCCGGGTGGGTGGGGCGCCAGTGCGGGCAATCGCACTTTGGATCAGGTCCAGAATCTGTTGCTGGCGCGCGGTAAGCTTCACTTGAAATTGCGGCAGGTCCATCGGGTCACTCCTGTTGGGCTGGATCGAAGGTTACTGGTTTAATGAACAGTGACTGTATTTTTAACCAGTTTTCCGTTTAATGCAAGCCATGACTGAATCTTTTGTCCAGAAAATCATGCTGCTGGCCACCGGCGGCACCATCGCCGGCCTGTCAGTAGACGCCCGTGACAACGTCGGCTACGCGGCGGCGCAAGTGGGAGTGGAGCAGTTGCTGCAGGCATTGCCGCAAAGCGGGCTGCCCCGGGTGCAGGTTATCGGTGAGCAGGTGGCGCAACTCGACAGCAAGGATATGACCATGGCGGCTTGGTCTGCTTTGGCGCTGAGGTGCCGGTACTGGCTGGACGACCCGCAGGTGCATGGCATCGTCGTCACCCATGGGACCGACACCATGGAGGAGACCGCGTTCTTCCTGCACATGCTGTTGGCGCAAAGTGGCGGTTGTGACAAGCCGGTGGTGATGACCGGTGCGATGCGCCCGGCATCGGCGCTGGCGCCGGACGGCCAGCAGAACATGCTCGATGCGCTGGTCGTGGCCGCAGACTGTCGTGCCAGCAATGTGCTGGTTGCTTTTGCCGGGCAGGTGTATGCAGCGCCCGATGTATACAAACAGCATCCCTACCGCATCGACGCCTTTTCCGGCGGCGAGGCCGGTCCGATGGGTGTCGTCGAAGAGGGGCACCTGCGCCTGCTGCACATGCGCTCGCACGACGCCAGCAATCCCTTGGCGGGGAACAGACCGTCGGGCGGGAGCGCAGAAGGCTGGCGCGACTGGTTGCGCCCGGACCGGGTCTGGCCTCGGGTCGAGATTGTTACCAGCCATGCCGCTGCAGACGGCTGGTTGGTCGATGCCATGCTGGCTGGCGCGGCGGCCCTTGGCAATCCGCTACGCGGCATTGTGGTGGCCGGCACCGGCAATGGCAGCGTACATCAGACGCTGGAGGCGGCGCTGGTACGCGCGCAGTTGTCCGGGATCGTGGTTCGGCGCACCAGCCGATGCAGCGGTAGTCGCATGGTGACCCATTCCGCTGCCGTGTTGCCGGACGCGGGTGGTCTGTCGCCGGTCAAGGCGCGGATCGCCTTGATGCTGGAGTTATTGGCCCATGAGGCCGCGCCGATATACGCGGCCGATCCGATCAGGCCAACGCCCTGAACACGCGCTCGCGGATTTCGTCCACTGAGCCGGTACCGTTGATGGTTCGGTATTTCGGTGCTGTCGCGCAAGCAGCCTTGGCCCAGTTTTCATAGTACGCGACCAGCGGGCGTGTCTGGTCGCTGTAAACCTGCAGGCGCTTCTGGACCGTGGCTTCCTTGTCGTCATCGCGCTGGATCAGCGGCTCGCCCGTGGTGTCATCGATGTCGGCCACCTTGGGCGGGTTGAATTTCACATGGTAGATGCGTCCGGATGCCGGGTGTGAGCGGCGCCCGCTGATGCGATCGATGATGGCATCGAAGGGCACGTCGAATTCCAGCACGTAGTCGAGGTTGACGCCAGCTGCCTTGAGCGCATCCGCTTGCGGAATCGTGCGCGGGAACCCATCGAACAGGAAGCCGTTGGCACAGTCGGGTTGCGCAATTCGCTCCTGGACCAGGCCGATGATGATGTCGTCGCTGACCAGCGCACCCGCGTCCATCACCTTCTTGGCTGCCAGCCCCATCGGCGAGCCCGCCTTGACGGCGGCCCGCAACATGTCTCCCGTGGAGATTTGCGGAATGGCGAATTTGTCGCAGATAAAGGTCGCCTGAGTGCCTTTGCCAGCACCAGGTGCGCCAAGCAGTATGAGTCGCATGGAATAGAGTGTCTCGTGTTGGTGGGTCAACGGCTGCGCTGCGGCATTCTTGAAGGCTGCGCGCCAGTCTGAATTTGGCGCAAGAATAGCATGCCGTACTGACCCCGACTTACGTCATTCGGCACGAAACATCCGGCGAACCCGTTCGAGATCCTGCGGTGTGTCGATGCCTGGTCCGGGGTCACGGTCGGTCACATGGACTGCGATGCGATGGCCATGCCACAAGGCGCGCAGTTGCTCTAGTGCCTCGGCCCGTTCCAACGGCGCCGGGGAGAGTTGCGGAAACAGGCGCAGGAAACCGGCTCGATAGCCGTAGATGCCGATGTGGCGCATTGGCGCCGCCTGCCGCAGCAGGATGTCTTTGCCGCTGTCCTGCCACCAAGCACCCTCGCCATGGTCGCGCGCCATCGGTATCGGCGAACGGCTGAAATACAGCGCGAAGCCGCCGCCATCGCAGACGACCTTGACGATGTTGGGATTGCGGTAATCCTCCACCGAGGCCAGCACATGGGCAGCTGTGCTCATGCTCGCCTGCACATGCTGGTGCAATAGCGCAGCCACTGCGCTCACCAGTCGCGGATCGATCAGTGGCTCATCTCCCTGTACGTTGACGACGACATGCGTGTCGTCCAGGCCCAGCAGGTCACAAGCCTCGGCCAGCCGGTCGCTACCCGACGCGTGGTCGGTACGGGTCAGCACGGACTGCACGCCATGGCGGGTGCAGGCGTCGATGATCGACGCATCGTCCGCGGCAACGACCACCCGTATTGCGCTGGCAGTGTCCGCACCGGCATCGGCGACACGTTGAGCCACGCGCACCACCATCGGAACGCCAGCGATCTCGGCCAACGGCTTGTTGGGTAGCCGGGTCGACGCCAGGCGCGCCGGAATCAACACGGTGAATGGCGCGATCTCGGACGTCGGGTTGGCGGCATGCGTGGACGCGAGGATCGTCACAGACCCAGTTCCTCGTCGGTGAGGGTACGCGCCTCGTTTTCCAGCAGCACCGGGATGCCGTCGCGCACCGGGTATGCGAGCCGGGCGCTGCGCGAGATCAGTTCCTGTTGCTCGCGGTCAAATTCCAGCGGACCCTTGGTGACCGGGCAGACCAGCAGGGCGAGTAGGCGTGTGTCCATCTGGCAATGATAACTTTGCTCGTATGCTTTGCGTGCTGCAGCTGGCCAGCAAGTGCTCCAGCGCGCGCCAAAATGGTGGCTCGAGGGACACGATCAGCGGAACCGCCAAGGCATCGGGTCGGTGGCGCCACAATTTGACGGCATCCTTTTCGGTACACAGCACGGTATGGTCCTGGTAACCGTTCCACGGCGCCGGCTCGAAGTCTGCATGGTCCGGCAAAGCCAGCACGCGCGACAGGGTCAGTCCGCTTTCGCGCAACATGGTGAAGAAGGCCTGGGGTTGTGCGGTACCCGCCACTGCCAGCAGCGGGCGGGACGACAGACCGGTGGCGGTGGACAAGTCCCGCAACGGCACTTGCGAGCCGTCGGAGCGCAGCGCATGATCGGCCAGGCTGCGGCGCACGGGGTGTCCGGCCACGCTGGCGGGCGGAGCTGCGCCTGAATACACGATGAGGTCGACGCGCCGTGGCCAGGGTTCGCGCAGTGGCCCCGCTGGCAGCAGAAAGCCATTGCCGATGCCGCGCTTGTCGAACACGCAGATTTCGATGTCGCGGTGCAGGGCCCGGTGTTGCAGGCCGTCGTCGCAGATCAGCAGGTCCAGTTCGGGATGTGCGCCAAGCAAGGCCCGCGCGGCTTCAATACGCGATGCCGCCACGGCCACGGGAGCAGCAGTACGGCGCCAAATCAGGAGCGGTTCGTCCCCCACCTCGCGCGCTGACGATGCAGGCGTCACCAGGCGGCAATCGCGGTCATGGCGGCCATAACCGCGCGACACCACGCCTGGCCGAAGACCACGCGATTGCAGATGCTCGACCAGCGCGATCACCATCGGTGTCTTGCCGGCGCCGCCCGCCACCACATTACCGACCACGATCACCGGCACCGGTACCCGATGGACCTGCCGCAGACCGATCTGATAGGCCCGTTGGCGCAGTTGCAAGGTCGCGCGGTACAGGAGCGACAACGGCCACAGTAACCACGCCAGCGTGCCGCGCCGGGTCCAGGCTCCCTGCAGCGTCTTTCGCACCGCGATGCCGGCCACCGGTTTACCGGTTCGCCGCCTGGCCGGTGGGCTGGGTTGCGAAAGTGATCTGGGACAGGCCGGCGCGGCGCGATGCCTCCATCACCGTGATCACGGACTGATGCTTGGCACTGGCATCGGCGTTGATAACGACGACCGTGTCCTTGCCGAACTTGGCGGCGCCCGCCAATGCGCTGGCCAACAGCTCGGCACTGCGTCCGGCCAATGGAACTGAATTGACCGCATAGGCCCCCTCGCTGCTGACACTGACCAGCAACTCCTTCGGATAGTCGCGCAGTCTTTCGGAGTCGGCCACGGGTAACTGGAGCTGGATTTCGGTGAACTTGCTGTAGGTCGTGGTCAGAACCAGGAAGATGAGCACCACCAGCAAGATGTCGATGAACGGGATCAGGTTGATTTCCGGCTCGTCCCGGGACGTGGTGCGGAAGTTCATAGGGACTTGCGCAAGCTGGTCAGGTGGCGTGCCAGTCGGTCTGCAGACACCTCCAGAGTCAACAGGTAGGCGTCGACCGTGGCGCGGAAATAACGCCAGAAGATCAGGGCTGGGATCGCGATGATCAAGCCGAATGCCGTGTTGTAGAGTGCGATCGAGATGCCATGGGCCAGCTGGGCGGGATTGCCGCCTGGTGCGCCGATGGTCGGGCCTTGCGAGCCGAAGATCTCGATCATGCCCACCACCGTGCCGAACAGGCCCATCAATGGCGCCGCCGAGGCGATTGTGGCCAGGGCGCTGAGGTAACGCTCCAGCCGATGTGCGACCAGGCGACCGGTGCCCTCCATGATGGCGCGTAAATCGGCGTCGCTGCAGCGCGGGTCCGTGTTGAGTGCCCTGAATCCACTGGCCAGCACTTCACCGAGGGCCGAGTTGCGTTCGAGCTGGGCCACCATGTCGCTCGACGGCAGGCTGTTTCGCGATACCGACAACACCTCGTCGAGCAGCTTCGGTGGCGCAATCCTGGCCGTCTTGAGACTGACGAACCGTTCGATGACGAGCGCCAACGCCAGGATCGAGAAGGCGACCAAGGGCCAGATCGGCCAGCCTGCGGCTTGTATGATGGAAAACAAAGGATGAAACCCTGCGCTGATGGTGAGCGCATCAATTATGGCGTACCGTGTCTCCACGGCTGCAAAAGGAACGGCGACGCGGCTTGGAACGGGCCGAGCCCGTTTCACCCACAGATCTTGTGGATAACTTTGTGCATAACCTGGCTGAAATCCCGCGATATGACCTTCTCATGCGGCTCCGGCTTGATATGCTTATGGGCGTGGCAGTGAAAAAATCAATGATATCAAGGTCTTATGCCGTGAAATCGAGCTACGCGACGGTACCGGATCGTGTTCGCCCCTTGGGACGCCAATTGTGGAAGAGTCAAACAGCGCATGCAGGATGGCATGCCGGTTTCAGGGTCGCTGGTCGTGGCTGATGCAGCGGTGCGGATCTGGTCCGTAGGTGACCTCTGCCACGCGGTGGCCGATGCCCTCAACGCACGGTTCAACCCGGTTGCGGTGCGCGGCGAGATCTCGGGTTTTGCACGCGCGGCCAGTGGCCATTGCTATTTTTCCCTCAAGGATGCAGCAGGCCAGCTGCGGTGTGCGATGTTCAAGCGCGCGGCCGGCCTGCTCGAATTTGCGCCCCGCGACGGTGATCTGGTCGAGCTGCGTGGGCGGCTGGGCGTGTACGAGCCGCGCGGCGACCTGCAGCTGATTGTCGAGTCGATGCGCCAGGCAGGCGCGGGTGCCTTGTTCGAAGAGTTTCTCCGGCGCAAGGCCCGCTTGCAAGACGAGGGCCTGTTCGATGCACAGCGCAAACGTGCGTTGCCCACAGTGCCGCGTGCCATTGGCGTCGTGACCTCGCTGGGTGCCGCAGCGTGGCACGATGTCGTGTCCACTTT
>JBBRVD010000070.1:0-17474 GCA_038247175.1 Burkholderiales bacterium | reverse complement strand
TTCTGCAGTCCCATCATGAAGCACAGCAGCATCACGGTGGCTGGAACAAACAAGGCGGTGACGCCTGCCAGCGTCGAGCCCATCAGGCCGAACACCAGGAACAGGCCGGCCTCGAGCAGCAGCGGCAAGGCGAACTGGCTGCGCCAGGCGCGTCGGCGCCCGTAGTTGATCATGATGGCCGACACCATGGCGCCGAGCAGGAACGACGCCACCGCGCCCAGCGCACCCAGTACCAGTGTGGTTTCGCCCAGCACCAGGTTGTCGGCCATCGACGAGACGATACCGGTCATGTGCGAGGTGTAGAGTTGCACCGCAAGAAAGGCGCCCGCATTGGCTGCGCCGGCAACGAAAGCCAGCGCATAACCCAGGTGGCGGATGGTGTTTTGGGAGCTCTGCAGGCTGGTGAGGCTGCGGGCATATCGGATCGGCATGACCCGATGGTAGATGGCCTGTGCGCCCGCGGCGGCACAATGGAGCCCCGGGCCGAACTGGCCTGCATCGAACGGATTATTCTGCATGCCCATCTGGACCCAACCCATCTCCGTCGAAACTCTCACCACCCTGCACGCCGACACCGCGGTGCAGTGGCTGGGCATGGAATTCCTCGAGGTCGGCGACGACTTCATCCGTGGCCGTATGCCGGTGGACAAACGCACCCGCCAGCCCTTCGGCCTGATGCATGGTGGCGTGTCGGTGGTGCTGGCCGAGACCCTGGGCTCGTCCGGCGCCAACTACGCTGTTCCCGCCGGTCACCGCTGCGTCGGCCTGGACATCAACGCCAACCATCTCAAGGGCGCCACCAGTGGCTGGGTCACCGGCATCACGCGGCCGGTCCATATCGGGCGCAGCACCCAGGTCTGGCATATCGACATGCACGACGACGCCGGCGAACTGACCTGCGTGTCGCGCATCACGATGGCAGTGCTGGCGCCGCGCGGCTGAGCACCATCCGCATGGTGCGCAGCCCATGCCAGGTTGAATCTACACCGTACGGTTTCACACCAGGAAACGGCTACCACGGCGAAACGCTGGTCAGCGCTCTGCCAACGCGGTATCGTCATGACCGTGCCCGATCCAACTCCTGCCAAGAACCACCATGGCCCCGACATTCGACAAGACCATCTCGACCCGTGAACAGCTGCGCGGCGTGCTCGGAGAACCCAGCGCGCGCGTCGTGGCCAAGGTCATCGATCACATCGATGTCCATTGCCGCGGCTTTATCGCCCGCTCCCCATTCCTGCTGCTGGCCACCGCCAATGGCGAGGGCAAGGTCGACGTCTCGCCCAAGGGTGACCCCGCCGGTTTTGTGCAGGTACTCGACGATCACACGCTGGCGATACCCGAGAGGCTAGGCAACCGACTGGCGGACAGTTTCCTCAACATGCTGGAGCGGCCGCAGGTCGGCCTTCTGTTCATGATTCCCGGCCGGTCGGAGACACTGCGCGCCAGCGGCACGGCCTTCATCGTGCAGGACGACTGGCTGCTAAAAACGATGGCAGTGCGCGGCAAGGCGCCGCAACTGGCCACCGTCGTGACCGTGCAGCGCATGTTCTTCCACTGCGCCAAGTGCGTCATGCGTTCACATCTGTGGCAACCCGATGCCTGGCCCGATCTGGACGGTGTGCCATCGCTGGCCCAGGCGGTCATCGACCATGCGAAACTGGGTGAAACCGAGCAGCAGGTCCAGGCGGCACTGGACGAGAGTTACCGCGACCGGCTGTATTGACAGCGCGTTGCGGCCGCCGGCTCCACGACGCTTGGCTGGCAAGTCTGCACAAGCCCCGACTGGCTCGGCTCGCTCAAGCGTCGTCCGTCTCGCCTCGCTGCAGCCGCTCGCTCTTCCAGTAAACGTCATCCCCCACCGTGCCGTCCGTGCGGTGGCGGTTCAACACCCGCGCCAGCACGAACATCAGGTCGCTGAGCCGGTTCAGGTATTGGCGCGGAGTCGGTTTGAGCTCCTCTCGGCCCTGCAGCGCGATCACCGCGCGTTCGGCGCGGCGGGCCACGGTGCGGCAGACATGGGCCTGCGACGCAGCGCGGGTGCCAGCCGGCAGGATGAATTCCTGCAGCTTGCACAAGGTTTCGTTATGTTCGGCCAGCGCCTGGTCCAGCGCCAGCACCGCCTCGGGCTTGAGCAGCTCGAAGCCTGGAATCGACAACTCGCCGCCCAGGTTGAATAGCTGGTGCTGGATCTCGACCAGCAGCGTACGCACGCCTGCCGGCATGTCCTCGCACAACAACAAGCCGAGATGCGAGTTGAGTTCGTCCACGTCGCCCATGGCGTGCACGCGCAGGTCGTCTTTCGAGACCCGGGTGTTGTCTCCCAGGCCGGTGGTTCCGTCGTCACCGGTGCGGGTGGCGATCTGTGTCAGGCGTTTGCCCATGGTTGCTGCCTCCAATCAGCGCCTATTGTCACCCCGGTGACGCGCCGGATGCCGCCGAGGGGACAAGCGCCAGCTGCAGCGCGATCCGAAAGCCGCCACCGGGCTCCCGTGGCAGGTCGATCGTGGCCGGGTGTTTATGCGCCACCAGCTGCACCAGCGCCAGCGATCAGCGTGCTCAGGCGCCCACGCGTGCGATCGTTGCCGCACAGTCGGTCGGATCCAGTGCCGAGCCGGGGCAGCAATTCGCCGTCGCGCCACGGCTTGGCCTGGTAACGTCGGCCCCATGCGTCCGTGGCTGGACGATGTATTGCCCAGATTCAGGGTTGGCGGCGAAGATCACCGGCCGGCACTGGCCGCATCCGAGTTGTAAAAGTACCACCTTGGACTGCGGCGCCAATCCGGATCAACCGGGTGCTCGGCACCCGCCCGGCGTACACTTGACCGCAGCTTCCGGAGAGACACGATGAACGCCCCAGCCAGCAACCAGCACCTGCTGCCCGCGATCGCCCAGCGCGACGTACCGCAGGCCCTGATCGACACGCTCAAGGCGCGTTTTGCCGAACGCTGCTCGACCGCGCTGGTGGTGCGCGAACAACACGGGCGCGACGAGTCTTCGTTCGACGTGCCGCCACCGGCCGCGGTGGTGTTCGCCCAGAACACCGCCGAGGTGGCCGAAGTGGTCTCTATGGCCGCGCAGCACAAGGTACCGGTGATTCCGTTTGGAGTCGGCTCCTCACTGGAGGGCCACCTGCTCGCGGTGCAAGGCGGTATCAGCATCGACATGGGCCGCATGAACCAGGTGTTGTCGATCAACGCCGAGGACCTCACCGTGACCGTGCAGGCCGGCGTGACGCGCAAACAGCTCAACGAGGAGATCAAGAGCACCGGGCTGTTCTTTCCGATCGACCCGGGCGCCGATGCCACCATTGGCGGCATGAGCGCGACCCGCGCCAGCGGAACGAACGCGGTGCGTTACGGCACCATGCGCGAGAACGTGCTGGGCCTGCAGGTGGTGACTGCCAGCGGCCAGGTGATCCGCACCGGAACCCGGGCCAAGAAGTCTTCCGCCGGTTACGACCTGACGCGGCTGATGGTGGGCAGCGAAGGCACGCTGGGCGTCATCACCGAGATCACGCTGCGCATCTACCCGCTGCCCGAGGCCGTATTGGCGGCGATCTGCTCCTTTCCCAGCATCGAGGCAGCGGTGCGCACGACGATCCAGGTCATTCAGATGGGCGTGCCGATCGCGCGCGTCGAACTGATCGACCACAACGCGGTGCGCATGGTGAACAAGCACTCCAAGTTGTCGCTGCGCGAGGAGCCGATGCTGCTGATGGAGTTCCACGGCTCGCCCAGCGGCGTCAAGGAACAGGCCGAGACGGTGCAGGAAATCGCCAGCGACCATGGTGGCAATGCATTCGAATGGGCCAGCACGCCGGAAGAGCGAACCCGGTTGTGGACGGCCCGGCATAACGCCTATTTCGCCGCCGTGCAGTCGCAGCCGGGCTGCAAGGTGATCTCCACCGACACCTGCGTGCCGATCTCGCGCCTGGCCGACTGCCTGCTCGATTCGGTGACCGAGGCCGATGCATCAGGCATTCCGTATTTCCTGGTCGGCCATGTCGGCGACGGCAACTTCCATTTCGGCTACCTGCTCGATCCGGCCAAGCCGGAACAACGCGTGGCGGCCGAGCAGCTCAACCACCAGCTGGTATCGCGCGCCTTGCGGCTCGAAGGTACCTGCACCGGCGAGCACGGCGTGGGGCTGCACAAGATGGACTTCCTGGTCACCGAGGCCGGCGACGGTGCGGTCGACATGATGCGCACCATCAAACGCGCGCTGGATCCCGACAACATCATGAACCCGGGCAAGATCTTCGCGCTTTGATGCCATGACCCGTCGCGGCCGTGCCACCGGCCCCTGGCCCGGCGCGCTGGTGTCGATGCTGCTGTGGCTGGTGCTGGCCTTCGGCTCAAGCCCGCTTCGGGCGCAGTTGCAGCCAGAGCAGCAACCTGCCGTGCAGTCCGACCCCGGCTGCAGCAGCACCCGGGAGGTCGTGCAGGCCAGGCGCATCGCGACCCGCGCCGGTCAGGTGATCGGTGACAGCATCGTGGCCCTGCCCGACAGGCTGCCACTGGGCTGGCGCAGCGAGAAAGTCTCCCTGCGGTATGAAATCGACGTGTCGGCCTGCGCAGCATCGTCCAGTGCTGCCTTGTCGCTGTACCGGGTGGGCGCGCCGTTCGTGGTTCGCGCGCAGGGGTCGGCTCTGGAATCGCTGCTGACCCTGCACCTGTTTGCGCCGACCGTGCCTGTAACCAATGGCGCAGCAGCGCCGCGGAGCGCCGAAACGGTGTTCAATGGCCGCATCCCGAACCTGATCGGTCTGCCCCATGAAGTCCGTACGGTCGAGATCGTCTTGCTGACCCTGCCGTATATCCCGACCGGACTGGCTCGGCTCACTCTGGGTCCGACCAATGCCCTGCTGCCGGTCGCCGCGGCCAACGGGGACCGGGTGATCGGATATACCCATGCCACCGCCGGCGTGATGCTGGTGCTGGCATTGATGGGTGGCATCCTGTGGCTGCAGCGGCGCCACGACCTCGGTTTTCTCTGGATGATGCTGGCCTGCGTTAGCTGGAGTATCCGGGCACTGGCCTACTTCGATCGCGACGTCTACCTGCCGCCGATCTGGTTCGAACAACTCAACCCGTTCAATATCCTGCTGACCGCTGCTGCCTTGTGCGCGGCAACACTGGCCACGATGGCACCGCGGCCCACCGCCACCATTGCCGCCACCGACGTGCAGGCACCGGACACCACCTGGCGGCGGCGGCCACGTCTGGCACTGGTGTTCGCGGTGGCGAGCAGTGCGCTGGCGATCGTGCTCAGCGTACTCATGGACAGTGGCGCGATGCTGGCGCGCAGTTATGCGCAGCTGTGGGCGCTCGGTCTGTCGTTGGCCACGATCTGGTGGATCTGGCGCGGCCTCATTGCGCTGCCACGCGTACACCGCACAGCCACCATCGCTGCCTACATGGGCCTGATCGCCTGCGCCGCACACGACATGGCCTTGGTGTTCGGTGGTGTCGCGCCCACAAGCCCGAGTTATCTGTTCTGGGGTTTTACCGTGGTGCTGCTGGTGTATGCCCTGATCACCGGGGACTACGTCATCACGACGCTGAACCGGGCCGAGAACAGCAACCTGGAACTGGAGCGTCGCGTCAACAGCAAGTCGGCCGAACTCGAACAAAGCTACCAGCAGCTGCGCAAGACGGAAATGGCCAGCGCCTTGGCATCGGCGCGGCTGCAGGAGCGCGAGCGATTGCTGCGCGACATGCACGATGGACTGGGCGCACAACTGATGACGGCACTGCGGGGCCTTGAGCGTGCGGCGCTGAACCGCGATCAAATCGCGCAGTCGTTGCAGGACGGCATGGACGAATTGCGCATGCTGATGGATAGCGCCGATATGGGATCGGACCTGTCCGCCGCGCTCGCGGCCTGGCGCCATCGTTGGGACACCCGGCTCGGGGCCTCCGGGGTTCAGCTGCACTGGCACCTGGACGATTCGATTGATGGGCTGCAACTCGACAGCGACACGTTACTGCAGATCATGCGCATCCTGCAGGAGGCGGCGACCAATGTCGTCAAGCATGCCTGCGCAAACAACCTGCATGTACAAGCCCGGTTACTGCAACAAAGCGCGCAGACCTGGCTGGTGATCGTCGCGCGCGACGACGGACACGGCCTGCCTCGGCAGGAAACCTTGCGCAGCCAGCGCGGTCTGCGCAACATTGCGCATCGGGCGGCGCAGATCGGTGCGCGGCTGGAAGTCGCCAACAGCGGCGACGCGCTCGGTGGTTGCCAGATACTGCTGGAGTTGCGCATCCAACCACCGCCGGACCGGCCGGAGCGCCGGCGTCACGCCCGCACGGCCCACGCGCCAACCAGGACTGCGGGCGCCGTCAGCTGACCAGGCCGCGCCGGGCAGCCTCGACCGCAGCCTCGGCCCGAGAGGAGATGTCGAGCTTGCGATAGATGTCGCGCACATAACTGGTCACCGTGTGCGCGCTGATGCCCAGCAGGCTGGCGGCCTCCGGCACCTTGTAGCCCTTGCCGATCAGACGCAGCACATCGACCTCGCGCTCGGTCAGCTGGCGCTGAGGCTCGTCCGTCTCGCGTTCGGTCTCCACCAGCGGCGGCCATCCGCTGGCGCCGCGCGCCGGCGTGGCGCCGGGCACGCCGCGGAAATGCTGCAGCAAGCGCAGCGCGATCGACGGCGAGAGGGCTGGCTCGCCGAGCCGGATCCGCTGCAGCTGCGAGACCACGACCGCGCTGGGCTGGGATTTCAGGATGTAGCCGGTGGCACCCGCGCGCAGCGCCGGGAACACATGGGTGTCGTTGTCATGGATGGTGGCCACGATGACCGCCGCACCGGGCCGGGCCGCCACCAGTTCGCTGATCAGCTCCTCGCTGGTGCCGTCGGGAAGACCCCAGTCGACCAGCGCCAGGCCGTAGGCAAAACCGGCCATGCGCTCGCGCGCCTGTCCCAGCGTGGCAGCCGTATCGACCTGCCGGACCTCGGGCAGCGCGCGCGGCAACAACTCGGCCAGCCACTGACGCGGTTCGTCCAGATCCTCGACGATCAGCGCACGTGCAAACAAGATTTCTGTCAGTGCGTTGGCGTTGCTCATGGCTGGTGGGTCTGCGGTTGCGTCGCCCGGGGTGCGGCTATCTCTGCATGTCTCCGAGCTTGCAGCCCCTGGACAGGAACAGGGTCGTCAGGTGCTCCTTGCGCCCTTGCGCCTGCTGCGCCATCACCGCTCCCTGCTGCGCCTGCAGGTTGTTTTGCTGCTGCGCCATCGCCTGCTGCTGGGCGTTGGTTGTTGCCGCCTGCTGCGCGGCGCCACCAAGCAACCCACCGAGCAGGGAGCCGCCGCCAAAACCACCGAGACCACCGAACCCGCCGAACCCGCTGCGTACCGCGCCCTGGGCGGTGGCCGTCTGGGCCACGGCGCCCGCGACCTGGGCGCCGACATTGGCGCTCGTATCGGCGGCGACCGCGACCGGGGCGACTGGCTGAGACACACGAGAAATGACCGCGTCCATCTGTACGGTCTCGTTGTAGATCTGCTGGCAGCTCAGGTCGTTGTCGGTCATGCGCGCTCGCTCAATGGTTTGCGCATGCGCGATCGTGCCGGACAGGCAGAGCGCTGCGGCGACAAACAGCGTCGGCAACCGGGCAGTGGAAACATTGGATTTCACGAAAGTTTCCTCGGGATCAGTTGAACCGCGGCAAGCCGGGCCAGGCTTGCCGACGGTAGTGCGGACCAAGCGGGCGCTCGACAATACCATTGCACCCGGGGCCATGGTACCCCCTGGGCCCGGGGGTCGCCGCAAACCCGGTCACAGCGCGCCGCCGGCTTGGATCATCAGGGGCTCTCGGCGATCGCACGGGCCAGATAGTCCATCCGCCTTTGCAAGTCGGTCTCGCTGTCGGCAAGGCGCTGCGCGATGTCTGCAAACTCGTGCTGAACCTCGATCAGCGCGTCCACCATGTCCGGCGCGAACTGTCCACCACGCTCATGGAACAATTGCTGCAGGGCCTTGTCGTGTGAGACACCGGCGCGGTAAACCCGGTTGCTGGTCAACGCGTCGTAGGCATCGGCCACGGCCATAACCAGGGCCGGGGCAGGAATTGCGTCGCCCGCCTGGCCTTGCGGATAACCCTTCCCATCCCAGCGCTCGTGGTGCCCATAGACGATCTGGCGCGCGATGTCCAGGAACGGCGACGGCGCGCCCGCGCTGCGCTGGATCTGGTCGATGATGTCGCGTCCGATCACGGCGTGGCTGCGCACCGTGTCGAGCTCTTCCGCCGTCAGCGCGCCGGGCTTGAGCAGGATGCGATCGGGCACCGCGCTGTTGCCGATGTCATGCAGGGCACTGGCACGCACCAGCAGCTCCAGCACGTCGTCGGGCCACAGACTGGCATACGTCTGCGCCTGGCACAGATGGCGCGCCAACACCCGCACATATTGCTGGATGCGCTGGACATGGTGGCCCGACTCTCCCGGTTCCGCAATGGTGGCCAGCGCCTGGACCAGCGCATGGGTCAGGTCCGCCTGCAGGTCCGGGATGCCGACAGAGACCGCCTCGGGCGACGAAGCTGTGCTGGTGCCGGTGCCGGTGCCGATGCTGGTGCTGGTGCTGGTGCTGGTGGGCAAGGAATATGAGGAATTCAAGGCAACTCTCCGCGTGATGGCTCCACCGATGTTACGACGACCGGCCGGGCGATACGGTCAGATCGGGGCGCGCCTGCGAAACGGCAACCGGTAGGCCCAGACCGGCCGGCCATCGGCCAGCTGCAGCAGATGGTCCGGATCCAGCTCCCGGGCCTCGAATTCCAGGCTCACCAGCCAGCTGCCCGCTGCCATTTCGGCGCCCGCCTTCGCCACGGCGCGGGGCATGCTCTCGGGCCGCTGAAACAGGTAGACCATCCCATACGGCTGCCAGGGCGCCAGCCAGATGTCACCGTGGCGCACCTGCGCCCACGGGCAGCGCAGGCCGCACCAGAGACGCAAGGGCCAGCTCCATTCGATGCCGTGCAGACGCGCCTGCGGATAAGCCGCGCGCAAGGCGCGCAGCCCGTGGCCCAGGCCGCAGCCGGCATCGAGCACGGCGACGTGCGGCTGCAGCGCAACCGCGGCCGGCAGGCCGGCCAGCGCGTCCAGGGGGGTCGGAAAGAACGGGGCGTCACGCCAGGCCTTGACCGGGTAGACCAGCAGCGCAGCCAGCAGCAACACCAGCCAGGCCCAGTCGGGCACAACAGCCGCTCCGCTGGCGACCAGGGTCAGCGGAAAACCCGCTGCCACGATCACACGCCGCCACCAGTTGCCGGCAGCCAGGCTCAGCAACAGGCCGGTCAGGATGGCCGGCACCAGCGCCATGGCCGGTGTCAGGCCGATTGCCTGCACGCCCAGCCAACGGACGATCCAGCACAACCCCCACGCCAGCACGGCCGGCACAGGCCAAGGCAGGCGCGGCAACATGACGATCGCCGATCAGCGGCTGCCGTTGTGACTGAGTTTGTCGATCAGGCCGTTGAGTTCCTCGAGCGAGCCGAACTGGATCGCGACCTCGCCGAGTTCCTGCATCCGACCGCCACGCTTGACCCGTTTCTTGATCCGCACCTCGACATCGGCGGTCAGCAGGTCAGACAATTCTTCTTCGAGCCGGCGCAGGTCGCGTGATTTTTCCTTCTTGGGCTTGGGCGAGGTGAGCGCGAACTCGGCCGAGAGTTTCTTCACCAGCGCCTCGGCCTCACGCACCGACATCTTGCGCGCCGCGATCTGACTGGCCGCGGAGATTTGCGAGGCGCGCTCCAGCCCCAGCAGCGCTCGCGCATGACCCATCTCCAGGTCGCCGGCCATCAGCATGGTCTGTACCGGCTCGGTCAATTGCAGCAGGCGCAGCAGGTTGCTGGCCGCGCTGCGCGAGCGTCCAACGGCTTGCGCCGCCTGCTCGTGGGTGAGCCCGAACTCTTTCACCAGGCGTTGCAGGCCCTGGGCTTCCTCGAGCGGGTTGAGGTCTTCCCGCTGCATGTTTTCAATCAGCGACATGGCCGCGGCGGCCTCGTTGCCGACATCGCGCACCAGCACCGGCACGCTGTCCAGGCCCGCCAGGCGGGCGGCACGGAAACGCCGTTCACCGGCGATGATCTCGTATACCGGACGGTCGCCACGGGTCATGGCGTCGACATCGGTGCCACCCTGCTGGGCACGCAGGCGTTGCAGGCCGTCTACCGCCTCCAACCGGCGCACCAGGATCGGCTGCATGATGCCCTGCGCCTTGATCGACTCGGCCAGCTCGTACAAGGCGCCCTCGTCCATCCGGGTACGCGGCTGGTACTGGCCCGGCACCAGATCCGACAGCAGCAGCGATGCAGGTTGCCCCTGGCCGGCCTGCGCCTCGGCGCCAGAACCCTCAGCCTGGGCGGTCGGACCGAGCAGGGCTTCCAGTCCCCGGCCCAGACCCTTGAATTTTTTGGTCACCATCGCGCGTGCTCCTCGTCGTTGCGTTTCATTGGGGCCGTCGGCGCACTGGCGCTGGGGCGCCGCTGCTGCTACGGCACAGATCCAGCAGGCGTGTGTGGCCATCAGGCCAGTCACCCAGTCCGCTATCGGTATTGATATGACCAGCCGGGCCGCAATCGACGAACTCCGAGCCCCAATCGGCGGCGAATTGCCGGGCCTGGGAAAAGCTGCAATACGGATCGTCACGGCTGGCCAGCAGCAGGCTGGGAAAAGGCAAGGCCTGCGACACGACCGGCGACCAGCTGGCCAGCGTGGCGGCGATCGCCTCGACCTGTGGGTCGCCCGGCGCTACCAGGAAAGCGGCCTGGATGCGGTGGCCCAGGCCGGACGCCGCAACCCACGCCGCGACCAGATGGCAACCCAGGCTGTGCGCGACGAGCACGATTCGCGCCGGCGCGCGCGGCGCCCAGCCCTGCTCAAGGTCGAGCACGACATCCTGCAGCCGTGCGACCCAGTCGCCGCGCAGCGGGCGCATCCAGTCATGCTGCTCGACACGCCGGTAGCCGTGACGCTGCTCCCACAGGCTTTGCCAGTGGCCGGGGCCGGAATTCTGCCAACCGGGCAACAACAGGATCGGGGAGTTCGACATCAGCTACAAAAAAGATAGCACATTGGTGTTTTCGGGAAAGCCCTTCAGGCGACCCGTCACAACTTCGCGATGCGCGCCACCATCTCCTGGGCGAACGCCAGGTAGGCTTGCGCGCCCTTCGAGGCAGGGTCGAACACCACGCCTGGCAAGCCATAGCTGGGTGCCTCGGCGAGTCGCACGTTGCGTGGAATCACGGTGTCGAAGACCTTCTCGGCGAAATGCGCCTTGAGCTGGTCGCTGACCTGTTGCTGCAAGGTGATACGCGGGTCGAACATGACACGCAGCAGGCCGATGACCGCGAGATCCTTGTTCATGTTGGCGCGCACCTGGCGGATCGTGTTGACCAGATCGGTCAGGCCCTCGAGCGCGAAATATTCGCATTGCATCGGCACGATCACACCCTGGGCGCAACTCAGGCCGTTGAGCGTCAACATCGACAAGGACGGCGGGCAATCGATCAGCACGAAGTCGTAGTCCGCGTCGACCTCGGCCAGTGCGGTCTTGAGCCGGCGCTCGCGCCGCTCTACGCTGACCAGCTCGACTTCCGCACCGGCCAGGTCGCGATTGGCTCCCAGTACCGCGTAACCACAACCGGCAGCCTCAAGCTTGTCGCTGCGCACCTGCGCCTGCTTGATTGGCGTCGACCCGAGCAACACATCGTAGACGCTGTCCTTGAGCTGGCGCTTGTCGATGCCCGAGCCCATCGTGGCATTGCCCTGCGGGTCGAGGTCGATCATCAGCACCCGTTGCCCGACCTTGGCCAAGCCGGCTGCCAGGTTGACTGTTGTCGTGGTCTTGCCCACGCCCCCTTTTTGATTCGCAATGCAGAAGATCCTGGCCATCCGTGGTTCCTGTGTTTCGAGCGCGGGCTCAGAGCGGCAAGGGCCAACGATTGGGCGCCCCGTTGCGCAGGACCAGACCCTGCGACTGGTCGTTACCCGAAGTGACGGTGGCGGGTTGCGAAGTCTTCTTGCGCGGGCTCAAGCGATGGCCTCTCACGCACTCAGTTGGCCACGGCCAGCTTGATACCGAATCCGACCAGGAACAGGCCTGCCAGTTTGTTCAGCACGCTAGACACCACCGGGTTGGCACGCATGCGTGCGGCCAGGAAATGCGTCATCAAGGTCATGGTCAGGCCATACACAAAAGCCAGCACAGCCACGGTGGCCGCCATGACACCGAAGGTCAAAACGCCCTGGTGCCGGACCGGGTCGACGAACAAGGGGAAAAACGCCATGTAAAACACGATGGCCTTGGGGTTGAGCAAGGTGATCAGGAATGCCTGGCGCAGATATTGGCCGGTGCGGATGTGCAGTACCGGCTTGTCACCAGCTTGCATGAACCACATGCGCAGGCCCAGCCAAGCCAGATAGACGGCACCGAGCCACTGCACCACCCGAAAGGCCGCAGGGTAGGTTGCCAGCAGCGCCGCGACGCCAGCTACCGCCATCCAGATCAGGACCTGGTCACCGAGGATCACTCCCCAGGTTGCGGCCAGGCCACCGCGGATGCCACCCTTGCCCGTCGATGTGATCAGGGCCAGGTTACCCGGGCCGGGCACCAGCAGGAATACGATGATGGCGATGACGAATGCACCGTAGTCGGCAATGCCAAACATGGAAAAATCCTTCGGACGTGGGATTCGAGTTTACTGCCTTCAACATAGGCGTAACACGCTTGTTTCAAGCCGAGCGGCCTGCAAGGCGCGGAATCAGGCGTTCGGCGTGGCGGGCTCCAGCCAGACGATGCAACGCTGGGCGTCGAGACCCGGAACCCGCAACGGTTCCACGTGAAACACCCGGATCGAATCCGGCAGCGCAGCGATTTCATCTTCGGGTTCGTACCCCTTCATCGCCATCCAGCAACCGCCGGGCGCCAACAACTGCGCGGTCCAGCGCATGAAATCAGGCAAAGCGGCGAAGGCGCGCGAGCACACCACGTCGAAAAGGCCTGGCAGCTGCTCGACCCGGCCGTGCACCGCCTGCAGGTTTGCCAGGCCCAGGCTGGAAGCCGCTTGCCGGATGAACGCCACCTTCTTGGCCACTGCATCGATGCAGGTCACCTGGATGTCGGGGCAGCAAATCGCAATGACCACGCCGGGCAGGCCGCCGCCGGACCCCACATCGAGCACCCGGGCGGCCGGTGCCAGGTTCCGCGTTCGCAGGGTCCGATGCAGCGGCATGATCACGGTCAGACTGTCGAGCACATGGTGGCGCAACATCTGCATCGGGTCGCGCACCGCCGTCAGGTTATAGACCCGATTCCACTTCTGCAACAGGTCGAGATAGGCCAGCAGTTTGCCGCATTGCGCTTCGTCCAGCCCGACATCCAGTGCCGTGACGCCATCGCACAGCGCCGCCGGCAAGGAGCCGTCGCTCAAACCGGCACCTTGTCGGACACGCCTGCATCCGCCGAATCCGCCTTGTCGGGCCTGTCAGCCTTATCGGCCCTGTCGGCATTTTTTCCCTGCAAGGCAGCTCGGTGCTTTTTCAAATGGATCAGCAGCAACGATATCGACGCCGGCGTGATACCCGACAGACGTGAGGCCAGGCCCAGCGTCTGCGGCCGCTGGCGGCTCAGGGTTTGGCGCGCCTCGAAACTCAGAGCCGCGACCTGCATATAGTCCAACTCCGGCGGCAACACCAGGCTCTCATAGACCTCGGCGCGTTCGACCTCGTCCTTCTGGCGCTGGATATATCCGCTGTACCGCGCCATGATCTCGACCTGCTCCACGACCGAGCGGCCGAACAACCGCTCCCGGCCGCCGGCAGCGTCTACCGGGGTTGCAGCAGCCTCGTGCCATTGCAGATCGGGCGGCGCGAATTGCCCGCCATTGAGCGACATCAGCGATTGGTAACTGACGTCCGGACGGCGCAGCAGATCTGCCAGGCTGTATTCATGGTCCATCGGCTTGCCCAGCACACGGGTCGCCTCGGGGGCCTCGACCGTGCGCGGGTTGATCCAGGTGGCTCGCAAGCGCTGTGTTTCACGTGAAACAGCGTCGCGCTTGCGGCAAAAAGCGTCCCAGCGGGCATCATCAACCAGGCCCAGCCTGCGCCCGGCCTCGGTCAGGCGCAGGTCGGCATTGTCTTCACGCAACTGCAGTCGGTACTCTGCCCGGCTGGTGAACATGCGGTACGGCTCCGTCACTCCTTTGGTGATCAGGTCGTCGATGAGCACGCCGAGGTAGGCTTCGTCCCGCCGTGGCAACCATGGCCCTTCGCCCCGGCACATCAGGGCCGCATTAACGCCGGCAAACAAGCCCTGCGCAGCCGCTTCCTCATAACCGGTTGTGCCGTTGATCTGGCCGGCAAAAAACAGGCCGGCAATAGCCCGGGTTTCAAAGCTGGTCTTGAGCGCACGCGGGTCAAAGTAATCGTATTCGATCGCATAACCCGGCCGCAGGATATGCGCGTTCTCCAACCCCACCATCGAGCGCACCAACTCGTATTGCACGTCGAACGGCAGGCTGGTCGAGATGCCGTTCGGGTATACCTCATGTGTCGTCAGGCCTTCGGGCTCCAGGAAGATCTGGTGGCTGGTCTTGTCGGCAAAGCGGTGAATCTTGTCCTCGACGCTGGGGCAATACCGCGGGCCGACACCTTCGATCTGGCCAGTGAACATCGGGCTGCGGTCGAGCCCGGAGCGGATGATGTCGTGGGTACGCTCATTGGTGTGCGTGATCCAGCACGACACCTGCTGCGGATGTTGCTCGGCAGAGCCCATGAAACCGAACACCGGCAACCGATCACCTGCTCCACCCGGCATTCCGTCGCCCGGCTGCTCCAGGCATTTGGAGAAATCAATGCTGCGGCCGTCCAGACGAGGCGGCGTGCCGGTCTTGAGGCGCCCTTGCGGCAGTTTCAGTTCCTTGAGCCGCGCCGACAGACTCATCGCCGGCGGGTCCCCGGCCCGGCCCGCCGCGTAATGGCTCATGCCAACGTGAATCTTGCCGTCCAGGAAGGTGCCAGCGGTGAGCACCACCGTGCGGCTGCGAAAGCGGATGCCAACCTGGGTCACCGCACCGACGACCCGGTCGCCCTCGACCATCAGGTCGTCCACCGCCTGCTGGAACAACCACAGGTTGGGCTGGTTCTCCAGCCGGCGCCGGATCGCCGCCTTGTACAAGATGCGGTCGGCCTGGGCACGTGTTGCACGCACCGCCGGCCCCTTGCTGGAGTTGAGGACACGGAACTGGATGCCGCCCTCGTCGGTCGCAGCCGCCATAGCGCCGCCCAGCGCGTCGACCTCTTTCACCAGATGGCCCTTGCCAATGCCACCGATCGACGGATTGCAGCTCATCTGCCCCAGCGTCTCGATGTTGTGCGTGAGCAGCAAGGTCTTGCTGCCCATGCGGGCGGCCGCGAGAGCGGCCTCGGTGCCGGCGTGGCCACCGCCGACCACAATCACGTCGAATTCTTCCGGGTACATCATGGCGTCCATCCTTTTTCCTGGCTCGTTGCCGCGGCTGCCTCCAGGCATTCCGCCGGCAAACCCATCGACTGCGCGACCTGCGCCACGCGCCGGTCGGCTGTCACAAACAAATCCACGTTCGCCGCCAGTGCGCTGGCCAGATGCAGGGCATCGGTCACGCGCAGTGGCTCATGCTCCATCGCCGCAAAGGCGAAACGCTCGACATGGTCGTCCAAGGGGATGCGCACCATGTCGGCGATATCACTGCGCGCCGCCGCCCAGACCCGTTCGAACTCCGCCGCTGGCAGGCATCCCTCGCGCCGGCGCCGAAGCAGGGCCGATGCCACTTCGCTCTGGCAGTGGGCAGCCACCAGCAATCCATCTGCCCATGCAAACAGGTCGAGCACCCTCGCATGGCCAGCTTCCGACGCATACCGCTTGAGCAGGGCCGAGGCATCGAGCATGACCCGCAAGCCGCCGGCACCGGCACCTGCCGGATCCAGGCCGCCCGCAGCAAGTCGGGAGCGCGGTAGTGCGTCTTCAATCATGCCGTTGCTCCGTCTGGCTCATCGCGCACCGCTTGTGCCAGTGACACACCGGGCGGCAGCTGCACCGGCGTGAACGGCCGTTTCCAGTTCGGCAGATCTTCTTCGCCGGCGGACTCCCGCACCGGCACCAGATCGGCCACTGGTTTTCCGTGCCGCAGGATGCGCACGGTCTGGCCCCGCTGCACCAGATCCAATGTGGACGATGCATTGGCCCTGAACTCGCTCAATGGGAGTGTGATCATTTTGTACAAAAATGGATAGATTTGTACATTTTAGCAACGGTAGTGAATGTTTCGAACGCCGTTTTCGCAAAACGTGGGCCGGATCCGGCCGGCTCGAACACCGCCCTGTTCCAGACACCCAGCAGACAACCGAAGTCACAGGCCGGCAACCAGCGCCAGCCTGTGCTCCAATCGCGCCATGAAACTACTCGTCTTCGCGGGCAGCACCCGCCAGCACTCCTTCAACCGCCGCCTGGCTGCCGTCGCCGCGCAGATGGGCCGGGACGCCGGCGCCCAGGTCAACCATATCGAATTGGGCGATTTCGATATTCCGATGTACAACGCCGACCTTGAAACCCGCGGCACGCCGGCCGACGTGGTGCGGCTCAAGCAGCTGATGTTCGAACACCCGGCCTGGATCGTCTGCTCGCCGGAATACAACGGCTCCTACACCGCGCTGCTCAAGAACACCATCGACTGGGTTTCGAGCCCGATCAAGGGCGACCCCGATTGGTCGGACGGCTTCAAGTCCTTCCGCGGCAAAGTGGTTGGCATGCTCAGCGCAGCCAGCGGTGCACTCGGCGGCCTGCGCTCGCAAAGCCACCTTGCGCCACTGTTGATCAACACCCAGTGCTGGCTGGCGCCCAAGGCTTTCGCGCTCGGCCGGGCCGCCGATGCGTTCGATGCCGACGGAGAGCTGCGCGACGAAACCCAGCGCAAGAGCGTACGCGGCGTCGTGGACCAGGTGTTGTGGGCCGCGCATCGTCTGCAGGCCGAATAAAGGCGGCTCCGCCAACCCGCTGGTACATGACCGACCACCGCGCGCGATGCGGTGGGTTGCGTCGCAGGTAACCGAGTCGTCGTAGCCGCAGCCCGGCCGGGGTGCCGGCGATAAAGACAGTCTCTCACTGCGAAGGGCGAAGGGCGAAGGGCTGGCCGTCAATCTCGGAATATCAGTCTTACTGCCCAGAGCACAGGCTCACTTTCCGAACAACCCCTTTAGCTTTTCGCCGATCGCCTCACCCACCGTGGCGCCAGCTCCGGTGCCCACACCCGGCATCACCAGCGTGCCGATGGCTGCGCCCAGCATCGCACTGCGCGTCAGCGTCACGGTGGGCGCATCCAACGTTCCGCCAACTACCAGCGGCACATCGATCGCCTTGCCCACCAGCTTCTCGGCCAGGTTCACTTTGACGCGACCGGACAAGGCGCGGTTCGGTGCCAC
>JBBRVD010000069.1:0-17842 GCA_038247175.1 Burkholderiales bacterium | reverse complement strand
TGCCTTCCCAGGCGTAGCCTTTGATCGCACGGCGCACGCGCTCGGCCGTCAGCGTGTCGGCGTAGTCCTCGCCTTCGACCAGGATGAACTTGCGCGCGCCACCGTCCTTGGCGTTGGCCTTGAGCACGGCATGGGCCGTGGTACCGGAGCCGGCGAAGGAGTCGAGGATGAGGGCGTTGTCGTCTGCGCCGATCTCCAACACCCGTTCGATCAGCGACACCGGCTTGGGCGTGATCGTGTTGGTCCTTTCGTTGCTGAGCATGCCCATCTCAATGAGCGTCTTCTTGGCGTCTTGGGTGTGACCGACTTCGTCGTAGAACCACAGTGTTTGTGGAGTACGGCCTTGCTTGACTTCGCTGAGATAGCGCTTGATCGCGGGTACGTTGTTTCCGCTCTCACCCCACCAGATGCGCCCTTGATCATCCATTTGTTTGAATTTCGATTCTTTGACGCGCCAGTAGTTGCCCGGCGGAGGGCCAGCAACTATCCGACCGCCGCGGCAAGTGATTGGGTACGTTCCTTCACTATAAAAATTTCGAGCCGACAAATCACTCGACTTCCATGGCCCGCGTTCATCGTTGTCCGGGTTGTCGTAGCGGGCGTCCATATCCTCGGTTCTTTCCAATAAGTTCGGACGCCACATATCCCGGTTTTTCGCGACAACAAGGAGGTGGTCATGGTCCTCGGAGAAGAACTGAGCCGTGCCCTTCGGCGAGTAGTTCTTTTGCCAAACAATATTGGCAATAAACGCCTGTTCCCCAAAAATCTCATCCAGCACCAACCGTGCCCGGTGTACCTCGTTGTCGTCCAGCGTGATCCAGATCGAACCCGTTTCACTGAGCAGCTCGCGCAGCAGCACCAGGCGCGGCCACATCATGCACAGCCATTTGTCGTGGCGCAGCATGTCATCGCCGTCCACCGGATTGGTGCTCAGCCACTCCTTCATGATGGGTGAGTTCACCCCGTCGCTGTAACACCAGCCTTCGTTGCCGGTGTTGTCGGGCGGATCGATGAAGATCAGCTCCACCTGGCCCGCGTGGCGCGGCAGCAGGCTCTTGAGCGCGTGCAGATTGTCACCGTGCACCACAAGGTTGCCTGCCAGGTCTGGCGCACCGATGCCTTTGCCCGCATGCGGCATCAGCGGGCGGTAGGGCACCGTCAGGTGGTGGTTGTAGACGTACTCTTTGCCTTTGAAGACGATTTCGGGCATGGCGCAGGTGGGTTGAAAGAAAGTCCTCGACGCAGGGCAAGCGACTGATTATCTCCGCCCATGAAGGCTGCGACAGGGTCGATCGAGATGCGTGTACAGATCGCAGTCGTGTCGAACGGGGCCCGTACCTTCATCGGCACGAGGACCTCATGGTCACGAGCCGCAGTGCGCGGCGCGGACACCCGCATGCAAGGCGGGGCATGCGGTTTGCGCGACAATGCAGGCGCGACCTCCGCGCTGGCGGCCAACGTTCCACGGGAACGATGCGCTGCCCCACAGCGCCGACGCGCTCCCCATCACCCGCTTCATCAGGACTCCAACCATGACCTATCCCGACGTTCAACTGCTGATCAACAACGAATGGCGTTCCGCCCGAGGCGGCGCTACTTTGACAGTGCACAATCCGGCCGATGGCAAGGTCATCGGCACCGTGGCCAAGGCCACCATCGCCGACCTGGACGATGCGTTGGCGTCGGCCGCCAAGGGCTTCGAGATCTGGCGCAACACGCCGGCCATGGAGCGTGCCAAGGTGATGCGTGCCGCAGCCCAGCTGCTGCGCGAGCGAAGCGCCGACATCGCCCGCATGATGACGCTGGAACAGGGCAAACCGTTGGCCGAAGCCAAGGGCGAAGTCGCGTCCGCGAGCGACATCATCGAGTACTTTGCCGAAGAGGGCAAGCGCGTCCACGGACGGCTGGTGTCGCCACGCGCGATGAATGTGCAGCAGATGGTGCTCAAGGAGCCGCTCGGGCCGGTTGCCGCGTTCACACCGTGGAACTTCCCGATCAACCAGGTGGTGCGCAAGATGGGCGCCGCCCTGGCCACCGGCTGCTCCATCATCGTCAAGGCGGCCGAAGAGACGCCTGCTTCGCCGGCCGAACTGATCCGCGCCTTTGTCGACGCCGGCATGCCCGCGGGCGTGGTGTCGCTGGTGTATGGCGATCCGGCCGAGATCAGCGGCTACCTGATTCCGCATCCGGTGATCCGCAAGATCACGTTCACCGGCTCCACACCGGTGGGCAAGCAATTGGCCGCGCTGGCGGGCCAGCACATGAAACGCGCCACGATGGAGCTGGGCGGTCATGCTCCGGTGATCGTCGCAGGCGATGCCAACATCGCACACGCAATCAAGGTGATCGCCGCCGCCAAGTTTCGCAATGCCGGCCAGGTCTGCATTTCGCCGACCCGTTTCCTGGTCGAGGAGTCCGCACACGAGGAGTTCGTCGCCGGCTTCATCCAGTACATCTCCGGCCTGAAAGTCGGTAACGGCATGACCGACGGCACGCAGATGGGCCCGCTGGCCAACCCGCGCCGGCTGAGCGCGATGCACGCGATCACCACCGATGCCATCAAGCGCGGTGCCAAGGTCGCGGTCGGTGGCGAGCGCATCGGCAATGAAGGTAACTTCTTCGCCCCGACGCTGCTGCTCGATGCGCCGCTGGACAGTTCGGTATTCAACGACGAGCCGTTCGGTCCTCTGGCCGCGGTGCGCAGCGTCAAGAACGTCGAGGAGGCCATCGCCGAAGCCAACCGCCTGCCGTTCGGCCTGTCGGCGTATGCCTTCACCAGCTCGATCAAGACCGCGCACCAGTTGACCAGCCAGGTGCAGACCGGCATGTTGTGGATCAACCAGCCGGCCGCGCCCTGGCCCGAGCTGCCGTTCGGCGGGGTCAAGGACTCCGGCTACGGCAGCGAAGGCGGCCCCGAGGCGCTGGACGCCTATCTCGCGACCAAGACGGTTGCGATGACCAGCGTGTGACGCAGCGCACGACACCGCCGAAGTCGTTCGCCGGGCCGTCCCAAGAACGACCGCACCCCCCTGGGGGGCCAGGCGACGCCTGGGTTGAGGGGCCGAAGTCGTTCGCCGGGCCGTCCCAAGAACGACTGCACCCCCCTGGGGGGCCAGGCGAAGCCTGGGTTGGGGGCCATATCTCAGCGGGTTTCGCCAGCCTGCCGCTCAAACCCGGCACGCTGGAAAACCTGCTCAGCCTGGGTTACCAGGCCATGACGCCGATCCAGGCTGCCAGCCTGCCGCTGGCACTGGCGGGCAAGGACCTGATCGCGCGGGCGCAGACCGGCAGCGGCAAGACGGCGGCGTTCGCGCTGGCGCTGCTGACCCACCTGAACCCGCGCCGTTTCGCGGTGCAGGCGCTGGTGTTGTGTCCGACGCGCGAGCTGGCCGACCAGGTCACGGTCGAGATCCGCCGCCTGGCGCGCGCCGAAGAGAACATCAAGGTCGTCACCTTGTGCGGCGGCGTCGCGGTGCGCGGCCAGCGGGCGTCGCTGGAGCATGGCGCGCATATCGTCGTCGGCACGCCGGGGCGGGTGATGGACCTTCTCCAGCGCCAGTACCTCACACTCGAGGCGCTCAACACGCTGGTGCTAGACGAGGCCGATCGCATGCTGGACATGGGTTTCTTCGACGACATCAGCACGGTCGCGCGGCAGTGCCCGGCCACCCGGCAGACCTTGCTGTTCTCGGCCACCTATCCGCAAGGTATCGAGAAACTGGCGAAGCAGTTCATGCGCGAACCATCGCGTATTGAAGTGTCCGGCAACCAGGCGGGCCCGGCGATCGAGCAGCGCTTCTACGAGGTGACCCGCGCCAGCCGTTACCCGACCGTTGCCTTGCTGCTGAACCATTTCCGCCCGGTCGGCACGCTGGCCTTCTGCAACACCAAGCAGCAGTGCCGCGAACTGGTCGAGTTCCTGCAGCAGCAGGGCTTCAGCGCGCTGGCGCTGTACGGCGAACTCGAGCAACGCGAACGCGACCAGGTGCTGGCACAGTTCGCCAACCGCAGCTGTTCGGTGCTGGTGGCCACCGACGTCGCCTCGCGCGGCCTGGACATCGAGCAACTCGAGGCGGTGATCAACGTCAGCATCACCCCCGACCCCGAGGTGCATGTGCACCGCATCGGTCGCACCGGGCGCGCCGGCGCAACCGGGCTGGCGCTGAGCCTGGCCAGCATGGACGAGATGGGCGCGGTCGGCAAGATCGAGCAATACCAGAAACAGGAATCGGTCTGGCACACCGCCGACGAACTCGGGCCCACCGGCCAGGGCCCGCTGCTGCCGCCGATGGTGACGCTGCAGCTGCTGGGCGGGCGCAAGGAAAAAATCCGTCCCGGCGACGTGCTGGGCGCGCTGACCGGCGCCGAAGGCGGCTACAGCCGCGAGCAGATCGGCAAGATCAACGTGACCGAGTTCACGACCTTCGTCGCGGTGCAGCGCGATATCGCCAAGGAGGCGATGCGCCGGCTCAATGCGGGCAAGGTCAAGGGCAAAAGCGTCAAGGTCCGGCTGGTCGATTAGGCCGCTGGCGGGCCCAGCCGCGAGGCAAGGTCAGCCGCGCGCGTGGGTCACGCCGCTTCAAGCCCCATTCTCGACGCGCTGACGCTCTGGTCAGCCGCGCGCGTGCGTCACGCCGCCGTCGACGATCAGAGTGGAGCCCACGACATAATCCCCGGCCCGGGAAGCGAGGTAGATCGCCGCGCCCGCGATGTCTTCGGCGGTGCCGATGCGACGCGCCGGAATACGCGCCGAAACGGTATCGGCATGGTCGCGTGCATCCTTGTTCATGTCGGAGGCGAAGGCGCCCGGCGCAATCGCGGTGACGACGATGTTGTCCTGGATCAGCCGCAGCGCCATGCGCCGCGTCAGGTGGATCAGCCCGGCCTTGCTGGCAGCGTAGGAGTAGGTTTCCTGCGGGTTGACCGACACTCCGTCGATCGAGGCGATATGGATGACCTTCGCCGGACGCACCTTGGCGGCGTTGCGTAACTGGGTGATCAAGGCCTGGGTCAGGAAAAACGGCGACTTCAGGTTCAGGTTGATGACCTTGTCCCAGCCACTCTCCGGAAAGGCATCGAACTCGGCGCCCCAGGCCGCGCCGGCGTTGTTGACCAGGATGTCGAGCCGGTCCTCGAGCGCGGCGAATCGGGCGGCCATCGCGGTGGCGGCCTCGACGCTCGACACGTCGGCCGGTAACGAGACGCAGGGCCCGATCTTGCACATCTCGGCGGCCGCCTTGTCACAGACCTCGGCCTTGCGCGACGCGATGTAGACCCGCGCGCCCTGGGCCAGGAATCCTTCGGCGATCATGCGGCCGATGCCGCGCGATCCGCCCGTGACCAGGGCGGTGCGCCCGTGCAGTGAAAAAAGATCGTTCATGTGTATCTCCTGCCAGTCGTGGTCGGCATGCCGGGCCCCCGGATCGTGCACCAAGGGTTGCCCTGCATCAGTCCAGGTGGCCTGCGCATCACCAACGCGACGCGGGCAACCCGCAAACCGAGCGTAACCGAAGTCGATCGGCACCATGGCGTGTCGTGGTCTACAGTGCGGGCATGGGTGCGCAAACGCCGGGCCACCCAGTGGCCCTCGCACCCTCTCGGTGGGCCTGGCGAGGCCAGGCTGGGGGAGCATGCCCACGCCAGGGCTGGGTGCGCGCTATCAGCCATCGAGGCGACAGACTCCTTGCGACGATCTCATCGACCTGACACCGCATGACCGACATCCTGACCATCACCCTCAATCCCGCGCTCGACGTGGCCACGTCCTGCGAGCAACTGCAACCCAGCCACAAGCTGCGCTGCAGCCATGCCGAGCGGTTTCCCGGCGGTGGCGGCATCAACGTGGCCCGGGTCGTGCAGCGACTGGGCGGCGACTGCCTGGCGCTGTACCTGGCCGGCGGCGGCGTCGGCGACCGTCTGCAAGAGCTGCTGCAGGCCGAGCGGGTGCCCAGCCACCGGCTGTTCATTGCAAACGAGACGCGCGAGAGTTTTTCCGTTCTCGAGACCCGTACCGGTCGCGAGTACCGTTTTGTGCTGCCCGGGCCGGCCTTGACGCAGGCGGAGTGGCAGGGCTGCGTCGACTTTCTCGCCGCTGTCGAACCTGCCCCGCGGTACGTGGTGCTCAGCGGCAGCCTGCCGCCGGCACTTCCCATCGACAGTTATGCGCAGCTGGCCCGACTGGCGCAGTCACGCGGCTGCAAGGTGGTGCTCGACAGCTCGGGCGCGCCAACCGCGGCGGCACTGGCAGCGGGCGTATTCCTGATCAAGCCCAGCCTGCGCGAGTTGGCTGACATTACCGGCGCGCAGCTGGACAACGAAACCCAATGGCGCGCCGCTGCTCAATCGCTGTTGCACGATGGCCGGGCCGAACTGGTGGCGCTGAGCCTGGGTGAACGCGGCGCCATGCTGTTCAGTGCCGACGGGGCCTGGCGCGCCGACGCCTTGCAGGTGAACGTGAGGAGCACCACCGGCGCGGGCGACAGTTTCCTGGCAGCGATGGTCTGGGCACTGAACCAGGACATGGCGCTGCCACGGGCGTTTCGCTACGGTGTCGCGGCTGGCTCGGCGGCTCTGGTGCATGCGGGAACGACGCTGTGCCGTGCCGACGATGTGGCGCGGCTGGTGCACCAGGTGCAGGTGCATGCAATCGCCGGGCCGCTGTAAACCGACAGCCGAAGGAGCTATCGGGTTTACCCGGGTCAGCATTGACTGCCATGTGAAAATAATTGACATTCTTCATTTCCTTCTGGAGCGCGCATGAAATCGATGAAAAAGCTGTTGGCGGGAGCGATTCTTGTCACGACAAGCTGGTTCGCTCACGGTGTTGTTGCAATTCCGTCGCCGTACACCTCGCTGCTGGTGTTTGGCGACAGCTTGTCCGACCCAGGCAATGCGGCGGCCTTGACGCAAATGACACCTGGCCCGGGTTCGCTGTTTCCACCAACCGCCAACGGACGCTTCAGCAACGGCATCACTGCGGCCGAGGTACTGGCCAATTTGCTCGGCGTACCGACCCAGCCGGGATGGCCTACCGCTGCCGGCGGCACGAACTTCGCAGTCGGTGGCGCGATGACCGGGGCGGGCAATTACAACTACGCCATCAACAGTCCTGCTGGCCTGGCTCCTGCCTATGCGTCAACCATCGGCATCTCGGGT
This sequence comes from Burkholderiales bacterium, assembly GCA_038247175.1. GTDB lineage: Bacteria > Pseudomonadota > Gammaproteobacteria > Burkholderiales > Burkholderiaceae_C > CAISIP01. The sequence continues at coordinate 10,687 of JBBRVD010000069.1, read as the reverse complement.
ATCCAGAGCCAGATCGGCAATTTCCAGCCGTCGTCGGGATACGGTGCTTCGCCCTTGTTTTTTCTGCAAGGCGGGGCCAACGACATGTTCCTCGGTTTTGCGCTGGGCGCAACCCGACAGGCGTTCGACACGATCGTGGGTACGGCCGTCAGCAACATGACCGGCAACATCTCCGCGCTGGTGAACAAGGGCGCCAAGACCATCATGGTGTCCAACATGCCAGACCTGGGTCTGACGCCACTCGCCAGGGGAGCCCCAGCCAGCTTCGCGGCGCAGGCCACCGCCTTGACCAACGGGTTCAATGCTGCGTTGGCCCAAGCGGTCAGCACTATCGATACCAATCTGGCTGCGGACTACAACATCTTCATTTTCGACAGCGCCGGATTCAGCCGCGATGCGATTGCCAACCCGCCCGAACTCCTGACCAATGTCACCGACGCGTGCCTGAGTTCGGGTGATGCGATCGCCAGCAATTGCGCGGGCTACCTGTTCTGGGATGGCGTGCATCCAACCGGACTGGCCCATGCACTGACAGGTAACGCCCTGTACTCGGCAGCCATCGCCGCTGCAGTGCCCGAGCCGGAAGCATGGTTGCTGATGCTCTCAGGGCTGGGATTGGTCGCCCTGCGCGCCAGGCGCCGCCGCTGATCCGCCGCCACGGCGGCCCGCTCGGCCCGGCGGCTCTCAGAGTTTCCCGGCCAGCCACATGCCGGGCAACATCGCCAGCACGAACACGGCGGTATCAATCTGACCGGTCAGCAAGGAGGCCAGCGCCGTGGCCGGGCTGTAGCCGCTCAAGCCCCAGCCAATGCCGAACACCAGGGCGCCGGCGATCAGGCGACCGTCGACTCGGCGCCGGTTCGACAACATGAAGTTGGCCGTGAACCAGGGCCGCACGCTGGCGTACGGTGTCAGCGTAAAACCCAGCAGCGCAATTGCCAGCGCACCGAGCACGACAAATGCCAGCGCCGGATCCCAATTGCCAGGGAACTTGCCGACGAACATTTCCTTGATGTCGAGAAAGGCGATCACCTTCTCGGGTTGTGTCATGCCCGACAAGGTCAGTCCGGCGGCAAACATGCTGCCGGCCAGGAACGCGACCAACAGCGCCGACAAACGGGTCAGGCTGCGGCGATTGCCGTCGGGCGGCTCACCGGGTTCGACCCGTGTGGTGGTCACGGCGCTCACGGAGTCCGGCAACGACTGGACAGGGCTTGCACGGTTGCGGGTTCGGTTGCCGGTGGTTTGCATATCATTTGCCAAACAAAAGCGTGAGCGCCTCGAACATCGACTCGACCCACCAGGTGGCCGGTGGTATGTGGGTCGTGACCATCACCGTGGCGATGGCAGCGCCGGCGAAGGTGATGACGGCAGCCAAGGAACGACGTGAACGCCTGCCCAGTCCCACGACCGCATGTGCGCTCGCACTGCCGGAGCCGATCACTGCGCCGAAACCGACCAGGAAGCCCGCAGGCACCAGCACCAGGGGATGGCGGATCGGGACGTGCGGCACGTTCAATGCCCAGGAAAAGAACGCGCCACCGGCCACAAGACCGCACAGAAAGGCCCAGCGCCAGGGCGACGGCTGTTTGCGCGTCGTCAACACCCCATGGGTGATGGCGCTGACTGCGCTCGAGCGGCCCACGGCCGCGAGCAGGATCCAGCTCGCCAGTCCCACCAGAATGCCGCCCTGCAAAGCCTGCGTGTATTCGTCCACTGCATCGCCCCCAAAGTCCTAAACTAGGCTGGAGCATACATCGACCCCAGCGCCAAAGAGGACCCTCCATGCAACCGATCCAGCTTTTCGATGCCGCCTCCAGCACCTATACCTATGTGGTGTTCGACGAGAACACCCGCGAAGCGATGATCATCGATCCCGTGGACGATCAGGTCGAACGCGATCTGGCTACGCTGCGGCAATACGGCCTCAAGTTGTTGTGGACCGTGGAAACCCATGCGCACGCCGACCATATCACCAGTGCCGGTCTGCTGGCGGAACACGCCGGCGCTCGGACCGCAGCGCCTGCGGGTTGCGGCATCACGACGGCAGCGGTGCAACTGCAGGACGGCGACCAGCTCCATGTCGGATCGGAGAGCCTGCATGCACTGCATACACCGGGCCACACGGCCGGCAGCATGAGCTATGTCTGGCGCGAACACGTGTTCACCGGTGACACGCTGCTGATCCATGGCTGCGGCCGCACCGATTTCCAGTCCGGCAGCGCACAGGCGCTGTACAACAGCATCACCCGGGTGCTGTTCGCATTGCCCGACGCGACCACCGTCTGGCCGTGCCATGACTACCATGGCCGCACCCACTCCACGATCGGCGCTGAAAAGGCCGGCAACCCCCGGATCGCCGGCAAGACAGAGGCCCAATTCGTTGCCATCATGGAAGCGCTGGATCTGCCCCGCCCCAAGCGCATGGACGAAGCCGTGCCAGCCAACCTGACGTCCGGCATCCGCCACGATGCCGAAGGTCAGGAGGCAGCCAGCCCCGCAGCCCAGGCGCAGGCGCAGGCGGCCGACGGTTATGCGGGCGACGTCTCACCGCAACTGGCCTGCGCCTGGTGGCAATCAGGCGCGGCGGTGCTGGTCGACGTGCGGACCGACGCCGAGCGCGAATGGGTCGGCTTCATCCCGGACGCGGTACCGATCGCATGGAAGCAATGGCCGGACATGGCGATGAACCCGCAGTTCGACCAGGCACTGCTGGCGGCCGTGCCCGGGGACAAGAAGCTGGTGCTGCTGTGCCGCAGCGGCGTGCGCTCGATCGCCGCCGCCAGACGCGCAACCGAACTCGGGCTGCAGGCCTACAACATCCTGGAAGGATTCGAAGGCAATCCGGACACGGCCGCGCACCGCGGTCAGCTGGGCGGCTGGCGCAAACATGGCCTGCCATGGCGGCAGAACTGAGCCGGACACGATGGCGCGTTCCCCCACCCAACTGGCCGACTGCACGGCCACCGAGCTGACCGAGCTGTACCGCCAGGGCCAGGCATCACCCCGGGAAACCTGCGACGCCGTGCTCGATCGGATCGAACGCCAGGATGCCCGCATCAACGCGTTCGTGCGTGTCGATCGCGACGGGGCGCGGGCGGCTGCGACCGCCAGCACGCAACGCTGGCACGAGGGCCGGCCGCTGGGTCTGCTGGACGGCGTTCCGGTGTCGATCAAGGACCTGATCCTGACCCGGGGCCTGCCCACGCTGCGCGGCAGTCATACGCTGGACATCGACCAGCCCTGGGACGTCGATGCGCCGGCCAGCGCCCGGCTGCGCGAGGCCGGCGCGGTGATCCTGGGCAAGACAACCACACCCGAATACGGTTGCAAGGGCGAGACCAACTCGCCCCGCTCCGGGCTGACCCGCAACCCGTGGAATCTGGCCAAGACCGCTGGCGGTTCCTCGGGCGGTGCCGCGGCGGCGACCGCGGCGGGCATGGGCGCGATCGCGATCGGCACCGATGGCGCCGGTTCGGTGCGCATACCCGCCGCGTTCTGCGGCAACTTTGGCCTCAAACCCAGCTTCGGCCGGATTCCCGCCTACCCGTTGTCGCCGTTCGGCACCGTCTCGCACCTGGGGCCGCTGACCCGGGACGTGCGCGACGCGGCGGTTGCGATGAACATCCTCAAGCAACCGGACGCGCGCGACTGGACGTCGTTGCCGCCCGACGCAACCGACTACACCCAGGGTCTGGACGATGGCATACGCGGGCTGCGGATCGCCTATTCGCCGGCGCTGGGTTACGCGCGCAACGTCGATCCGCAGGTGGCCGCCGCCGTGCACGCCGCGGTGCGGCAACTCGGGCATCTCGGCGCCGTGGTGGAGCAGGTCGACCCGGGCTTCGACGACCCGCTGGAGATCACCACCGGACTCTGGTTCCTGGGCGCCTGGACAGTGTGGAGCAGCCTGACGCCACGGCAGCAATCGGTCTGCGATCCGGACTTCGCTGCCCAGGCCGAACTGGGCCGGCACTTGAGCGCGCTGCAGATTCAGCAGCTCAACCTGCGCCGCGGTGCCCTCGGGTCCCAGATGCGCCAGTTCATGCAACAGTACGACCTGATCGCGACACCGGCCACGTCAGTGCCAGCCTTCGATGCCGTGCCCGCAGGCCATCGCCCGATGACGCCGGAGACGATGTTGGGCTGGACGCCGTTCAGCTATCCGTTCAACCTGACGCAGCAGCCGGCCTGCACCATCCCGTGCGGCTTCACCCGCGAAGGCCTGCCGATCGGCCTGCAGCTGGTCGGCCCGATGTTCGGCGACGCACGGGTGTTGCGCGCCGCCCGTGCCTACGAGGCGTCCCGTCACATTCCCGGCGTGGCCCCGACGCTGCAGCAAGAATGACCTTTCTGGCCGTCGATATCGGCAACACCCGGCTCAAATGGGCGCAATATACGGCGCCTGCGCCGGGCGCGCAGCTGATCGCCCACGGCGCCGAATTCCTCGACAACATCGACCGACTGGCCGATGGCGCCTGGGCCAGCCTGGCCGAGCCGACCACCATGCTCGGCTGCGTCGTGGCCGGCGAAGCCGTGAAGCGGCGTGTCGAGGAACAACTCGAGATCTGGGATGTCGCGCCACAGTGGGTGGTCGCCAGCGAGGCCGAAGCCGGACTGCGCAACGGTTACGACTTTCCGAGCCGGCTCGGCGCCGACCGCTGGGTTGCGATGATTGGCGCCTGGCACCGCATGCTGGCCAAGGGCCCGCCTCGGCCCATCGTCGTGTCCATGGTCGGCACCGCCGTGACGATCGAGGCCATCGACGCGGCCGTGCTGTTTCTGGGCGGGCTGATCCTTCCCGGGCACGGCATCATGCTGCGGGCTCTGGAGTCGGGCACCGCAGGGTTGCGTGTGCCCACCGGGGAGGTACGCGATTTCCCGACCAACACCAGCGATGCCTTGACCAGCGGCGGCACCTGCGCGATCGCCGGCGCGATGGACCGCATGGTGCAAAACGTGCGCGCCTACTGCGGCGCGCAGCCGGTGTGCTTCATGACCGGCGGCGCTGGCTGGAAAATGGCGCCCAGCCTGTCCACACCGTTCGAGCTGGTCGACAACCTGATCTTCGACGGGTTGCTGCAGATGGCACAGGGCCGCGAGCAACTGCGGCTACGCTGAGCGTGGCGCCATCAGCCCGGCCACACCCTGGAACATCGCCTGGCGCGCCTGCGCAATGATCTGGCCGCGCCATTCGTCGGTATCCACATAAAACGCGTCCAGGATCTGCTGCTTGATGCGGCGAGCCCGGTCTGCGTCGGCCTGCGGATGCTGCTGCAGCCAGTGGTCGGCACGCAGCGCATCGATCACGTCGTGGATCGGCACGGTGCCGTATTCCATCGCGATCGCGGTGTATTCGGCCTGCGGGCACTCCTGGTAGGCGGCATTCCACATCAGGCCGGTCAGTCGGGCCGAACTCGACGAACCGTCATAGAACGAGGTGATTGGCGTCGCACCATCACCGCCCCACCACTGGCGCGCCCGCTGCAACGCGACAGGATCGTCCTTGCAGGCAAAGATGCGCTCGCCCAGGCCGCTGGGACCCAGGCCGGTATGCAGGTCGATCCAGCCCAGCCGCCGGGCGTTGCCCGCATGGCGCCGCAGCACCTCACGCACGGTGCGGTTGCTCCAGGTCGGCGCGGTGCCGCCGAAGAACAGCCCTTCGGGAAACGCATGCTGGCCTTGTGTCACCGCCGCCTGGAACTGCGCCATGCCGTGTTGTAGCAGGTAGTCGGCGATCGCCTTGCGATTCGCGTCGTCGCCAGGCCAGTGCTCGGGCAGCAACAAGGCATGTAACCGGGCATAAGCCGCATTGTCCGGCAGCGGCTGCGCATAGTCGCCGAAGTTGCGGTTCAGGTCGACGTTTTCCTGCGTGACCCGCCGCAGATGCGAGAAACCATGCGGGTTGAGCGCATGCAGGTACAACACCGCCACGCCCGAGGCGCGCACCTGCGCCATCCATTCATCGTCGTGCAGCGATGCGACCTGTACGCCACTGCCGCAGAAACCCTCCACGCCGTGGCAGGCGCTGGAAATGATCAACATGGCCTCGGACCGTGGGTCGCCCGCAACCGCCACGTCCAGCGCCAGCGCCTCGCCGTCGCGGCCTGTCAAAGGGTGATCGTACGAGGTGAGCGGCAACCCCGCTGTCGTGGCGGCCGCCAGGAACCGCTCGCGCGCCTGGGCGTAACTGCCCGAGAACGCCTGGTCCAGGCCGATCATTGCCCAGCCTGCAGTGCGTCCTGCGCGAACCATGCCTCGGTCAGCCGCACCCAGTAGGTGGCGCCGAGCGGAATCAGGTCGTCGTTGAAGTCGTAACTCGGGTTGTGCAACATGCAAGGGCCGGCGCCATGGCCGGCTTCGCGATGGCCGCCGTCGCCGTTGCCAATGAAGTTGTAGGCGCCCGGCCTGGCCTGCAGCATGTAGGCGAAATCCTCGGCGCCCATCGTGGGTTCCTGCGTCACGACGTTATCGGCACCGACGATGTCCTGCATCACCTTGCGCGCGAATTGCGCCTCGGGCGCCGAATTGATCGTTGGCGGATAGTTGCGTTTGAACTGGAAATCGCATAGGGTCTCAAAAGCGGCGCAGGTGTGTTCGGCCACCTGCTGCATGCGTTGCTCGATCAGGTCCAGCACCTCCAGCGTGAAGGTGCGCACCGTACCCTGGATCTCGCAGTAATCCGGAATGACGTTGGTGGCCTCGCCAGCATGGATCATCGTGACCGAGATGACGCCGGCGTCAATCGGCTTCTTGTTGCGGCTGATGATGGTCTGAAACGCCTGCACCATCTGGCAGGCAACCGGCACCGGGTCGATACCGGTGTGCGGCAAGGCGGCATGCCCGCCCTTGCCGGTGATGCGGATCTTGAACTCGTTGCTCGACGCCATCACCGGCCCGGGGCTGACAGCGAACTGCCCGACCGGGTAACCCGGCCAGTTGTGCATGCCGAACACGGCATCCATCTCGAACTTCTCGAACAGACCGTCCCGGATCATCTCGCGTGCGCCGCCGCCGCCCTCTTCAGCCGGCTGGAAGATCAGGTAGACGGTGCCGTCGAAGTTGCGGTGCTTGGACAGATGCTGCGCCGCAGCCAGCAACATCGCGGTATGGCCGTCGTGGCCGCAGGCGTGCATCTTGCCGGCATGCTTGCTGGCATGGCTGAAGCTGTTGAACTCCTGCATCGGCAAGGCATCCATGTCGGCGCGCAGGCCGATGGCGCGCGTCGACGTGCCACTCTTGATGATGCCCACGACGCCGGTGGTGCCCATGCCGCGCTCGAATGGAACGCCCCATTCGGTCAGCTTGGCAGCCACAACGTCGGCGGTGCGGACTTCCTTGAAGCACAGTTCCGGATGCGCATGGATGTCGCGTCGCACCGCGGCGATGGCGGCCGACTGGGTGAGGATCGAATCGATGACTTTCATGCAGCGGGTCTCCGGTGAGCAGGCCGCAATCGTGTTGGCACGATCCCGTGAGCCGGCGGTTGAGGTTGATCTAAGATGGCGGTCTGACACCACGACCCGCAAGTCTACTGCCCGGGAAGAATCCCTGCCCGGCCCTGCAAACCCGTCAGCCGGCCGGTCGCGTGTGCCGCAGCCGGAACCAACATGAACGCCGTAACCTCCACCACCGTGCGGGGCGCTTGCCCCCATGATTGCCCCGACGCCTGCGCGCTGATCACCACGGTGCAGGACGGCATCGCGATCAAGGTTCAGGGCAATCCACGGCACGACCACACCAACGGCGTGTTGTGCACCAAGGTCTCGCGTTACACCGAACGCAGCTACCACCCGCAGCGGTTGCTGCAACCGCTCAGGCGGGTCGGGGCCAAGGGTGCCGGACAGTTCGAAACGGTCAGCTGGGACATGGCGCTGGCCGACATCGCCGATCGGTTGAAACGCATCGCGGCGCGGGGCCCTGGCGCGGCCCAGGCGATCCTGCCCTACAACTACGCCGGCACCATGGGGCTGGTCCAGGGCGACAGCATCTCGGCGCGCTTCTTCAACCGGCTCGGGGCATCGTTGCTGGACCGCACGATCTGCTCCAACGCCGGCGCCGAAGCGCTGGAGCACACCTTCGGCGGCAAGGTCGGCATGCGAGTCGAGCATTTCGCAAAGGCCAGGCTGATCCTGATCTGGGGTAGCAACTCGATCGCCAGCAACCTGCATTTCTGGCGCTATGCGCTGGAGGCCAAACGCAGCGGTGCGCGGCTGGTGTGTATCGACCCGCGGCGCACGGAGACCGCCGACAAGTGCCACGAACACATCGCGCTGATGCCGGGCACCGACGCGGCGTTGGCGCTGGGCCTGATGCACGAACTCATCATGCACGACTGGCTGGACCACGACTACCTGGAGCGCCACACGCAGGACTGGGACCGGATGCGCGAACGCGCGCTGCAATGGCCGCCCGAACGGGTGGCCACCGTCTGCGGCATCGACGCCCAGCAGGTACGCCAGCTCGCACGGGATTACGGCGCATGCCGGGGCGATGCGGGTTCCGCTGCCATCCGCGTCAACTACGGGGTGCAGCGCGTGCGCGGCGGCGGCAATGCCGTGCGCGCCATCGTCAGCCTGCCGGCACTCATCGGCGCCTGGCGCAAACGCTGCGGCGGCGTCCTGTTGTCCAGCTCGGGGCAATTCCCGGTACAGCGCGCGGCGCTGGAGCGGCCCGACCTGCGCCAGGACAAGGCCCGCACGATCAACATGGTGCAAATCGGCGACGCCTTGCTGCAGCCGGCATCCGACGCCTTCGGTCCGGCCATCGAGGCCGTGATCGTCTACAACAGCAACCCGGTCGCCGTGGCGCCCGATTCCAGCCAGGTGGCCCGGGGTTTTGCGCGCGAGGACCTGTTCACGGTCGTGCTCGAGCATTTCCAGACCGACACCGCCGACTACGCAGACTACATCCTGCCGGCGACGACGCAACTGGAACACTGGGACATCCACCTGAGTTACGGCCACACCGACGTGGTGCTGAACCGTCCGGCCATTGCGCCGCAAGGGCAGGCCAGACCCAACACCGCAATCTTCCGTGAACTGGCGCGCCACATGGGTTTCGACGACGCCTGTTTCCAGCAGGACGATGAGTCCCTGTGCCGCACCGCCTACGGCGAGACGGTGGACTTCGATCTGCTGCTGGCACAGGGTTTCGCCTCGCTGGGTCTGCCGGAGGCACCGTTTGCGCATGGTGGTTTTCCGAGTGCATCGGGCCGATGCGAATTCTTCAGCCAGCGCCTGGCCGACAGGGGCCTGGACGGCCTGCCCGACCACCTGCCGAACTACGAGACGCCCGGCAGTTCACCCGACTATCCGCTGGCGATGATCTCGCCGCCGGCGCGCAACTTCCTGAACTCGACCTTCGTCAACGTGACCAGCCTGCGCGACATCGAGGGAGAGCCGATCCTGGAGATGCACGTATCCGACGCCCAGGCGCGCAGGCTGGCGTCGGGCTCGGTTGTGCGGGTATTCAACCAGCGCGGCCACTATCGCTGCAAGATGATCGTATCGCCACGCGCACGCCCCGGAGTCGTCAACGGCCTGGGCGTCTGGTGGCGCAAACTCGGCCTGGATGGCAAGAACGTTAACGAACTGACCAGCCAGAAGCTGACGGACCTGGGACGGGCACCGACCTTCTACGACTGTCTGGTCGAGGTCGAGGCGGGTTGATCCCGCGCGCGGCGCAAGAACGGCAACACGTCGCACCAGCGCCCGCCCGGATCCGCGGCGGTGCACGAGTCATCGAGATCCTGCCGCAAAGCCCCGACGCGCCAGCGCGTCGCGTGCGCTATGGTTTTTCCAGCACCACCCCATACTCCTGCGCTGCATCCAGCAGGGTCCCCAACTGGTCAACGGCATAAGTGGAGAGCACCAGCAGATCGAAACTGTCGATGCCAAGCCGGTACGCCCCGCACGGCACATGGTGGTGGCCGGTCAGCCGCAACTCGCCGACAGGCCAGGCAGCCTCGCGCAGATCGAGTGCGAACAGCTTGGACAAGGTGTCTCGGCAATGGGGCCCTTCGATGTGGATACGGCAACGCGCATGGCCAAGATCGGTCACCGAGCCGACGTCGGCGGGTACATGCCGGCGCAGGTCCGCCGCAAAGCCCGGGACTTGCGCAGCCAGAAGCTGGTACTCGCACGGCCCGGTGCACATCAAAAGGCCCTGCGCCAGCGTTGCGACCTGCCCGGTGCGCTGAGGCACGCCAGCCGCGCCCCATGCCGCTGTCAATGCCGACCGCAAGCCGTCGGCACCTGACGACCAGGTGTGGATCAGCCACAGCCCCGGCAGCGTGCGGGCTTGCAACCCGACGCCAACCGGCCCGCCGGGCGCCGGGCGCTGGTCTGGCTTGTAGCCGTCGAACGGGCTGCGATGGCGTGGCATCGCCGGCTGCGCGGTTTCAGACACGGTATCGCTCCCCATGGTGGTCCAGGAAACACGGATCGACGACCTTGAGCCGATATTGCCGGCCATGCACCGGCGATGCGGCAATCACTTCCTGCCCGACATGGCGCAGGCCGCCTTGCAGCAATCCGAGCGCGATCGACTTGCCGATCTCCTTCGAATAGGTGGTCGAGGTGACATGCCCACGCCCATGGCCCTGGATCGTGTCGTCGGCGAAAAACAGGATCGCGCCGTTGTTCGGCGGCTCGCTGGCGCTGACCGCCTCCAGCCCCACCAGGGT
>JBBRVD010000068.1:0-17867 GCA_038247175.1 Burkholderiales bacterium | reverse complement strand
GCTCACTGCGTTCGCTGCCCCCCGAGGGGGCCGTCAGTCCCTTCGGAACGGCCGGGCGGTACTGACATGCTGACCCGTCTCCTATCCAACGACCTGCCGCGCAGCCGCACGTTGGTGATGCTGCTGCTGGTATTGCTGCTGGGCCTGGCGTTTGCGCCTTTCCTGTTCCCGGGGGTGAAGGCGCTCAACGTGGCGGCCAAGGTGCTGATCTTCATAGTGCTGGTGGCCAGCTTCGACCTGCTGCTGGGTTACACCGGCATCGTGAGCTTCGCGCACACCATGTTCTTCGGCATCGGCGCCTATGGCATCGCGATTGCCACCACCCGCATGGGCCCGACCTGGGAGGCCCTGGCGGTGGGGCTGGGCTGCGCACTGGTGTTGTCGTTCCTGCTGGCACTGGTGATCGGGCTGTTCTCGCTACGGGTACGCGCCATCTTTTTCGCCATGATCACGCTGGCGGTGGCCTCGGCCTTCCTGACGCTGGCCTCGCAACTGTCCGAGTTCACCGGCGGCGAAGACGGCCTGACGTTCAAGGTGCCCGAGATCTTGTCGCCCAGCTTCGAGCTCATGGACGAGGCGTTCCTGGGCGTCATGCTCAACGGGCGCCTGGTCACGTACTACCTGCTGTTCGTGCTGGCCGTGGCGTTGCTGCTGACACTGCTGCGCATCGTCAATTCGCCGTTCGGCCGGGTGCTGCAGGCGATCCGCGAGAACGAGTTCCGCGCCGAGGCGATCGGTTACCGGGTGGTGGTCTACCGCACCATCTCCAGCATCCTGTCGGCGCTGTTCGCCTGTGTCGCCGGCGCGATGCTGGCGCTCTGGTTGCGTTACAACGGCCCGGACACCTCGTTGTCGTTCGAGATCATGATGGACGTGCTGCTGATCGTTGTCATCGGCGGCATGGGAACGATGTATGGCGCGGTGGTCGGTGCGACCTTGTTCATGGTGGCGCAAAGTTATCTGCAGGACCTGCTGCGGCTGGGCAGCGAGGCGACCACAGGCTGGCCCTGGTTGTCGGCGCTGCTGTCGCCGCAACGCTGGTTGTTGTGGCTGGGCGTTCTGTTCGTGTTGTCGGTGTATTACTTCCCGACCGGCGTGGTGGGGCGCTTGCGCCTGCGCAGCGCGCGCAGGACCAGCGTGAGAGTGCCGTTGTGAACGCCCGCGACAGCAGGGCTGGCTTCGGTCCCCAATCGCGTTACCTGCGCTGTGCCGGACGCGAGATTCACTACACCGAGTGGGGCGCGCGGCACCCGCGCACGGTGATCGCCTGGCACGGCCTGGCCCGCACCGGGCGCGACATGGACGGGCTGGCCGAACACCTCAGCACGCCGGCCGACGGTTACCGGGTGATCTGCCCGGACACCATCGGCCGCGGCCTGAGCCAGTGGAGTCCAAAACCCGACGACGAGTATTGCCTGGCGTTTTACGTGCAACTGGCCACGGCGCTGGTAGACCAGCTCGGTGTGGCGCAATTCGACTGGGTCGGCACGTCGATGGGCGGCTCGATCGGCTTGCTGGCTGCCGCCGGTGCGCTGCGGGGTCGCATCACCCGGCTGGTGCTCAACGACACCGGACCCGAGCTGGCGCAGGCGGCGATCAGCCGAATTCGCAGTTATGCCGGCAACCCATCGGCATTTGCCACCGTCACCGAGCTGGAGCAGTATTTCCGCACCGTCTACCAGCCCTACGGTTTCCTGACCGACGCACAGTGGCGTCATCTGACCGAGACCTCTGCCCGGCGCCTGCCCGATGGCCGGGTCACGCCGCACTATGACCCGGCCATGGTTCAGCAGTTCGTCTGCCATCCCGACGACTACCTGCGCTGGAAGGAATACGACAGTCTGGACATTGCCGTGTTGTGCCTGCGTGGCGAGAGCTCTGACCTGCTGCTCGCCGATGCTGCCGCGCAGATGGCGCAGCGCGGGCCGCGTGCGCGCATCGAGACCATCGCCGGTTGCGGCCATGCACCGGCACTCAACGCGCCGGACCAACTGGCGCTGGTGGCGGATTTCCTGCGTGGCGGCTGACTGGCCCGTGCAGTACTGTACCGGGGCGGTGGCCGGCACCGGTGGCTTGACGTATCGCGGTCAACGCGGCGGATCGCTTCGGTGGTACAAACAACCCCATGAAAATCGAAAAAGACACTGCGGTCACCTTGCGCTACAAGGTGACTGATGCAGCGCACAAGACGCTGGACGCCGGCCCCGAGCCGATGGTCTACCTGCATGGTGGCTACGGCAACACCTTTGCCAAGATCGAGCAGGCGCTCGAGGGTCAGGAAAAAGGCTATCAGACCGTGGTCGCGCTGCAACCGGAAGACGCCTTCGGGCTGCGCGACGAAAAGCTGCTGCAGACGATTCCCAAGACCCAGTTTCCGCCTGGCGTCAAGGTCGGCGGCACGCTGCAGGGTCGGGATGAATCCGGCCGCGAGCAGGCGTTTCACGTGCTCAAGATCAAGGGCGACACGGTACTGCTGGACGGTAACCATCCGATGGCGGGCAAGGCCTTGCGTTTCATCCTGTCGGTGACCGACGTGCGCGTCGCCACTGCGGTGGAGATCGCGCACGGCCATGTGCACGGGGAGCACGGTCACCACCACTGAAAGGGGCGGTCAACATGCCGCGCCACCCCGATTCCCCAGGCGCCTCATGGTGTTGGCCAGGTCGCCGGCGCTGATGTTCAGCGCCAGGGTGCAGCCGAACATGGCAGTGAATGGTCGGTGCGGCGCAACCGGCGCGGCCACCAGCCAGAAACCGGTTCGGGTCGACCTGGTCAATCGATCTTGGCGCCCGATGCCTTGACCACCTGGGACCACTTGCCGGTCTCGGCTGCAATGAACTGGCCCAGTTGCTCAGGTGTGCCGCCAACCGGCTCCGCCCCCATGCCCTTGAAGCGTTCGACCACCTCCGGCTTCTTCAGGATCTTGTCAACTTCGGCCGAGACCCGGTTGACGATGGCTGGAGGCGTGCCGGCCGGTGCCATCAACACGAACCAGGATTCAGCCGCATACCCTGGCAGCACGGAGGCCACCGGTGGTACGTCGGGCAACTGGCTGTTGGCCTTGTCGCCGGTCACACCCAGGGCGACGAGTTTTCCAGCCTTGATGTGGGGCATGGCCGAGGGCAGGTTGTCGATCGCCATCTGGATCTGTCCGGACATGAGGTCGAGCAGCATCGGGCCACTGCCACGGTAGGGGATGTGCGTGACAAAAACGCCGGCCCGGCCCTTGAACAACTCGGTCGACAGGTGACCGGTGGTACCGTTGCCTGGCGAGCCATAGGACAGGGCCCCGGGTTTGCTCTTGGCCAGCGCGATCAGTTCCTTCAGCGACTTGGCGTTGACACCGGGGTTGACGACCAGCACGTTGGGCACGCGCACGATGAACGACACCGGCGCAAAGTCCTTGGCCGTGTCGTAGGGCATCTTCGGATACAGGAACTGGTTGATCGCCTGTGTGCCGGGTGTGCCCATCAGGAAGGTGTACCCATCGGGCGCGGAGCGTGCCACTTCGGCCGCGCCCACGTTGCCGCCGGCGCCGCCCTTGTTGTCGACGACGAAGCTTTGCTTGACGGCCTTGGTGAGTTCGTCCGCGATCACGCGGGCCGTGATGTCGGTGGTGCCGCCGGCAGCGAAGGGCACGACGATGCGTACGGGTTTCGTGGGCCAGTCGGCTTGGGCGAAAGCGCTGCCCGACAGGACAATGGCAGCCGAAACAAAAAGCAACTTCCAGGGGGTCAATGTCATGATGATTTCCTCGAGGTGGGCTGAATCGCAGCCCTGTGACCCCACCGGCGCACAGCTGGATCGGGCTCGTTGCGGTGTTGATGGGGGAATTCGCATGATAAGTGACAGTCCCCGCCCGGCTCCTCCTGCTCCTCCTGCCCCTCCTGCTCCTCCTGCTCCTCCTGCTCCTCCTGCCCCGTATTGCGGGCCTGACCCGGCAGACCACAGGCAAACCTTTGCCGAACATTGCGACCTCGCCTGTTGGGGCGAGACCCGGATGCCGCCGGACGGCCCCTGACGGCGCTGGCGCTGGACGACCGGGGGTGCTCGGGTATGGATCGGACGGTTTCCTCAGGACGTGGCCGCTGTACGCGAATTTCAGGATGGAACGGCAGGCAGATCGCGTGTCTGGCGCTACCATCGATGCTGTGGGCGATCGTGCGCCGCATGACGAACAGGGAATCTATGCGCGACGCACCAGCAGTGGCAGTCGATTCGATGATGGAACCGAACGACGGGCCTGCAGTGCAGGTGCGGCAACTCTCGATCCGTTTCATCGGGTCTGGCAGCGAATATTTCCGCATCTGGATCGTCAACCTGTTGCTGGTGTTGGTGACGTTCACACTGTATTACCCCTGGGCCAAGGCGCGGCGCCTGCGCTATTTCCACGGCAATACGCTGGTGGACAGCACGCCACTGGGTTTCCACGGCAAACCGGGCTCGATGTTGCGAGGGTATCTGCTGGTGGGCCTGTTGTTCGCCTTGTATTCGCTGGCCGGGCAGTTTTCGGTGCTGGCCGGAATCATCGCGCTGATATTGGTGGCGTCCATCGCACCGGCCCTGCTCAAGTCGTCGATGCGATTCCGACTGGCCAATACCAGTTGGCGCGGCATGCGCTTCGTTTTCAGTGGCACGCTGGCAGGTGCGTACCGCGCATGGTTGCCGCTGTTCGTTCCGGCGTTGTTGATCGGCGCTGCTCTGCCCTGGGTTACGAGCCTGGAAAACCCACCCGCCTGGTACGCCTACCTGACGCTGGCCATCGTGTTGGTGACGCTGGCTGTGTTGCCCTGGTTGTTGCGCAACCTCAAGCGGTATCAGCACGAGAACTATGGCCTGGCATCGCTGCAGACCGGGTTCAAGGCCACGGCCGGCGCGTTCTACCTGCTGACGTTCAAATGCATCGGCCTGTCGCTGCTGTTGCCGCTGTTGGTTGCGGCGTCGTTCGGTATCGCGCATTTTTCTTCGGCGCAAAGTGGCCTTGGTGGTGGCCGCATGCTCGCCGTGCTGGCGCCTCTGGCCCTGCCACTGATGCTGGTGGCTTACATCGTGCTCAAGACATACTTCACGACCGGCCTTCAGAATCTGGTGTGGACCAAGACCGGCAGTCGCTCGATGCGTTTCGTCAGCCAGCTACGGTTTTCCCGGCTGTTCTGGCTCACCGCCAAGAACTGGCTGCTGATGTTGTTCACGCTGGGCCTGTACTGGCCGTTTGCCGTGGTGGCGACCACCCGCATGCGGCTGGAGGCGGTCGTCATCAAGACGCGCCAGGATCCAGCGACCCTGGTCAGTCTGCTGCAGGCATCCGATGTCGAGGCAGCCGGCGATGCGGCCGGTGACCTGCTGGGTATCGACATCGGCTTGTAGGCCCGCATGCGAGAGACCGACGCACCGGTGCTGGAAGCGCGTTATTTCGACGGCACCCACGCCAGCGAGCATCCGGTCACCGTGCAACTGGTGGGCCAGGATCTGCTGGTGCGCGGTGATGGATTCGAGCGCCGGGTGCCAGCCAGTGACGTGCAGTGGCCCGAGCCGACCCGTCACGGCCCGCGTGTCCTGCACATGGCAAGCGGCGGTGCAGTCCACTGTGCCGACGGCGCCGCCTGGGATGCCTGGTGCCGCGCCAGCGGCCGTGCACCGGGTCTGGTCGTGCGCATGCAGGGCAGCGGGCGCTGGGTGCTGGCCAGCGTCGCCGCGCTCGTGGTGCTGGCGCTTGCATTGCAGCGTTGGGGGCTTCCCGCCCTGGCTGAACTGGTCGTTGCGGCCACACCCGTGTCGGTGGATGCCGCCATCGGCGAGTCCGCGCTGGGCTCCGTCGACCGCTTCCTGCTGCAACCGAGCCAACTGCCAACGGCGCAGCAGGCGCGGCTGCGTGACGCATTGCGCCGATTCGCCGCCGCGCAGCCACCGGGCACTGTGCCGCGCTGGCGGCTGGAGTTCCGCAGCAGCCGAAGCGGACCCAATGCCTTCGCGCTGCCGGGCGGAACGATGATCATGACGGATGCATTGGCGACCTTGTTCCAGCACGACGAAGCCGTGATCCTGGGAGTGCTGGCGCATGAGCTGGGTCATCTGCAACATCGCCACGGCTTGCGCATGCTGGTCCAGGGCACGGTGCTTACGGGGGTTGCCGCTGTCGTGTTTGGCGATTTCAGCGCCTTGTTTGCCGCGGCGCCAGCGCTGCTGGGCAACGCGAGTTATTCGCGTGCGGCCGAGCGCGAGGCCGACCGGGTGTCGGCACGCATGCTCAAGGCTGCCGGCATGTCGCCGCTGGCGATGGTGCGTTTCTTCGAGGTGATGGCCGAACAGCGCCGCCAGAACGGACAGGACACCTCGGAGGGCGACAGTGCCTGGAGCGGCATTTCCATCGCTTCGCACCCGGCAGACGCCGAACGTATCCGGTTTTTCCGCGCCGCAGCTGACGATTGAAGCTGGCGCCGAGACCGCTAAAGGGTTGTCGGGCGCGCGCTGCCAGCGGCCCATCTCCGCGCGGGGCCGTGGCTAGAATCGAAGCCCTCTGCCCCGGTTGATGCCATCGTTCAACATGACCCGCGGGCCCAGCCAGCACGGGATGCTGTTGTTTTTGCCCGTTGCCAGGATCCCGTTCTGGTGCAACATCTTGCGAATCCGGGAAAAGAGCCGATGTCAGCGGTTGCGCGTATTTCAGTGCAGGGTGTCGAGATCCGGTTCGAGGGCGATCATCCCCATGCCGTTGTCATGCTGCATGGCTGGCCAGACAGTTTCCGGCTCTGGGACGCGACCGTCGAAGTGCTGAAGCACCACTACTGCTGCGTGCGTTTCACATTGCCGGGGTTCGACCTGCGTGCCGAACCGCTCCCGATGTCGCTGGACGACATGTGCGAATGGCTGTTGACCGTGGCAGACCAGGTCAGTCCCGGCCTGCCGGTGACGTTGCTGATGCATGACTGGGGTTGTGTGTTCGGTTACGAATTCGCCGCGCGCCATCCCGGACGGGTGTCGCGCATTGTGGCGGTCGATATCGGCGACCACAATGCCGGCGCGTTGCGCCGGTCCTTGACGCGGACCCAGCGCGTTCAGGTGTTCGGCTACCAGTTCTGGCTGGCGCTGGCCTGGAAGATCGGCGGCACACCAGGTGACTGGATGACGCGCCGCATGGCGCGGGCCCTGGGCTGTCGCGCCGACCCGGCGACCATCGGCTGGCAGATGAACTATCCGTATGCGATGCGCTGGTTCGGCACCGTCGGAGGCTTTTCCCATGCCGTACCGGTGCGCCCGGCCTGCCCGCTGCTGTATGTCTATGGCACACGCAAGCCGTTCATGTTCCAGTCACCAGGGTGGCTGGACTGGGTTCGCGCCCAACCCGGCAATCGGGTACAGGCGCTTCCTACCGGGCACTGGGTCATGTTGCACAAGCCTGAAGCCTTCCTGGCGTGTGTGACCGACTGGCTGCGCGCCTCCGACAAGTCGCGCTGAGCCGCGTTGCCTTCACCGCGACAGGCGTTGCAGATCCGGCAACCGATCACGAGCGCCGACCGTCTCGGGCTGCGGCAGTCAGGCATCAAGGCACAGAGTAAACCGGTTCTCGGGTGCGGGAAACCCGCTGGCATGCTGCGCAGAGTCGGCTGGCGGGCGCCGCGCCGTCTGAGCCTCGCTGGCGCTCGGGCGGGTTATTGTTTCGCGCCCAGCGCCCGGGCACGCTCGCTCGAGCGTTCCCGCGACTCGCTGTCGTCGCCTGCCTGCGTCGGCCAGCCCTGCATGTGTCGCGTGGACACCGCGCACAAGGCATTGATCCATTCTGGCTGGTCGTTCAGGCAGGGGATGTAGTGGAACTCCTTGCCGCCGGCGCCCAGGAATGCGGCCTTGGCCTCGATGGCGATTTCCTCCAGTGTCTCCAGGCAGTCACTCGTGAAACCTGGACACACAACGTCCACCCGTGCCGTGCCGGCGCGCGCCAGCTGGACCAGGCTGGGCTCGGTATACGGCTCGAGCCACTTGGCACGGCCCAAGCGCGATTGGAACGTCACCATGTAGGCATCCTTGCCCAGGCCGAGCCGCTCTGCCAGCAGCCGCGCCGTCTTATGGCATTCGCAGTGGTAGGGGTCACCCAGCAGCAGGCTGCGATGGGGTACGCCGTGGAAACTCAACACCAGTTTGTCGCCCCGGCCATGGGTCTGCCATTGCCTGCGGATATGCTTGGCCAGCGCCTCGATGTAAGCAGGATCGTCGTGGTAATGGTTGACGAATCGCAGTTCCGGAATCTGCCGGGTGCGCGCCGCCCAGGCATACACCGCGTCGAACACACTGGCGGTGGTGGTGGCGGAATAGTGTGGATATGCCGGCAGCACCAGCACCCGGTTCACACCCTCGGCCTTGAGCGCGTCGAGTTGCTCTGCGATCGACGTCTGGCCATACCGCATGGCGTGGCGCACCCGCACCGGATGGCCGCGTTGCGCCAGCCAGCCCTGCAGCAGCAAGGCCTGCTTTTCGGTCCAGACCCGCAGCGGCGAGCCGGCTTCGGTCCAGACGCTGGCGTATTTGGCGGCAGACTTGGCGGGCCGCACGCGCAGGATGATGCCGTGCAGGATCAGTAACCACAACAGCCGCGGTATCTCGACCACCCGCCGGTCGCTCAGGAATTCAGCCAGGTAACGCCGCACGGCAGGGGTGGTCGGCGAGTCGGGAGTTCCCAGGTTGCAGTACAGGATGGCGCAGCGCGCCGGCTGTCCATGGGTGTATGGGGGTTCGGTTTGGAAGCGGGGTGCGGTCATGCTGTATTCTCCCGCAGCTATGCTGGATATTTCGCGCATCAGGGCCATTGGCCTGGACCTGGACGACACGTTGTGGCCGATCTGGCCCGTCATCACCCGTGCCGAGGCGCAGATGCTGGCCTTCCTGCAGACCCGCGCGCCCGGCGCCGCCGCGGTTTTTGCCGATCCGGCGCGCCGCCAGGCTGTGCGTGAGGAGGTTGTGCGCAACCATCCCGCCCTGAGCCACAACATGAGCGTGCTTCGCCTGGAGAGTATTCGAGCCGCCTTGCGCCGCAACGGCGAGGACGTGGCACTGGCAGAGCCGGCCTTCGATGTCTTTTTCGAGTGCCGCATGCAGGTCCAGTTGTATGACGACGCCTTGCCGGCGCTGGCCTGGCTGGCCTCGCGTTACCCGATCGTTGCGGTGTCCAATGGCAATGCCGACATCCACCGGGTCGGCATCGGCCAACATTTCGCGGCCAACATGAGCGCGCATGTCTTTGGCGTGGGCAAGCCGGATGTGCGGATCTTCCAAGCCGCCGCCCAGGCCGCCGGCGTCGCGCCGCATGAGGTGCTGCATGTCGGCGACGATCCGGCGCTCGATGTACTGGGCGGACTCGGCGCCGGGATGCAGACCGTGTGGGTGAACCGCGGCGGACACGACTGGCAACACGAGGCGCGGCCGCATGCCAGCGTGACCGACCTGCAACAACTGTGCAGCCTGCTGGCAGAGGCGCACTGAGGGCCGACTGTCATGGGACGGTCATGCGTTCGGCGCACAATCTGGCCGTGCAGACGTCGTCGTTGCACGATCCCATCGACCTCCCACCGCTACCGGATTGCATGACCATGAAGCGATTGTTTCTGATACGAACCGCCCGGCTGGGCGCCCTGTGCGTCGGTCTCGTGCTCGGCGCTGGCTCGGCTGGAGCGCAAGCGCAGTCGGCGTGGCCGGAGCGGCCGGTGCGCATCATCGTACCGTTCGCGCCCGGTGCCGGTACCGATGCCATGGGTCGCCTGGTGGCGCAAAAACTCGGGGAGGTATTCGGCGGAACCTTTATCGTCGAGAACCGGGCCGGTGCGTCTGGCGCTATCGGCACCCAATATGTGGCGCAGCAAGCTGCGGATGGTTATACCCTGCTGCTGGTTGCCTCCCCGTTCACGACCGTCGCTGCGTCGTTGCCGAGTGCTGGCTACGACCCACTGCGCCAGTTCGTGCCGGTAGGCATGATCGCCACCGGTCCTCTGGTCTGGGCCACCAACACCAAGTTGCCCGTGAGCAACATGCGCGAGCTGGTGGAGCTGGCCAAGCGCCGCCCCGGCGCGCTGAACTACGGCTCGGCGGGCGCCGGTGGCGTGAACCACCTGGTGCTGGAGTTGCTCAAGTCGCGCACCGGCACCTTCATTACCCATATTCCGTATCGCGGCGTCGCGCCGGCCACGCTGGACATGCTGTCGGACCAGGTCCAGCTGGTCACTGGCACCATTCCCGCCTTGTTGCCGTTCATCAAGGACGGCCGGGTCAGGCCGCTGGCGGTCACCAGCGCGAAACGGTCGCCGGCCTTGCCCGACGTGCCCAGCATGGCCGAGTCGGGTCTGGCCGGTATCGACGTGGTGAACTATTTCGCGATCATGGCGCCGGCTGGCACCCCGTTGGCCATCGTGGACAAGCTCAATGCGGCGATCAACCAGATTGTCGGCATGCCTGATGTGCTGGCGCGCTTTCGCAACGACGCGGTGGAACCGGCGCCGGGCTCACCAGCCTTGCTGGGGGCTTTCATCGAGGCCGATTACCGTGCCTGGCGCAATGTGGTCACGACCCAGAAACTGGTGATCGAGTGACGGCCAGGGCGCTGCGCACCGCGCCTTCGAGCGTAGACGGATACGGCCCGTCCACATAGTCGCCGCAGGCCATCAGGCCGGGTGCAATGGCCATCGGCGGTCGCACCAGGCCCGGTGTGCATGCCAGCGTCGCCCGTTTCTCGATCACGGTTCCCACCGGCTGCAGCTGCAGCCCGAGTTGGTGCTGCGCCTGCGCGATCACTTGCGCTTGCAGCGTGTCGCGATCGCTGTCGCAGGCGCTGACGACAAAGGCCAGCAGGCCGCTCGGGCCGCCCAGCTGGCCACGATCGAAGGCAAACTGCGCCGGCATGGCTGTGCTGGCCTCAAGGCCGCTGCGCAGCGCAAGCATCGGGCGCGCCAGCTCCGCACCTTCGGCCCACGCATAGACGGTGCCGATGGCAGCATGCGGCAGTGCGGCTGCCGTGTCGATCCATCGCTGCATCGCAGACGCGGTCTGCGCATCCACATCTGCCAGGCTGGCCCGCAGCACATGCACCGCATCGTGCGCCGCCGCGGCCAGGATCACCCGGTCGAATGGCGCGCCATCGACCCGCCAATGCCGTCCGTCAAAAGCCAATTGCCGCACCCGTGTGCCCGGGAGCAGCCGCGCGCCGCGCTGCGCGAGCCACCGTGCGGCCGCGTCCGGAAATAGTGTGGACAGGTCGGTGCGTGGCAGTAACAGGTTGGAGCCATGGCGTTCGCCGAACATCGCGTCTTGCAGGACCCGCAGGAATACCTGCGCGCTGGAGTGGGCGGCCAGCGTGTTGAGCGCCGAGACGCACAGGGGTTCCACCAGTTCGGCCATCACGCGGGTTGTCAAGCCCTGGCACAGGCGAGCGACCGACCAGTCGGCGGGACAGCGAAACTGCGCCAGGCGCCATTGTGCGGCCGCGCGTGCCAGCGCCAGTTTGTCGGCCCATCGCCAGCCGCGCGCGCCCAGGATGCCAGCCAGTGCGTCGAAGGGCGCCGGCCAGCGCGGGAATCCGATTCCACTCCCGTCCGGGAACCGCAGCTCCAGTGGCAGGCGCAGCAGCAGTTGTTCCGGCTCCAGTCCGACCCGGCGCATCAGGCCCAGACAGTCGCGGTAGGCGCCGATCAGGATGTGTTGTCCATTGTCCAGCTGAACGGCCTGGCCACCCGGCAGCCGCAACTCCAGCGCGCGGGCCCGTCCACCCCAGGTACGGGCGGCCTCCCAGACCGTTACCGCGTGACCGGCGTCCTGCGCGCAGACTGCGGCAGCCATTCCGGCCCAGCCGGCACCGATCACCGCGGTGCAGGGGCCCGCCGCAAGGGCGGGCTGATGGTCAGACACGCCCGAGCGCCTGCACCCGCCAGGCCAGCCAGAATTTGCGCAATGGCGTCAGGCTGACGCGCTGGCGCAGCACCGCAAAGTCGTCACGCTCGATCTCGCGCAACAAGGTGCGGTAGATGCTGGCCATCATCAGGCCGGGTTTCTGGGCGCGGCGGTCCGGTGCCGGCAGCAGCGCGAAAGCCTCGTCGTACAGACCATGCGCGCGCTGCGCCTGGAATTGCATCAGGCGAATGAAACGTTGCTGGAACTCCGGTGTCGACTCGCGTTTGAGGATCTCGTGGGTTTTGACGTCGAAACGCTGCAACTCGTCGACCGGCAGGTAGATTCGACCCCGCATCGCATCCTCGCCGACGTCGCGGATGATGTTGGTCAGTTGCAGTGCCAGTCCGAGCTTGTGCGCATAAGCGGTGGTGCTGGCGTCGGTCTGGCCGAAGATGCGGGCCGCCACTTCGCCCACGATGCCGGCGACCAGGTGGCAATAGCGCTGCAACCCGGCAAAATCCAGATAGCGGGTTTGCTGCAGATCCATCTGGCAACCGTCGATGACCGCCAGCAGATGCCGCGGCTCGATGCTGAAGTCGCCCGACAGCGGCATCAACGCCTGCATCACGGGATGGCTGGGCTGGCCTGCGAACGCCTGCGCCACTTCGGATTGCCACCAGGCCAGTTTGGTCGCCGCCACACCCGGGTCCACCATATCGTCGACGACATCGTCGACTTCGCGGCAGAAGGCGTAGAACGCGGTGATCGCCGCACGCCGGGGCGCCGGCAGGAACAGGAAGGCGTAATAGAAGCTGCTGCCCGACGCCGCAGCCTTCTGTTGCACATAGTCTTGCGGGTTCACTGGGGTACCCTGCCTGCTGCGCACTGCGGGATTCGCCTTGGGGCGGCCCGGCGGCTCATGGGACTACCCTGCGCGCTGCGCGCTGCGGGACTCGCCTTGGGGCGGCCCGGCGGCTCATGCACCAAGCCCCTGGGCTGGTAGCGGCTGGCAGGCGCGCCACAGCAGCAGCGGCAGGTCGGCCTTGCCAATGCGCGGTCGCTGGCGCCAGGTGGCATGGTCGATCGCGGCTATTTTGTCCAGGATGCGCAGCCCACCCTGGACCACCAGGCGCAGCTCCCAGCCGGCGCGGCCGGGCAGTTGCCGGGTCAGCGGCGCACCGGCGAGCATGCGCGCGTGGGCAGCGTCGCAACAGGCCGCCACCATGCGTGCGGCCGCCGCGGACGGTGCATCGCGTTGCAGTTCGGCTTCACGCACGCCGTGGCGGACCATCTGTTCCTGACTCGGGTACCAGCGTCCGCGGGCGATGTCGCGGCGCAGGTCCTGCCAGAAGTTGATCAGTTGCAATGCAGTGCAGATCTGGTCGCTGCGTCGTACTGACTCCGGGTCACGTATGCCATACAGGTGCAGCAGCAGCCGGCCGACCGGATTGGCCGAGCGGGAGCAATAGTCGATCAGCTGCGCGTCGTCGCGGTAACGCCGACCCTCGGCGGTGAAGCGCACGTCCTGTTCAAAGGCGTCGAGCAAATGTGCGAGTTCGCTCAGGGGTAGCGCAAAGGCATCGATCATGCTCGCCAGGGGCTTGAACACCTCGGGCCAGTGTCCCGAGTCGGGCGCACCCCGGCCGATCTGTTGCAAGTCGTCGCGAAACTGGGCCAGATCGGCCAGCCGGCTGTCCACATCGGCCGTACCTTCATCGGCAATATCGTCGGCGGTGCGTGCAAACCAGTAGATTGCGGCAATCGGCGGGCGCAGCCGCGGCGGGCAGAACCAGGACGCGACCGGGAAGTTTTCGTAGTGCTCGGACGGGGGCCGATAAGGGTGAAGAACGCTGTTCACGCCGGCATTGTCGCTTGACAAAGTCGGACCCATCCCCTAGATTACTGACTAATCAGTCATTAAACGGGTCCGCCACCCTCCAGGCGGGTCACCATGCATACATTTCCCTTTGTCGGACCGGCTTTTTGGCTGGCCCCGGTTCTTGTGGTTGCTCTGGCAGCTTGTTCCAAACCCGAGGCGCAACCCGAACCGGTGCGCTCCGTCAAGTTGCTGACGGTCCAGGTTGGGACCATGAGCGCCGAAGCCGAATATGCGGGCGAGGTGCGGGCCCGCACCGAATTGCGCCTGGGTTTCCGCGTGCCCGGCAAGCTGTTGCAGCGCCAGGCGGAGGTCGGGCAACGGGTCAAGGCGGGTGATGTGCTGGCGCAACTCGATCCCCAGGATTTCAAGCTGGCGATCGACGCGGCGAGGGCCCAGCTCAATGCCGCCGAAACGAACCGGGATCTGGCGGCGGCCGAGTTCCAGCGTTCCAAGACGCTGCGGGCACAGAACTTCATCAGTGGTGTCGAACTCGATCGGCGCCAGGCGGCGCTCGATGCAGCCCAGTCGCAGGTCGCGCAGGTTCGTGCCCAGCTCGACGCGCAGTCCAACCAATCCGCCTACACCCGTTTGCTGGCCTCGGCCTCCGGCGTCGTGACCGCAGTCGATGCGGAACCGGGTCAGGTTGTGTCAGTTGGCGCACCGGTGGTGCGAATCGCCCAGGACGGCCCGCTCGACGTGGTGTTTGCGGTGCCTGAGGGCAGCGTTGCCGAATTGCCACTGGGCAGCAAGGCAGCGGTGCGGCAATGGGCCGGCGACGCCGTGCTGTCCGGCTTGGTGCGCGAGAAGGCTGCATTGGCCGATCCAGCGACACGCACGTTTCAGGTCAAGCTGGCGCTGGATCCCGGCGTCCGACTGCCGCTGGGCTCAACCGTCACCGTAATCCCGCAAGCCCTGTCGCCCAAGGGCCAGCAGGCCATCATGCTGCCCACCAGCGCCTTGTGGCATGACAATGGCGGCTCCGCGGTCTGGGTGCTGGAGCCCGAACCGATGACCCTTCGGCGTCAGCCGGTGCAGGTCGTTGCCGCGGACGGTAACCAGGTCGTCGTTGCGTCCGGCCTGGCACCGGGCATGCAGGTCGTGGTGGCCGGCGTGCATGTGCTCACCGCCGGCCAGAAAGTCTCGGTATACCAGCCCAGAGCGGTGGCGGGCAATGCCGTGCCCGTGCGCCCTGGTGCGGTGGCCGGCGCCGCCGCATCCGCGTCATCGTCCAAATGATGCGGCCATGGCGAAGGTAGATTCAAAGCCCGGTTTCAATGTCTCCAGGTGGGCCCTGGAGCATGCCGCGCTGACGCGCTACCTGATGGTGGTGCTGATGGTGCTGGGATTCGCCGCCTATTTCCAGCTCGGGCAGGACGAGGACCCGCCATTCGCGTTCCGGGTCATGGTGGTGCGGGTTTTCTGGCCGGGGGCGACCGCGCAGCAGATCGCCGAGCAGGTGACCGACAAGATCGAGCGTACCTTGCAGGAGGTTCCAGGCGCGGACAGGATCCGGAGCTACTCCAAGCCGGGTGAGTCGCTGATCCTGTTCCAGCTCAAGGATTCGACCCGTGCCGGCGACGTGCCGGACGCCTGGTACGCGGTGCGCAAGCGGGTCAACGACATGGCCGACAGCCTGCCTGCCGGCGTGCGGGGGCCGTTCTTCAATGACGAGTTCGGCGATGTCTACGGCGTCATCTACGCGCTGGAGGCAGATGGTTTCGGTCTGGCCGAGCTCAAGGCCTTTGCCGACGACGTGCGCCAGCAGCTGTTGCGCGTGACGGACGTGAACAAGGTCGAGCTGTTCGGCGTCCAGGACGAGAAGGTCTATGTCGAGATTTCGCAGCGGCGCCTGGCCCAGCTCGGACTGGACATGGCGCAGGTGCTGGCGCAGCTGAACCAGCAAAATGCGGTCGAAGGCGCCGGCGTCGTGCAGACGCCACTGGACACGGTGCAAGTCCGGGTTGCCGGGCAATTCGGCTCGCTCGAGCAGTTGCGCGACATGCCGATCCGTGGGCGCTCGGGCAACCTGATCCGGCTCTCCGACATCGCCACCGTCACGCGCGGTTTTGTCGATCCGCCGCAGGTACAGGTGCGCCACCAGGGCCGGCAGGTGATCGCGCTGGGCGTGTCGATGGCCAAGGGCGGCGACATCATCACCCTGGGCAAGGCGTTGCAGGTGGCCACCCAGCGTATCGAGTCCAACCTGCCCGCGGGCCTGCGCCTGGTGCAGCTGCAGGACCAGCCACGTTCCGTGGCCAATTCGGTCAACGAGTTCGTCAAGGTGCTGGTCGAGGCGATCCTGATCGTGTTGGTGGTCAGCTTCGTCAGTCTGGGCCTGCACAAGCGCTCGGGGCCCGCACCCTGGTACCGGCGTTACTACGTCGACATGCGGCCGGGCCTGATCGTCGGCATCTCGATTCCGTTGGTGCTGGCCGTCACCTTCATCGGCATGTTGTACTGGGGTATCGGCCTGCACAAGATCTCGCTGGGCTCGCTGATCATCTCGCTCGGCCTGCTGGTCGACGACGCGATCATCGCGGTGGAGATGATGGTGCGCAAGCTCGAGGAGGGTTATGACAAGGTGCGCGCCGCCACCTTTGCCTACGAGGTCACGGCCATGCCGATGCTCACCGGCACATTGATCACCGCCGCCGGCTTCCTGCCGATCGGCATCGCGCGTTCGGTCACCGGCGAATACACCTTCGCCATCTTCGCGGTCACCGTGCTGGCGCTGCTGGTGAGCTGGTGCGTCTCGGTATTTTTCGTGCCCTACCTGGGCACCGTGCTGCTCAAGGCGCCGGCGCATCTGCGCCAGCAGCAGGTGCCCCTGAGCGGAACCGACCTGCAGGCACTGGAGGCCGCGGCGGTGGACGAGCCTTACGCCCGCACCGTCAAGTTCACGGCGCCGACCGGCAGTGAGCGAGCCGCCGCGCTACACCAGAGTTTCGACAGCCCGTTCTACAACCGCTTCCGGACGCTGCTGCGGTGGTGCGTGCACCATCGCTGGATCACGATCGGACTGATGTTGTTGACGTTTGCACTGGGTATCGTCGGCATGGGCCGGGTGCAGCAGCAGTTCTTCCCCGACTCCAGTCGGCCGGAGATCATGGTGGAACTGTGGTTTGCCGAGGGCACGTCGATCGCTGCCAACGACGAGGTGACCCGCCGCGTCGAGCGGCGATTGCTGGCCGAGTCGGGTATCACCAGCGTCAGCACCTGGGTCGGATCGGGTGTGCCCCGGTTCTACCTGCCGATCGACCAGATCTTCCCGCAGTCCAATGTCTCGCAGCTGATCGTGATCCCGGCCGACCTGAAGGTGCGCGAGGCGTTTCGCGTTCGCCTGCCGACCCTGATGGCGCAGGAGTTTCCCGAGGTGCGCGCGCGGGTCAAGCTGCTGGCCAATGGCCCGCCGGTGGCCTATCCGGTGCAGTTCCGAGTCCTGGGCCCGGAGCCCATTGCGCTGCGTGTCCATGCCGACGCGGTGAAGTCCGTGCTGCGTGCCAACAGCGACATGCGCGGCGTCAACGACAACTGGAACGAATTCGTCAAGGTGCTGCGGCTGGACGTGGACCAGCCCAAGGCGCGCATCATGGGTGTGACCAGCCAGGCCATCGCGCAGGCCTCGCGTACGATCCTGAGCGGCACCCGTGTCGGCGAGTTTCGCGATGGCGACAAGACGATCGACATCGTGCTGCGCCAGCCGCTGGACGAGCGTGAGCACCTGACCGACCTGTCCAGCGCCTATCTGCCTACCGCCTCGGGCGCGTCCATTCCGATGGCGCAGCTGGTGCAGCCGCGCCTGGTCTGGGAGCCGGGCGTATTGTGGCGCGAGAATCGCGACTACGCCATCACGGTGCAGGGCGACATCGTCGAGGGGCTGCAGGGTGCGACAGTGACCAATGCCTTGTTGCCGCAGCTGCGGGCGCTGGAGGCGCAATGGGCGCGCGACGGCTCCAACGGCTACCGGATCGAGGTGGCAGGAGCGGTCGAGGAGAGCAGCAAGGGGGCGACATCGATCCTGGCCGGCGTGCCGATCATGCTGTTCATCGTCTTCACGCTGCTGATGCTCCAGCTGCACAGTTTCAGCCGGGCGTTGCTGGTGTTTCTGACTGGCCCCATGGGT
>JBBRVD010000067.1:0-17879 GCA_038247175.1 Burkholderiales bacterium | reverse complement strand
GTGCAGTTCCTGCGCAGCATGATGCCGCGCAAGCCGCGCAACGAACTCTACAACGCGCTGGGTCTGCAGAAGCAAGGCAAGAACCTGTTCTATCGCGATTTCCTGCACCACCTGCGGCACTCGACCGACAAATTCCGGATCGCACCCGGCATCAAGGGCATGGTGATGCTGGTGTTCGACCTGCCATCGTTTCCCTATGTGTTCAAGGTCATCAAGGACTACTACCCCCCGCAGAAGGACACGACGCGCGAGCAGATCAAGGGCAAATACCTGCTGGTCAAGCAACATGATCGTGTCGGCCGCATGGCAGATACGCTGGAGTACAGCGGCGTCGCCTTTCCGCGAGCGCGGTTCGACGATGAGCTGATTGCCGAGATCGAGACGTTCGCGCCCACCCAGTTGGAGATCAGCGACCGCGACGGCGACGGCCAGATGGAAGTGATCCTGCAGCATGTGTACATCGAGCGGCGCATGATCCCGCTGAACATCTATCTGCAGGAGGCCTTTGACCTGACCCAGGGCGGCGGGCCGGACGAACCGGCGGCGCAGCGGGCGCATGACCAGATCGAGCGCGCCGTAGTCGAATACGGCAATGCGATCAAGGATCTGGTGGCAGCCAACATCTTCCCCGGCGACATGCTGTGGAAGAACTTCGGCATCACCCGCCACGGCAAGGTGGTGTTCTACGACTATGACGAGATCGAGTACATCACCGACTGCAACTTCCGCCGTGTGCCCGCGCCACGCAACGAGGAGGAGGAAATGAGCGGCGAGATCTGGTACACAGTCGGCCCGAAAGACGTGTTCCCGGAGACTTTCGGCCCGTTCCTGCTGGGTAATCCGGCGGTACGCGCGGTTTTCATGCGCTACCACGCAGACCTGCTGGAGGCCAGTTTCTGGCAGGCCCACAAGGAGCGGATCGCGCAGGGCCATGTCTTCGACGTGTTCCCGTATGAACAAGACAAGCGATTCATCACATCGGCCGGACAAGCCGAGATGGGCTGAGCGCCCGGCGCCAGGCTCCCTGCAGCTCAACCATGAATAAAGGAGAACCAGACATGTCCCCATCCGACGCACAGACCATCGTCATCGTTGGCGCCGCGCGCACTCCAATGGGCAGTTTCCAGGGCGATTTCAGCACGCTGAGTGCGCACGACCTGGGCGGCGCGGCGATAGCCGCCGCGATGCAACGCTCGGGTGTTGCGCTGGATCAGGTCGGCGAGGTGTTGTTTGGCAACTGCCTGATGGCCGGCCAGGGGCAGGCGCCGGCGCGCCAGGCCGCACTCAAGGCGGGATTGCCGATGAGCGCGGGCGCTGTCACCTTGTCCAAGATGTGTGGCTCGGGCATGCGCGCGGCGATGTTCGCGCACGACATGCTGCTGGCTGGCAGCCAGGAGGTGCTCGTTGCGGGCGGCATGGAGAGCATGACGAACGCCCCATATTTGTTGCTCAAGGGACGTGGCGGCATGCGCATCGGCCACGACAAGGTCTATGACCACATGATGCTTGACGGCCTGGAGGACGCCTATGAACCCGGCCGGGCCATGGGTACCTTCGGCGAGGATTGCGCGGCCAAATACCGGTTCACCCGCCAGGCGCAGGACGCGTTTGCCACCAGGTCGGTGCAACGTGCCAAGGCGGCGACCGCGTCGGGCGCCTTTGCCAGCGAGATCACGCCGGTCACCGTCAAGGGCCGCACAGGCGATACAGTGATCTCCATCGACGAAGGACCGGGTCGCGTGAAGCTGGACAAGATCCCGACGCTCAAGCCCGCGTTCAGGACAGACGGCACCATCACCGCGGCATCGAGTTCGTCGATCAGTGATGGCGCCGCCGCGCTGGTCATGATGCGCGCGTCGACCGCCGCCAGGCTTGGCGTCAAGCCACTGGCCCGCATCGTGTCGCATGCCATGCACGCGCAGGAGCCGAACTGGTTCACCACGGCGCCGGTCGGGGCGACCCGCAAGGCCCTGGCCCAGGCCGGCTGGAGCGTCGAGGACGTGGACCTGTGGGAGGTCAACGAAGCCTTTGCTGTCGTGCCGATGGCGCTGATGGCCGAGCTCAACTTGTCGCACGACATCGTCAACGTCAATGGCGGTGCCTGCGCGCTGGGCCACCCGATCGGTGCCAGCGGCGCCCGCATCATGGTGACCTTGATACATGCCCTGCAATTGCATGGCAAGAAGCGCGGCGTGGCCACCCTGTGTATCGGTGGCGGTGAAGCCACGGCCGTGGCGCTGGAACTGCCCTGACCGCCGGCTGTGGCCAACCCCGTTTGATCAGACAGGAGGACGTCATGCTGCTGACCCAGGATCAGGAAATGGTGCGCGACGCAGTACGCGCCTTCGCCCAGGAGCAACTGTGGCCCAACGCGCCGCGCTGGGACAAGGAGCATCACTTTCCGAAGGACGCACATAAGGGACTGGCCGCCCTCGGCGCTTACGGTATTTGCGTTCCCGAGGGATTTGGCGGCGCCAACCTGGACTACCTCGCGCTGGCTCTGGTGATCGAGGAGATCGCTGCCGGTGACGGCGGCACCAGCACTGCGATCAGCGTGACCAATTGCCCGGTCAACGCGATCCTGATGGCCTACGGCAGCGCAGAGCAAAAGAAGACCTGGTTGACACCGCTGGCGCAAGGGCAAATGCTGGGGGGCTTTGCCTTGACCGAGCCGCATGTCGGCTCGGACGCATCGGCCTTGCGCACCACCGCCGTCCGCGACAAGGACAGTTACCTGCTCAGCGGCGTCAAGCAGTTCATCACCAGTGGCAAGAACGGCCATGTGATCATCGTCATCGCGGTGACGGACAAAGGCGCGGGCAAGAAGGGCATGAGCGCCTTCCTGGTGCCCACCGACGCGCCCGGCTACCAGGTCGCGCGGCTGGAGGATAAACTGGGCCAGCACAGCAGCGATACCGCGCAGATCAACCTGGACAACTGCCGGATTCCGGTCGAGAACCGGATCGGTGCCGAAGGCGAGGGTTACCGCATCGCGCTTGGCGGCCTGGAAGGCGGGCGTATCGGCATCGCCGCGCAAAGTGTCGGTATGGCCCGCAGTGCGTTCGAGTTCGCACTCGACTATTCCAAGCAGCGCGAGAGTTTCGGCCAACCCTTGTTCAACCACCAGGCGGTCGGGTTCCGGCTGGCCGAGTGCGCGACCCGGATCGAAGCGGCGCGGCAACTGATCTGGCATGCCGCCAGCCTGCGCGATGCCGGCAAGCCGTGCCTGAAGGAAGCGGCGATGGCCAAGTTGTTTGCCAGCGAGATGGCCGAGCAGGTGTGTTCAGCTGCGATCCAGACGCTGGGCGGTTATGGTTACGTGGCTGATTTCCCGCTCGAGCGCATCTACCGCGACGTGCGGGTATGCCAGATCTACGAGGGCACGAGTGATGTGCAGAAAATCCTGATCCAGCGCGCGCTCGCCTGAGCCCGACGCGAATTGACAACCGGGCGCACTGCCCCATGCATAACGGAGACAAATCATGCCCATTACCAAGGGTTACCGACAACTGGTCGATGAGGCCATGGCCCAGGTCAAGACTTACAGCGTGGATCAGACTCGCGCAAGGCTCGGCGACCCCGCAATGCAGATCGTCGACATCCGCGACATCCGCGAACTCGGCGAAGGCACCATTGTCGGCGCCCTGCATGCGCCGCGGGGCATGCTGGAGTTCTGGGTCGACCCCGCCTCGCCTTACCACAAGCCGGTTTTCGCCGACGAGTTGCGCGAGTATGTGCTGTTCTGCGGCGCTGGCTGGCGCAGCGCGCTTGCCGCGAAGTCCTTGCAGGACATGGGCATGACCAATGTCGCGCATATCGACGGCGGCTGGGCCGAGTGGACCCGGGCCGCTGCACCAATCGAATCACTGGACGACAACAAGGCTCGGCGCAAAGGCAAGGCCTGAATGCCGCCCATCCGAAGGACAACAGGAAGCAAACGCATGAAATTTGAGGCCGTATTGTTCGACTGCGACGGCGTGCTGGTCGACTCTGAACCCATCACAAACCGGGTTCTGCGCGAGATGCTGGGCGAGCTGGGCTGGAAGCTGACGCAGGACGAGTGCATGCGCCACTTCGTTGGCAAGTCGCTGAAGGAGGAACTGAGCATCATCGCAGCCGAAACCGGTCGCACGGTGGACAGCACCTGGTTGTCCGAATTCCAGCTGCGGCGCAATGCCGCGCTGATGGAGCAACTCACGCCGATACCGAGCATCCATGACGCAGTGCATCGTATCCATGCCCATCTGGATGGGCGTATCGCCTGCGCATCGGGCGCCGACCGGATCAAGGTCGAGATGCAGCTGCGCAAGGTGGGATTGATGGACTACTTCGATGGGCGCATCTTCAGCGGCTACGAGACACCCCGCTCCAAGCCGTTTCCCGATGTGTATCTCGCGGCCGCCGAGGCATTGAGGGTGGATCCGCGCCGCTGCGCCGTCGTCGAGGACACGGTCACCGGCGTCACCGCCGGTGTCGCGGCGGGCGCCATGGTGTTTGCCTATCTGCCACACGGTGACCCAGCGGCGCTGCGCGAAGCGGGGGCTGCCAGGATTTTTGCCGATATGGCCGACTTGCCGCTGCTGCTGCTCTGAGCGGCGACGACATCGACGAACAGGACGCAGACAACCCCATGCCGAACCTCGAATCCAAACTCAATTCGCGTGCAAGCGATTTCCAGCTCAACGCCCAGGCGATGCGCGCACTGGTTGCCGACCTCCAGGCCCAGGTGGCCAAGGCGCAGAACGGTGGCGGCGATGTGGCGCGCGCCAAACACACGGCGCGAGGCAAACTGCTGCCGCGGGAGCGTGTGCAGATGCTGCTGGATCCGGGAACGCCGTTTCTGGAACTGAGCCCACTGGCTGCGCTAGGCATGTATCCGGACCGGGACGGCAGCGACAGTGCGCCGTGCGCCGGGCTGATTGCCGGCATCGGCCGCGTCAGCGGCGTCGACTGCATGATCGTGTGCAACGATGCGACGGTCAAAGGCGGAACCTACTATCCGCTGACCGTCAAGAAGCACCTGCGGGCGCAGGAAGTTGCGCAGCAGAACCGCCTGCCCTGTATCTACCTGGTCGATTCCGGCGGCGCCAACCTGCCAAACCAGGACGAGGTGTTTCCGGATCGCGACCACTTCGGCCGCATCTTCTTCAACCAGGCCCATCTCAGCGCCCAGGGTATTGCCCAGGTCGCGGTGGTGATGGGCAGTTGCACGGCCGGCGGCGCCTATGTGCCCGCGATGAGCGACGAGAGCATCATCGTGCGCAACCAGGGCACCATCTTCCTGGGCGGCCCGCCGCTGGTCAAGGCGGCCACGGGCGAGGTCGTCAGTGCAGAAGACCTCGGCGGCGGTGACGTGCATACCCGCCTGTCCGGCGTCGTGGATCACCTGGCCGAGAACGACATGCATGCATTGCAGATCGCCCGCAACACGATGCGCAACCTCAACAGCGCCAAGCGCAAGACCGCATTGCAGGTCACTGCGGTGGCGCCGCGCTTTGATGCGCAGGAACTGTACGGCGTGATACCGGTTGACACGCGCAAGCCGTTCGACGTGCGCGAGATCGTCGCGCGTATCGTCGACGGCTCCGAATTTGACGAATTCAAGGCGCGTTACGGCACCACGCTGGTGTGCGGCTTTGCGCACATCGAAGGCATGCCGGTGGGCATCATCGCCAACAACGGAATCCTGTTCAGCGAGTCGGCGCTCAAGGGCACGCACTTCATCGAACTGTGCTGTCAGCGCAAGGTGCCGCTGGTATTCCTGCAGAACATCACCGGCTTCATGGTCGGGCGCAAGTACGAAAACGAAGGCATTGCGCGCAACGGCGCCAAGATGGTGACTGCGGTGGCGACGGCGGCCGTGCCCAAGTTCACGATCATCATCGGCGGCAGCTTCGGTGCTGGCAACTACGGTATGTGCGGCCGCGCGTTTTCACCCCGATTCCTGTGGATGTGGCCGAACGCGCGTATTTCAGTCATGGGCGGCGAGCAGGCGGCGT
Organism: Burkholderiales bacterium; assembly: GCA_038247175.1. Lineage (GTDB taxonomy): Bacteria > Pseudomonadota > Gammaproteobacteria > Burkholderiales > Burkholderiaceae_C > CAISIP01. The sequence continues at coordinate 11,880 of JBBRVD010000067.1, read as the reverse complement.
CGGTGCTGGCCACGGTGCGACGCGATGGCATCGAAGGCCGCGGCGAGACCTGGAGCATGGAAGAAGAAGAGGCGTTCAAGGCGCCAATCCGCAACCAGTACGAGGAGCAGGGCCATCCGTACTTCGCCACTGCCCGGCTCTGGGACGACGGTGTCATCGATCCCGCCGACACGCGCCGGGTGCTCGCGCTGGGATTGAGCGCTGCATTGAATGCGCCGATTCCCGATACGAAGTTCGGCCTGTTCCGGATGTAGGCGTGCGCGATGCAAGCCTGGCTCGATCAATTGTTGTCCACGCTGCAGCCGGCGGGGACGGCGCTGTCACACGGCGTGCAAGCCATGGACATGCCGGCTCTGCTGGCACTGGCCGCCGCGCTGGGATGGGCGAGCGGGCTGCGGCTGTATGCGGTGCTGTTTTTGACCGGTTTTTCCGGTGCCATGGACTGGGTGGTTTTGCCTGGCAGCCTGCAACTGCTGCAGCACCCACTGATGCTCATGGCCAGCGGCGCCATGGTTTTCATCGAGTTTTTCGCCGACAAGATACCGGGGCTCGACAGCCTGTGGGACTTGCTGCACACAGTGATCCGCATTCCCGGCGGCGCTTTGCTGGCGGCGGCGGTGTTCGGTGTCGACAACGGCACCATGGCAGCGGTGGCCGGTGTGCTGGGGGGCACATTGGCCGCCAGTTCCTTTGCCACCAAAGCCACGACGCGGGCCGCCGTGAACACATCGCCCGAGCCGTTCTCGAACATTGGCGTGAGCCTGGTCGAGGATGGGCTGGTCGTTGGCGCCTTGTGGCTGGCCATACAGCATCCGTTGCTGTTCGGTATCGCGCTGGTCATCGCGCTGTTTCTGATGGCCTGGCTGCTGATCGTACTGCTTGTATTCCTGAAGGCGGTGGTGCGCCGTATCGGGGCCTGGTTTGCACCGGCGCCCGCACATTGAAGGTTGAGGGGCCATGTTCACGAAAATTCTGATCGCCAACCGAGGGGAGATTGCCTGCCGGGTCGCCGCGACCGCCCGGCGCATGGGTATTCGCACGGTGGCCGTTTATTCGGACGCCGACGCCAATGCGAAACATGTAGCCGCCTGCGACGAGTCGGTGCATGTCGGTGGCAGCGCGCCCAAAGACAGTTATCTGCGCTGGCAGGCCATCCTGGATGCGGCCAAGGCCACCGGCGCGCAGGCGGTGCATCCGGGCTACGGTTTCCTGAGCGAAAACGCCGCGTTTGCGCAGGCCTGCGCCGATGCGGGTCTGGTCTTCATCGGCCCGCCGCCATCGGCGATCAAGGCCATGGGACTGAAGGCCGAATCCAAGCAGTTGATGCAAGCCGCTGGCGTGCCGCTGGTGCCGGGTTATCACGCGGCATCGCAAGACCCTGAGTTGCTGCGCAGGGAGGCGGACCAGATGGGTTATCCGGTGCTGATCAAGGCCAGTGCCGGAGGCGGTGGCAAGGGCATGCGCATCGTCGAGAAGGACGCCGACTTTGACTCCGCGCTGGCCTCATGCAAACGCGAGGCGAGCCACAGTTTCGGCGACGACGCGGTGCTGATCGAGAAATACGTGCAGCGCCCGCGCCATATCGAGATCCAGGTATTCGGTGACAGCCATGGCAATTATGTGCATCTGTTCGAGCGCGACTGCTCGGTGCAACGGCGGCACCAGAAGGTACTCGAAGAAGCCCCGGCGCCCGGCATGACCGTGGCCATGCGCGCCGAAATGGGGGCGGCGGCGGTGGCTGCGGCGCGCGCAGTGGACTATGTCGGCGCCGGCACGGTCGAGTTCATCGTCGAGCAGCAGCCTGACGGCAGCATGACATTCTTCTTCATGGAGATGAACACACGGCTTCAGGTCGAACATCCGGTGACCGAGGCCATCACCGGCCAGGATCTGGTCGAATGGCAGCTGCGGGTGGCCAGCGGCGAGAAGTTGCCGTTGACGCAGAAGGAGCTGCGCATCCACGGCCACGCCATCGAGGCCCGGATCTGCGCCGAGAGCCCGGACAACCAATTCCTGCCGGCCACCGGCCTGTTGCAGGTCTACCGCAAGCCCGAAGCCACCAGTTTTACGCGCGCTGAAGGCGCCTGGTCGGTGCGAGTTGACGATGGCGTGCGCGAGGGCGACGCGATCTCGCCGTTCTACGACTCCATGGTGGCCAAGCTGATCGTAGTCGGAGCGGATCGGGCCCAGGCCCTGGCGCGGCTCGATGCCGCATTGGCCCAGACCCATATCGTCGGCCTCAACACCAATGTGCAGTTCCTGCGCTACGTGGCGCGCAGTGCGTCGTTCACCCATGCCGATCTCGACACGGCGCTGATCCCGCGCGAGGCAGCGGCGTTGTTCCGGCAGGAGCCGGTCGGACTGGCGTTTGCCGTGGCCGCTTCGGTCGCCGATACGCTGTTGACCGAACGGGCGCTGGAACAATCCGACCCGTTCAGCCGCCGCGATGGCTGGCGCGCATTTGGTGTTGCCATTCGGCGGTTCGGTTACGAGTTCCATGGCGAATCGGTCGATGCGCAGCTGAGCTACCTGCACGATGGCGCGCTGCAATTGCAGGTGGGCGCGGTCCAGGGCTTGCTGGTGTTTCATGCGGGCGACAGCGGTATCGACCTGCAGTTCGCTGGGATGCGCCATCCAGTGCGGGTCTACCGCACCGGTGAGCAGGTGCATGTGTTTGCGCCCCACGGCGCGACCCGTATCCTGGCCGTGGACCTGCTGGACCACGCCGGCGACACCCATGGCGAGGCCGGTCGCCTGACCGCACCGATGCCGGGCAAGGTGTTGTCCTTTGCGGTCAAGGTCGGCGACAAGGTCACAAAGGGGCAGGCGCTGGCGGTGATGGAGGCCATGAAGATGGAGCACACCATCGCCGCTCCGGGCGACGGCATCGTGGCGGAAATCCTGTACGCGCCAGGTGACCAGGTGGGCGAGGGCGCGGAATTGTTGACAATGGCACCATGACGACACGCGTGGTTTTTTTTGATGCGTCCAGCGACCCGCAGCCGTGGCTCGCAGTGCTGCGAAGGCATCTGCCCGCTGCACGGGTCGAAGTCTGGGTCGATGGCGCCGAACCGGCCGACTATGCGGTGGTGTGGGCGCCTCCGCAGGCCTTGATCGACCAGCAGACCCGGCTCAAGGCATTGTTCAATGTCGGCGCCGGTGTCGACAGGCTGGTCCAGTTGCGCCTGCCCGGCCATTTGCCGGTGGTACGGCTCGACGACGCCGGCATGGGTGTTCAGATGTCGGAATATGTCTGCCATGCGGTGATCCGGCATTTCCGGGCGTTCGCCGGTTACCAGGCGCAGGCCGCGGAAGGCGTGTGGCTGCGGCGGCCGGCGGTGCGGCGCTCGGATTTCACCGTGGGTGTGATGGGTCTCGGTGTGCTGGGGTCCCAGGTCACGCAGGCCTTGCGTCAATTTGACTTTCCGGTGCATGGCTGGAGCCGCAGCGCCCGCGCGGTCGATGGGGTGCGCTGTTTTGCCGGTGCCGCGCAGCTGGCCGACTTCCTGGCGCAGTGCCGTGCGCTGGTCTGTCTGCTGCCCTTGACGGCCGATACCCGGGACATCCTGGGGCACGCCGCCTTGTCGCAACTGCCCGGCGGTGCCTACCTGGTGAACGTGGCTCGCGGCGAGCTTGTGGTTGACGACGATCTGCTGGCGTTGCTGGATGCCGGTCAACTGGCGGGCGCTACGCTCGATGTGTTCCGCACCGAGCCGTTACCGCCGCAGCACGCCTTCTGGCGCCATCCGAAGATCACGGTCACGCCGCACATCTCGGCCCAGACCCTGTGTGAGGAAAGCATGGCCCAGATTGCGGGCAAGATACAGGCGCTCGAACGCGGAGAAACGGTTGCGGGTAGGGTTGATCTGCAACGCGGATACTGAACACGGCCTGCGCGCCATTCAACTTTGCTAGGACATGCCATGAGATTGCCCCCCAAGGTCAAGCTGGTCGAGGTCGGACCCCGCGACGGGCTACAGAATGAAAAACTGACCGTCCCGGCCGAGATCAAGATCGGGCTGATACATCGCCTGCAGGATGCAGGCCTGCAGGAGGTCGAGGTCACCAGTTATGTCAGCCCGAAATGGGTTCCGCAGATGGCAGACAACGCACAGGTGATGTCCGGGATCCGGCGCAAGACCGGCGTACGGTACTCGGTGCTGACGCCCAACCTCAAGGGTTTCGACGCCGCGGTCGCGCTGGACCGGGCGTTCTGGCCCGACGAGATCGTCGTATTCGCAGCGGCCAGCGAAGCCTTCAGCCAGCGCAACATCAACTGCTCTATCGCCGAGAGCATCGAGCGTTTCCGCCCGGTCGTGGAGCAGGCCCGCGCCAAGGGCATTCATGTGCGTGGCGCCATGTCCTGCGCCGTTGGCTGCCCCTACGAAGGTGACATCGCACTGGAACGGGTGGCGATGTTGGCCGGACTGATGAAGGACATCGGTGTGCAGCATGTGGGCGTGGCCGACACCATCGGCGTCGGCACGCCGTTCAAGGTGCAACGCGCGCTGGAAGCCACCTTGCAGCACTATGCCGTTGACGACGTATCCGGACATTTCCACGATACCTATGGCCAGGCGCTGGCCAACACCCTGGCGTTCCTGGAACTGGGCGTCTGGCAGTTCGACACCTCGATCTCCGGCCTGGGCGGTTGCCCCTATGCCAAGGGCGCAACCGGCAACGTGGCGACCGAGGACGTGGTCTACATGCTGCACGGCATGGGCATCGAGACTGGCATTGACATGGACAAACTGCTCGACGCCGGCATGTTCATCAATGAATTCCTGCAACGCAAGTCCGGCTCCCGCGCCGCCCGTGCGTTGTTGAGCAAGAGGAACACCTGAGGCAATGGGGTCAGATCCCGATTCAGGACAGCAACTATTGCGGAGACTGCTTTGCAGCAACGAATCGGGCTCTGACCCCATCACTTTGTAGCTATCCCTCCCCCGAAAATCAGACACTGACCCCGTTTATTCCCTGACCCCGTTTATTCCTGCTGACCCCGTTGTTTTGACCCCGTCACGAGAAGACTGCCCGAACACGAACCCAGACCTCAGCTTGGTATCCCCATGACCGCCGCTCTCCCCGACCCCGTCCGCCGCGTTACCGACCACCTGCGATCGCGTCATCATCCGTATGAACCCGTCATGCTCGCCGCCGCCGCCCGTACCGCCCAGCAAGCAGCCGATGTGCTGGGCGTCGCATTGGGGCAGATTGCCAAGAGCATCATCTTCCGGCGTAAGCCCGATGACGTGGCGGTGCTGGTCGTCACCTCCGGCGATCGCCGTGTGAACGAGGAACAGGTCGCCGCATTGGTCTGTACCGATGCGCTGCAGCTGGGACGCGCGGACGCCGAGTTCGTGAAGTCGCGTACCGGCTTTTCCATCGGCGGTGTGCCGCCCGTGGCCCATGCCACCGAATGCGTGACGCTGATCGATCGCGCGTTGTTCCGGTTCGACGAGATCTGGGCCGCCGCCGGCCATCCGCACGCGGTTTTCAAACTCACGCCGCAGCAGTTGCAGCGACTGACCGGCGCGCCGGTGGCGGATGTGGTTTTGGAGCCTGCTGCGTCATGAATACGACCGACACGTTGTTGGCGCTGGCCGAACTGGCGCGGGATCCGGCGCATCTTGTGCCGTCACCGTGTGTTTCGGTATGCCGCATGGCTCCGGCCGACGGGCTTTGTAGCGGTTGCCTGCGCACGATCGACGAGATCATTGCCTGGGGACGCATGGACGAACAGGCAAGGCGCAAGACTTGGGGTGATATCGCTGCCCGTGCGGCGCTGCGCCCGGTTTGACAGGGGATGGGGACAACCATGAAGCAGATCGATTTCTACTTCGACTTCATCTCGCCCTACGCCTACCTGGCCTTCGAGCACCTGCCCGAGGTCCTGAGGGGCCACAGCCACGCCGTTTGCTACAAGCCGGTGCTGTTTGCCGCGCTGTTGCGTCAGCATGGACAACTGGGCCCGGCCGAGATCGCCCCGAAGCGGGACTGGACCTACCGCCAGGTGGCCTGGCTGGCTCACCGGCACGCCATCGACTTCCAGTTGCCCGCGGCCCATCCGTTCAACCCGTTGCCACTGCTGCGACTGGCACTGGCTTGCAGTGGACCCAACGGTTGGCCCAATCGTTTCGCGACCGAAACCATTTTTCACCATGTCTGGCGCGGTGGTATGGATGCCGCGGACCCGCAGCGTCTGCAGGCCGTGACGGCGCAACTGGGGCCGGTGCGCGATCCGGGCGGCGCGGACGTGAAGGCGCTGCTCAAGGCGTCGACCGATGAGGCTCTGGCGCTGGGTTTGTTCGGCGTGCCGACGCTGGTCGTCGATGGCAGGCTGTTCTGGGGCTTCGATGCCTTGCCGATGCTGCGCGACTACCTCGCCGGCGATGCCTGGTTCGTTGGCCCGCACTGGGAAGCAGCGGCCGCACTGCCAGTGGGGATTCGTCGACAGGGTTGATTCCGGTCTGTCACGGTGGAAATGCCTGTCGCTCGCCAACTGTCCGACAGCCATCAACACGGTGCTGCCGGCAAATGGGAACAGGAGGCTGCATGACTGAGGAGTTGCTGATCGAAGACGGCCTGCGGGCCTGTCGCAACCCGGCCGTGGCTCCCGCAGCCGAGCCCTACGGGAACACACGCGCGCAAGTCCTGTCGCAGTCAGGATTCGATGCCGCCGAGCGTGAGATTCGGCAGTGGCCCGGTTACCGGGCCACCCGGCTGCTGACGTTGCCGGCGCTGGCCCGCCGGCTGGGCGTGGGTTCGGTCCTGTACAAGGACGAGGGCGCGCGGTTCGCACTCAAGAGCTTCAAGGCCTTGGGCGGCGCCTATGCGGTTTATCGGTTGCTGGCGCAGGCCATCATGGTGCACAACGGCGGTCAGCCGGTTTCCGCCGCAGAGGTGCTGGCAGGCCGCTGGCGCGACGTCGTGCGGCAGATCACCGTCACCTGCGCCACTGATGGCAACCACGGACGCTCGGTGGCCTGGGGTGCGCAGATGTTCGGTTGCTGCTGCGTGATCTACATCCATGCCACGGTCAGCGAAGGTCGGCGTACAGCCATCGCCAGCTTCGGAGCTCAGGTGGTGCGGTTGCCGGGCAATTACGACGACTCGGTGCGGCACGCCGACAACCAGGCCAAGGTTCATGGCTGGACCGTCGTCAGCGACACCACCTACGAGGGTTATCGCGAGATCCCGATCGACGTCATGCACGGTTATGGCGTCCTGTCGCGCGAGCTGATTGCCGAATGCGGCGACACGCCGCCAACCCACGTCTTCGTGCAGGCTGGCGTGGGCGCGTTTGCCGCGTCGGTGGCGGCCGCCTTCTGGCTCGCCTGGGGCGAACGCCGTCCGAAGCTGGTGGTGGTCGAGCCGATCGAGGCCGATTGCCACCTGCGCAGCGCGCAGGCGGGCGCCCCTGTCGTCGTGACCGGCGCGCTCGACACGATCATGGCCGGACTGGCCTGCGGCGAGGTGTCTCCAGCGGCATGGGAAATCGTATCCAGTGCCGCCAGCGCTTTTGTCGCCCTTGACGACCGGTACGCGCTGGATGCGGTGCGCCTGCTCGCCAACCCGCAGTCCGGCGATCCCGTCATCGTCTCGGGCGAGACCGGCGCGGTCGGACTGGCCGCGCTGTTGGCGGCGCGTGAGCACGAAAAGCTGCGCACATGGCTGGAGCTCGACGGCGCATCGCGTGTGCTGCTGTTGGGCAGCGAGGGCGATACCGACCCCGCCATCTACAAGCGCATCACCGGGCGCAGCGCCGCCGAGGTACTCCAGTGACGATTGTGGGTTTGCACATCGCTGATCGGATCGAGCTGGCCTGTGACAAGGAGTCCTGAACCATGAGTCGTATCGTCACCGTCGCCGCAGCCCAGCTGGGCCCGATCGCCCGCGCCGAAAGCCGCTCGCAGGTTGTTGATCGCATGCTGGCGTTGATGCGGCAGGCCAGCCACCATGGCTGCAATCTGGTCGTGTTCCCCGAGCTGGCTCTGACCACGTTCTTCCCGCGCTGGTACTTCGAGGACCAGGCCGAGATCGACACGTTCTTCGAACGCGAGATGCCGGGGCCGCAAACGCAGCCGTTGTTCGATGCCGCGCGCGAACTGGGCATCGGGTTCACGCTGGGTTATGCCGAACTGACCCACGAGGACGGGTGCCCGCGCCACTACAACACCGCGATCACCGTCGACAGGACCGGGCGCATCGTTGGCAAGTACCGCAAGATTCATTTGCCCGGACATCGCGAACACGAACCCTGGCGCGCGTTTCAGCACCTCGAGAAGCGGTACTTCGAGACCGGCAATCTGGAGTTCAACGTCTTTCGCTCATTTGGTGGCGTTTTGGGCATGGCGATCTGCAACGACCGGCGTTGGCCGGAGACCTACCGGGTCATGGGCTTGCAGGGGGTGGAGATGATCCTGATCGGCTACAACACACCCGTGCACAATCCGCCAGCGCCCGAGCATGATGCCTTGTCGAATTTCCACAACCAACTCGTGATGCAGTCCGGTGCCTACCAGAACGGCAGCTGGGTCGTCGGTGTGGCCAAGGCCGGCAACGAGGAGGGGGTGCCGCAGATCGGCAACTCCATCATCGTTGCGCCGTCGGGTGAGATCGTCGCGGCCTGCAGCACGCTGGGTGACGAACTGGCGATCGCGCGGTGCGACCTCGATCTGACCTTGTCCTACAAGAACACGACCTTCCATTTCGCGAAACACCGCGAACCGCAGGCCTATGGGCTGATCGTGGAGCGAAAGGGCGCAGTGCCACCGCCGTTGTAGGCCGGGCCCTCGGTCGGGTGCGGATTGTGGCCACTTGCAATGGGCAACGACGTCCCCAATTGCAGTGCACCATGAAAACCACCCATCCAACTCCCTCCAGGGTCGACCTGACCTGCACACGGGTGCTGGCCGCTTTGCTCGAGCGGCTCGATCGCAGCACCGTGGTGGTCGATGCGCAGCAATACCAGTCCGTCGTGCGTCGTCTTGCCGATGCGCTGGAGCAGGCTGAACCCGGTGCCGACATGGACGCCATGCTGACCGAGTTCCCTGCCGCGAGCGACTTGTACGAAAACCTGCATTACATCCAGGCCGGCTTGTGCCGCTCGCCGCTCGACCCGGCGCTGGCAGCCGAGATGCAGGCCCGGGAGTGGATCACTCGGGCCCAGGCGCGGGGCTGAGAGCGTGCGAGACCGGGCCGACAGACGGCGCGGCGGTCGTTGCAGCGCTGCTGACGCAGCCCCGCGAACTCCAACCAGCGGTCACTGCTAATTCTTGCGTGCTGCGAGCGCCTTTTCGGTCGCGTCCGATTGCCACATGTTGGATGTCACATCGATCTTCTTGCTCTTGCCGGCACCGTCCAGATCAATCTGCACTTCGTACGAGTCGTGGCCCTTCACGATCTCCATTTCGACATAGTCCTTCTCCTTGTCGTTCGTCGAGGTGATCTGGTAGCCCATCTTCTTCAGTTCGCCCTTGTAGAAGTTCAGATCCTTGCCGGTCGCCATTGACTTCTCCAGCTTTTCCTTTTCGCTGTTCCAGTTCTTCGCGTACGTCCGATCGCTGTACATGGCGCCGTCAGGAAGGGCCTTGGTTGCGGTCACCGCCTTGCCACTGCGCAACGCAGCCTTGGTCGAGTCTGCGCGCCACATATTGCGATCGACCTCGACCTTTGATCCGAGTTTTGTTTTCTTGTCCAGATCGATCTGCACCTCGTATGAGTCCGTGCCTTTCACGACTTCGTATTCGATGTAGTCGGGCTTGTCGGCATTGATAGACGTGATCGTGAAGCCAGCGTCGGAGATCATCTTCATGTAGTCCGCCTTGCTCGCGCCGACCTTGAGATTCGTTGCCAGGAGCTCTTTGCTGCCGCTCCAGTTCTTCATCCGGTTGCGATCGCTGAAGTCAACACTGGGTTCAGCGGACGCGGCCGGCTTGTCCATCGCCGTTGCTGGCTTTTTGTCGGCCGTTTGTGCGATTGACGCATTGAGCGCAAGCGCCGTTAGCAGAGCCGCGGCAACTGCGGTGCGTGATAGTGATGCTGATGTCTTCATGGTCAAACTCCCTGGCTGAATGGACATAATTGCGCGCAGTCTTGTGGATCAAGACCACGCACTTTCCGGCGTACCTGGCTCAGGTGCCATCGGTGGCTGCATGTTGCTCCGTTGGCCGAGGCACGCCATCAGCGGTGGCGTCGCGTTGTCGTCGGATGATTCCTACCGTCTTCGGGTTGGCGGATATCGGTTCATCGAGAAAGAGTTTCTGCGCGACAGCGCCGTCAGAGCTCGGAGCGCCGCACCGCAGGGAAGCCGGGGCCGGTGTCACGATCGTGCAGGAAGACGCAGGACTTGGCTGGTACGGTCAGCTGTGGGTTGCGGCCTGGCGCCGATGCGGCCGCCGCTTTTTGGTGCTGCCGGCCAGGCTTGCGCGGGTACACTGCGAAAGCATCAAACGCGTGTGTGGCAGGGGCATGCAGGACACCGGCGCAATTTTGTCCAAGCCGCTTGACCATGACTCGTCACACCCTCGAGGCTGCGCAGCACTTGTGGGCATGGTGTCAAGGGGCGATGCCGTTACCATTTCGGCAGCCCAGCAGAAAGCCGCATGGATACCCGAAATACCGTCATCGCCACCCTGCCCGCCATGGTGCGGGCCGAGCTGGAACCCGCATTGCCCGGCTGGTTGCAGCCGCGCTGGTTTTCCGATCGCGAGCAGGCGTTCGCGATGGCGCCGGGCTCGGAGATCGGCTGGCTGGATCTGCAGGACACGGCGTCCATGACCCGGGCGATCACGCTCGCCACCGACTTGCGCTGGCTCAGCTCGCTGATCACCGGTATGGACGGCTTGCCCTTGTCACTGCTGCAGCAGCGCCGGGTCGTCGTCACCAATGGTGTTGGCATCAATGCGCTGACGATTGCCGAATATGTGCTGATGGCCATGCTCACGATTGCCAAGGGGTACCGCAGCGTGGTACAGGCGCAGTTGCGCCATGAGTGGCTCAAGGATTCGCCGGGCAAGGTTGAACTGGCCGGCAGTCGGGCGCTGTTGCTCGGTTATGGCGGCATCGGGCAACTGGTGGAGCCGCGCCTGCAGGCGATGGGTGTCGATGTGACCGTGGTGCGGCGCACGCCGGGATCGTCCGCCCACACGCTGGGCCCCGGCGCTTGGCGTGCGCGGCTGGGTGATTTCGACTGGGTGATCCTGGCGGTACCCGGCACAACCGAGACTCACCACATGATCGGTGCCGCCGAGTTGATGGCGATGAAACCCGGCGCCGTGCTGATCAACGTCGCCCGTGGCAGCGTGATCGATCAGGCCGCGCTGGTCGAGGCCTTGCAGCAGCGGCGTATCGGTGCCGCGTTTCTGGACGTGACCGAGCCCGAACCGCTGCCACCGGACCATGTATTGTGGAGACTGGATAACGCCCACCTGTCGATGCATCTGTCCGGACGTGCGCAGGATCGTATGTTCGAGCGGGCTGCCCGGCGCTTCCTCGAAAACCTGGCGCGGTACCGGGCGGGCGAGCCGCTGCAGTTCCAGGTGGATCTGCAGCGGGGCTACTGAGCATCGACAACGCGCGCGTGCCAGGCGTTCAATACCGATTGCGCGGCTTGCGCAGCAGTTGCGCCGCGGCCCAGATCGACACAGCCGACAGCCCGATACAGCCGCCGATGATGGCGCCGTAACTTCCGGTCCGGTCGAATACGGCACCGGCAACCACCGGTCCGAGCAGGTTGCCCAGCGCCGCGCCGCTGTAAAGGGAGCCGATGATGCCGGCGACCGCGCGTGCGCCGAACAGGTCCATGCACAGCGCTGGCAGCAATGACACGATACCGCCATAACTCAGGCCGAACCAGAGCGCGAACACGAGTAGTGC
>JBBRVD010000066.1:0-17969 GCA_038247175.1 Burkholderiales bacterium | reverse complement strand
TCGGGTAAGACTAACGCATGAAGACCGTTCACCGCATGATTTTCAGCGAGGTGGTCGCCGCCGTCGGCCTGACCACGCTGGCGTTCCTGGCGCTGTTCAGCTTCATCGACCTCGTCGACGAGTTACGCTCGGTCAATACCGCCGGCCCCGGTGGGTATCAGGTTCGCCACGCGCTGGCATTCGTCGGCACGTTGGCGGTCAGCAGCCTGTATGAGTTACTGCCCATCACGGTGCTGATCGGTTCGGTATCGGTCATGGCGCGGCTGGCGCAGAATTCGGAATTCACCGTGTTGCGCACCAGTGGCCTGGACCCCTGGCGCGCAATGCGCATCATGCTGGGCCTGGGCCTGATATTCACGCTGGTCACATTCGCCGTCGGCGATTTCCTGGTGCCGGCGGCCGACCGGGCGGGCCAGTTTCTCAAGGCGAGGTACCTGCGCGAGATCACGGTCGGCCAGACCGGCGCCTGGTTGCGCGAGAAGCAGGCTGAAAACGCGTACTGGGTCAATGTCGGCTCCTTGCAACCGGACGGTGGCATGCGCCGGATCCGGATCATCGAATTCGATGGCGCCGGCAAACTGATCTCGACCAGCGAAGCCGCCAGCGGGATATTCGCGGGCGAGGACGCCTGGCTGCTGCGCGATGTCAAGCGCACCGAGTTCAGGGCCGGTCTAGACAGCCAGACGCAGGCCAACCTGGTCGAACTCGCGCAGTTCCGCTGGCCCACGACGCTGACATCGGAAATGGCCGCCGTCGCGCTGCTCAAGCCCGATCGCATGCCCATCTTCGACCTGTTCCAGTTCATGCGCCACCTTGCCGCCAACGACCAGGCCTCGCAGCGCTATGAGATAGAACTCTGGCGTAAAGTGTTCTATCCCCTGAGTTGTCTGGTCATGGTCGTGCTGGCCCTTCCCTTTGCCTACCTGCATTTCCGGACCACCGGCATCTCCACATTTGTCTTCATCGGGGTCATGACCGGCATCAGCTTCTTCCTGCTCAACAACTTGTTCGGCCATTTCGGCAACCTGCGCGGCTGGTGGCCTTGGCTGGCTGCTGCTGCGCCGGGCCTGATCTATATGGTGCTGTCCCTGTCGGCTTTCACCTGGCTGGTGTTGCGACGGTGATCACCCGCGCCACCGTCTTGTTCGCGCACGGCTCGCGCGACCCGCTGTGGAGTCAGCCAATGTTGGCTGTGGCCCAGCGCATGCGCGCCATCGACCCTGCCGTGCGGGTGCAATGTGCCTACCTCGAGCTGATGCAGCCTGACCTGGCCACGGTGGTGCGCGACTTCGTGGCCGAAGGCTGCGACGAGATCGTCGTGGTGCCGATGTTCCTGGGCGTGGGTCGACACGCGCGACACGACCTGCCGGCCCTGGTGGAGGCGCTGATGCAGACCCTGCCCGGCGTCCGCGTCCGGCTGCAACCCGCCGTCGGCGAGGATGCGCGCGTGGTGGACATGCTGGCCCGGGTGGCCCTGGACTGAAGCGCGGCCTGCGGACACAGCGGTGCGCATGCGGCAGGCATAATCTCCCGCCATGGCTGCGCTCACGACATGAATCTGCACCAGTTCCGTTTTGTCCAGGCGGCGGTCCGGCGCAACCTCAACTTGACAGAGGCGGCCAAGTCCCTGCACACCTCGCAGCCCGGCGTGTCCAAGGCCATCATCGAACTCGAGGAAGAGCTGGGTATCGAGATTTTCACCCGCCACGGCAAGCGCCTCAAACGGGTGACTGAACCCGGCCAGCAGGTACTCAAGAGCATCGACCTGATCATGCGAGAGGTCGGCAACCTCAAGCGCATCGGCGATGAATACAGTGCGCAGGACAGCGGCACCTTGTCGATCGCCACGACCCACACCCAGGCCCGCTATGTATTACCGCCGTCGGTGACCAAGCTGCGCCAAGCCTATCCGAAGGTCAATGTCAGCCTGCACCAGGGCGCGCCCGACCAGGTTGCGCAGATGGTGATGGACGAGACCGCAGACATCGGCATCGCAACCGAGTCTCTGGCAGCGTATGCCGGGCTGGTATCGCTGCCGTGTTACGAATGGCAGCATATGCTGGTGCTTCCGGCGGACCACCCGCTGTGCACACGCGAGCGCATCAGCCTGGAAGATCTGGCCGAGCTCCCGCTGATCACCTATCACCCGTCGTTCACCGGACGCACGCGGATCGACCAGGCCTTCGCAACCCGCAACCTGCAACCGCGCATCGTGCTCGAGGCCATCGACTCGGATGTGATAACCACCTATGTGCGGCTGGGCATGGGCGTGGGCATCGTGGCGGAGATGGCTGTGCGTGAGCTGCCCGACAACACCGGCAAGAACGCGCTGGTGACCCGCGCCGCCGGCCACCTGTTCGGCCAGAACGTAGCCCGCGTCGCATTCAAGCGCGGCGCCTACCTGCGCAATTTCGTTCTCACCTTCGCCGAACTGCTCAGCGCCCGCCTCGACCGCAAACTCGTCGCCCACGCCATGAGCGGACATGTGAGCGATTATGAATTGTGAGACCTTGTGTATCAGACCAAAAGTCGCGCAGCGGCTTTTGCTCTGGTACCAACACTTTGTCGGATGTCCTGCCTTGTGTATCAGACCAAAAGTCGCGCAGCGGCTTTTGCTCTGGTACCAACACTTTGTCGGATGTCCTCCCCTCCCCTGCCCTCCCCAAACCTTCCCTGACCCTGCCCCATGAGCGCCATCGCACACCGCACCCCCGAGCTGACCAGCAAGCTGCCCTCGGTCGGCACGACCATCTTCACCGTCATGTCGTCCCTGGCAGCCCAAAAGAAGGCCGTCAACCTGGGCCAGGGTTATCCGGATTTTCCCTGCGACCCGGCGCTGGTGGACGCCGTGACCCGGGCCATGCAGGATGGCTACAACCAGTATCCGCAGATGACCGGCGTAGCCGAATTGCGCAACGCCATTGCCGGCAAGCTGCGCGCCTGGCACGGCCCGCACGGCGGACGCGACTATGACGCCAACGGCGAGATCACCGTCACGGCCGGAGCGACCCAGGCCATCCTGACCGCCGTGCTGGCCGTCGTACGCCCGGGTGACGAGGTGATCGTGCTCGAGCCCTGCTACGACAGCTACGTGCCCAACATCGAACTGGCCGGCGGCATCCCGGTGCGGGTGCCGCTTCAGCCAGGCAGTTTCCGGCCCGACTTCGACAAGATTGCCACCGCCATCAATCCGCGCACCCGCGCCATCCTGATCAACAGCCCGCACAACCCCAGTGCGACGATCTGGAGCCGCACGGACATGTTGCGGTTGCAGGAACTGCTCGCACCCACCGATGTGCTGCTGATCAGTGACGAGGTGTATGAACACATGGTGTTCGACCAGCAGCAGCACGAAAGTGTGGTCCGTTTCCCGGGCCTGGCCGCGCGCGCGTTCATCGTCTCGAGTTTCGGCAAGACCTACCACGTGACCGGCTGGAAAATCGGCTTCGTCGCCGCACCGGCCAGTCTGATGGCCGAGTTCCGCAAGGTGCATCAGTTCAACGTGTTCACTGTCAACACGCCGATGCAATACGGCCTGGCCAGCTACATGGCCGACGCGTCCCAGTACCGGAATCTGCCGGCCTTCTACCAACGCAAGCGCGACCTGTTTCGCGCCGGCCTGGCCAGGACCCGGTTCCGTTTGTTGCCCAGCGAGGGCAGCTATTTCCAGTGCGTCGACATCTCGGGCCTGGCAGTGCCGGAGCGAACACTCGGCGAAGGCGAATTCTGCAAGTGGCTGACGACCGAGATCGGCGTGGCGGCCATTCCGCTGTCCGCTTTCTACGGCAACGGTTTCGACCAGAATGTCATCCGTTTTTGCTTCGCCAAGAAGGACGAGACGCTGGGCGCCGCGCTCGAGCGTCTCGCGCGCCTGTAGCAATCGCCGGCAGCGCTGCGCGCGGCCTCAGCGCAAGCGCCGGCGCGATTCGCGTTGTGCGATCCAGATCGTCGACACGCTGATGATCATGCCGCCGATCAGCGTCGTGCGCGTGGGCAGATCGCCGAACCACAACCAGCCCAGCGCGGCCGCCCAGACCAGTTCCAGGAACTTGATCGACTGGGTGGGCGAGGCCTCTGCGATGGCCAGGCCGCGCGTCTGGCAATAATGCCCGCCCACGCCCAGCAGGCCCGACGCGAACACCAGCACCCACAGCCCCGGGCCGGGTGTCTGCCAGAACCACACCGCCATCGGAGCGCTGAACACGGCCACCGTCAGCGCCTGCCACAACACGATCACGTTGATGGTCTCGTAACGCGTCAGCGTCTTGGTCATCAGGAAGGACGCGGCAAATACCGGGCTCGAGGCCAGCATCAACAGGTGGTACCAACCCGTGTCGCCCGACAGCTGTGTGCCAACCACGACCATGACACCGCCGAAACCCACCAGCGAGGCGACCCAGCGCTCCCAGCGCATGGCCTCACGCAGAAACAGCCAGGCACCAATCATGATGAACATCGGCTGGATGAATCCAATCGCGGTCGTGTCGGCCAGCGGAATATGGGGCAAGGCGAGGAACCACAACACCAGGCCCACCGTATGCAATGCGCCCCGCGAAAACTGCCCGCCCAGCCGGCGCGGCCAGCAGGCCCTCCAGCCGACGCGCATCACCATCGGCAACATGACGATGATGGCTCCCAGGTAACGCAGGAACTGCGCCTGCATCGGATGCATTTGCTGGCTCATGCTGCGCAACACGGCGTTGAGCAACACGAACAACAGGCCCGACAACGCGATCCACAACAGGCCGCGCACCGTCGGATCGAGCCGCTCGACACGGCGCGCCTGCAACACCAGCCGGCGTAGTGCCGGAGTTCGGGTAAGGGTCCGGTGGCGAACGGTCACGTCTCAGCTGTTGACCTGCGCCCAGGCCTTGTCCAGACGCTTGACGCTGATCGGATAGGGGGTTCGCAACTCCTGGGCAAAGAAACTCACGCGCAACTCCTCGAGCATCCAGCGCAACTCCTGAAGCCGCGCATCGGTGGCCCCCTTGCGCTCGGCCGCCAGGCGCCAGAATCGGCTCTCCTGTGGACGCAACTCGGCCAAGCGGGCCTGATCGCGCGCTGGATCGGCCCGCAACTTGTCGAGTCGCAGCACAATGGCCTTGAGGTAACGTGCGAAATGCTGCAATTGCACCCAGGGCGTGCTCACGAGGAAGTCCCTGGTCATCAGCCGCTGCAATTGCTGCGCCGCGTCGGCAGCGGCTTCAAGCGCCTGCCGATGGTCCTTGATCTTGCGGCCGGCTGCGGCAAATTCGACCAGAATCGTATGCGCCAGGCGCGCAACCTCGTTCGCGATCAGGGTCAACCGGCCCCGCCCCTCGTCGAGGCGGCGCTTGAAACCATCGGCATCGGTGGGTAATGGCTCCATCAGGAAGGCTCGCTCGAGCGCCACGGCGATGACCTGGCTGCGCAACTCCTCCAGCGTGCCCAGCGGCATGAACGCAGCACTCATCTTCTGCAGGTCGGGGATGTTTTTCTCGAGATACTTGATCGCATCGCGCAGTTGCAGCGCATACAGGCGCCGCAGGCCGGCACGGTGTTTCGTCGCCGCCACTTCGGGCTCGTCGAACACCTCCATCGTGACGGCGTCGCCGCCGTCGATCAGCGCCGGGAATCCGACCAGCACCTGCCCCTTCTGGCGGATCTCCAGCAGTTCGGGCAGCTGGCCGAAGGTCCAGCCGGTATACCGCTGGGAAGCGGTCGGCAGCTCGGGCGGCGGCTTTACCGCAACCCCGGTAGCACCGGGGCGCCGCACCGCAAGGGCTGGGGACGCCGCCGGGTCGGGCTTGGCTTGCGCGGTGACCTTGAGGCCGGCCAGTGCCTGGAACGCGCCACGGGCCTGCGCGCCGAGCTCGGCCTTGATGGCCGCCAGATTGCGTCCAGTGGCCAGTTGCCGGCCGCTGTCGTCGAGGACCCGGAAATGCATGAAGTGATGCGGGCTCAAGGTGTCGAGCTTGAAATCGGTGCGCTTGACGTCGAGCGACGTGGTCTCGCGCACCAGCCGCAGCAAGATCTCGACCAGGCTGCCATGGCCGAAGACATCGGGCGCGCCAAACTGCGCGGCGATGCGCGCCGCACTGTCGGGCAGCGGCACGAAACGCGAACGCGGCTTCTGGTGCAGGCTTTTGAGCAAAGCCAGGATCTTGTCCTTGAGCATGCCCGGCACCAGCCATTCGCAGCGCTCGTCGCCTACCTGGTTGAGCACGAACAAGGGAATGGTGACCGTCAGTCCGTCACGCGTATCGCCAGGCGCGTGCAGGTAGTCGGCCCGGCAATCCACGCCGCCCAGGCGCACCGTGCGCGGAAACGCGCTGGTGGTGATGCCAGCTGCCTCATGGCGCATCAATTCGTCGCGGGTAAGCAGCAGCAGGCCCGGGCTCTGGCGCTCCGCTTCGCGGTACCAGCGCTCCAGGCTGTAGCCGCTACAAACGTCGGCGGGCAGTTGCTGGTCGTAGAACGCGAAAATCAGCTCGTCGTCGACCAGTACGTCCTGGCGCCGCGATTTGTGCTCGAGCTCTTGCACCTGGGCCACCAGCTTGCAGTTGGCGGCCAGGAACGGCAATCGGGTTTCCCATTCGCCGGCCACCAGGGCCTCGCGGATGAAGATCTCGCGCGCGCCCTGCGGGTCGATACGGCCGAAGTCGACCCGGCGCCCGCTATAGATCACGATGCCGTACAAGGTGGCGCGCTCGAGTGCCGTCACCTGGGCCGCCTTCTTCTCCCAGTGCGGGTCGAGCAGCTGCCGCTTGAGCAGGTGGCCAGCGACCTGCTCGATCCAGACTGGCTCGATCGCGGCAATGCCGCGTCCGAACAGCCGTGTCGTTTCCACCAGTTCGGCGGCCAGGATCCAGCGCCCCGGCTTCTTGCTCAGATGCGCGCCCGGATGGCGATGGAACTTGATGCCGCGCGCGCCCAGGTAGACCTCGTCATCCTCGACCTTGCAGCCGACGTTGCCCAGCAGACCGGCCAACATCGACAGATGCAGCTGCTCGTAACCGGCCGGCGCGGTATTGATGCGCCACTGGTGTTCGGCCACGACGGTGAGCAGCTGCGAGTGGATATCCTTCCATTCGCGCACCCGGCGCACATTGACGAAGTTCTGGCGCAGCAGCTGCTCGTACTGGCGGTTCGACAGCCGGTGCTCGGCGCTGCCCTTCTCGCCGCGCGCGTGGGTGATCCATTTCCAGAGCTTGAGATACCCGGTGAACTCGCTGCGCTCGTCGTCGAACTTCACATGCGCCGCGTCGGCCGCGCCCTGGGCCTCCAGCGGGCGATCACGCACGTCCTGCACGCTCAGCGCGCTGGCGATCACCAGCACCTCGTCCAGTGCCTGACGCTCGCGCGCCTCCAGAATCATGCGCCCGACGCGTGGATCGAGCGGAAGCCGCGCCAGCTCCTGGCCGATGGCGGTCAGCGCGTTGCCCTCATCGACGGCACCGAGTTCGGCCAGCAGCTGGTAACCGTCGGCGATGGCCCGTGCCTGCGGCCGCTCGATGAACGGAAAATCCTCGACCATGCCCAGGTGCAGTGACTTCATGCGCAGGATCACGCCGGCCAGCGAGCTGCGCAGGATCTCCGGATCGGTGAAACGCGGGCGCTGTGCGAAGTCATCCTGCGCATACAGCCGGATGCAGATGCCGTCGGCAACCCGGCCGCATCGCCCGGCGCGCTGGTTTGCCGCCGCCTGGCTGATCGGCTCGACCAGCAACTGCTCCACCTTGCTGCGAAAGCTGTAGCGCTTGACGCGCGCCGTGCCGACGTCGATGACGTAGCGGATGCCGGGCACGGTGAGCGAGGTCTCGGCCACGTTGGTGGCCAGCACGACCCGGCGCTGACCGTGCGGCTCGAACACCTGGTCCTGCTCGGCCTGCGACAGGCGTGCAAACAGGGGCAGGACCTCGGCCGAACGCAGCGCGGCATGGTGGCTGAGATGCTTGCGCAAGGCTTCGGCGGCCTCGCGGATCTCGCGTTCCCCCGGCAGAAACACCAGGATATCGCCATCCTGGCGGGGCCCACCGGCACTCCACAACTCGTCCACCGCGTCGCAGATCGCGTCGTTCAGGTCATGCTCGCGGCTCTCCTCGAACGGTCGATACCGCTGCTCGACCGGGAACATGCGGCCCGAGACCAGGATCACCGGTGCCGGGCCCTTGCGCGATGCGAAGTGATCGGCGAACCGCTGCGCATCGATGGTGGCCGACGTCACGATGATCTTCAGGTCGGGCCGCCTGGGCAGAATCTGGCGCAGGTAGCCGAGCAGGAAGTCGATGTTCAGGCTGCGCTCGTGCGCCTCATCGATGATCAGCGTGTCGTAGGCCTTGAGCAGCGGGTCGCTCTGCGTCTCGGCCAGCAAGATGCCGTCGGTCATCAGCTTGACCGACGCATCGCGCGAGAGCCGATCCTGGAACCGCACCTTGAATCCGACCACCTCACCCAGCGGCGTCTGTAATTCCTGGGCAATGCGCTTGGCAACCGAACTGGCGGCAATACGCCGCGGCTGGGTATGGCCGATCAGCTTGCCCTGCCCCGGCGGATAAGCCGCCTGCCCCCAGCCCGGCTCAGCGACCGCGCGTTTGCCGCGCCCCATGGCCAGCGCCATCTTGGGTAGCTGGGTGGTCTTGCCGGAACCGGTCTCGCCACAGACGATGACGACCTGGTGCGACGCGATCGCCTCCATGATCTGGACACGCATTGCCGATACCGGCAAAACCTCGGGAAATTCGATCACCGGCTCTGACATGGCGCGATTATCCCGGCTTGCCACTCCCGCTTGCCGGGGTGACTGCTACACTTTTGCCATCCCCGCGCTGCCACGCACTGGCCCGACCGCCGATGTCCACCGTTTTCAACTTCACGTTCGTACCCTGGTTCCGCTCGGTCGCGCCTTATATCCACAAGTTCCGCAACCAGACCTTCGTCGTGGCCATCGCCGGCGAGGCCATCGCAGCGGGCAAGCTGCACAACCTGGCCCAGGACCTGGCACTGATCCAGAGCATGGGCGTCAAGATCGTACTGGTGCACGGCTTCCGGCCCCAGGTCAACGAGCAGCTCAAGGCCAAGGGCCATGCGCCGCGGTATTCGCACGGCATCCGGATCACCGACGAGATCGCGCTCGACTGCGCCCAGGAGGCGGCCGGCCAGTTGCGTTACGAAATCGAGGCCGCGTTCAGCCAGGGGCTGCCCAACACGCCGATGGCCGACTCCACCGTGCGGGTGATCTCGGGCAACTTCGTTACCGCGCGTCCGGTGGGTATCGTCGACGGCGTCGACTTCCAGCATTCCGGCCTGGTACGCAAGGTGGACAGCGCCGGCATACAGCGCGCGCTCGACTTCGGCGCCATCGTGCTGGTCTCGCCCTTCGGCTTCTCGCCCACGGGCGAGGCCTTCAACCTGACGATGGAGGAAGTGGCGACCTCGATCGCGATCGCGCTGCAAAGCGACAAGCTGATCTTCCTGACCGAGCTGCCGGGCATCCTGGTACGCCCGGGCGAACCGATGAGCGATGACAACCCGATCGATACCGAACTGCCGCTGGCCAGCGCCGAAAAATGGCTGGCCGAACTGCCGCCAGCCCAGACGCCGTTCGACACCCCGTTCTACCTGCAGTATTGCGTCAAGGCCTGCAAGGCCGGCGTCGAGCGCAGCCACATCATTCCGTTCGCGGTGGACGGCGCGTTGCTGCTGGAGGTCTATGTGCACGATGGCATCGGCACCATGGTGGTGGACGAGAAGCTGGAGAACCTGCGCGAGGCTACCGGCGACGATGTCGGCGGCATCCTGCAGCTGATCGAGCCGTTCGAGCGGGACGGCACACTGGTCAAGCGAGGTCGCACCGAGATCGAGCGCGACATCGGCAACTACACCATCCTGGAGCACGATGGCGTGATTTTCGCCTGTGCTGCGTTGTACCCGTATCCGGAGGAGCGCACCGGCGAGATGGCCGCTTTGACAGTCTCACCGGAATCCCAGAGCCAGGGTGATGGCGAACGGGTGCTCAAGCGGATCGAACAACGCGCCAGGGCCCAGGGCCTGGACAGCATTTTTGTGCTCACCACCCGGACCAAGCACTGGTTCCTCAAGCGCGGTTTCATGCAGGCCGATCCCGACAAATTGCCGGAGGCGCGCCGGCGCATGTACAACTGGGATCGCAAGAGCCTGGTGCTGGTCAAGAAACTGAGCTGAACGTCGGTACCTGGCACGGCGAGCGGTTATCCTTTCCGCTCGGGCACCCGGATCGGGCCCTTGCACCGCTTCTACAAGGAACCTGGACCATGGCATCTTTGAACTTCATTGGCGGCGAAAAGGGTGGCGTAGGCAAATCGGTGCTGTCGCGTCTGCTGGCGCAGTATTTCATCGACCGCGGCCGTCCGTTCACCGGTTTCGACACCGACCGCTCGCACACCTCGTTCACCCGCTTCTACGCCGACTATGCGTCGCCGGTGATCGTCGACCGCTACGAAGGCCTGGACCAGATTGCCGCCTGCTTCGAGGACGTTCCGGCGGTGGGACAGCAGGGTAGCGCCATTGTCGACCTGGCGGCCCAGACGGCGCTGCCATTGTCGCGCTGGATCAAGGACTCCGACCTGCTTCCGCTGATGGGCGAGATGGGCGTGACGGTCAACTTCTGGCACCTCGCCGATGCCGGCAAGGATTCGGTGGACCTGCTGGACCGTCTGCTCAACACCTACGGCGCCGGCCCCAACTACATCGTGGTCAAGAACGAGGGCCGTGGCAGCGACTTCCTTGAATTGGAACAGTCGGCGGCCCTGAAGAAGGCATTGGCGCTGGGAGCGCGGGTCGTCACCCTGCCCCAGCTGCACGAGTCGAGCATGCGCAAGATCGACCGCCAGAACGCCAGTTTCTGGTCCGCCATCAACCACCGCGCCACCGACAACGATGCGCTGGGCATGCTTGAGCGCCAGCGCGTCAAGACTTGGCTGAAGAACTGCTACACGATGCTCGACGGCCTGCCGCTGTAAGCCAGCTGGGAGCCGGCTGTGCGCTGGCATGCAAACACCGGTCAGATACGCACGATGAATGGCGCCAACTGATCGAGATCGGGCTCGACGCCCAGGCCGGGCGCATCAGGCAACACGCCCCAACCTTCCTCGATCTTGAACGCAAAAACCTGCTCGCGCAGCGGATTCGGATTCGCGTCCACCTCGGCCCAGCCACCATCGAACCCGGCGCCAGCCAGCACATGCATCGACGCCGCCAGCCCGACGCCGCCCGCCAGCCAGTGTGGGCAGTAGGCCACGCCCAGCGCCTGCGCCTGGCGCGCCACCGAAAGGCCGCCACCGATACCGCCCCACTTGCCCACGTCGGGCTGGACAAACCCCAGGTAACCGGCCTGCAGCGCCTCGGCAAAGGCCTGCTCGCCGCGCAGGTTCTCACCCGCAGCCAACGGCACGGCACTGGCATTGGCCAGTGCAGACCAGACAGCGTGCGGCTGGTCTGCAGCGATCGGCTCCTCGATCCAGTAGGGCTTGAACGGCGCCAACGCGGCAATGCGGGCGGCCGCGTCCGCCGGCTGCCAACCCTGATTCGCATCGCACATGATCACGGCGTCACTGCCCATCGCCGATCGCGCCGCCCGCATGTTGGCAACATCGCGTTCAGGCGTGAACCCGATCTTGAGCTTGAAGGCGCGATAACCGGCCTGGTACTTGGCCAGCATCACCTCGACCACCTTGTCCGGGCCGATGCCGCTGGCATAGACACGTACTCTGCCACTGCGCCCGCCCAGGTGTTTCCATAAGGGAACACCAGCGCGGCGCGCTGCCATGTCCCACATCGCCTGATCCACCGCGCCGGTGATCTGCGCAAACGGCCCCGGCTCGCCGCATTGGATCGCCATCAGCCGGGTGCGCTGCGTAAGCATGTACCGCACCGCCTGCGGATCATCGGCCGAAAAGCCTTTGAGCAGTGGCGCGAAGATGCTTTGCGCCAGCCGTGCGCGATGCTCCGCCCCCACCTGCGGAAAGTTGCTGAACACCTCGCCCCAGCCAAACGCGCCGTCATTGGCCGTCAGCCTGAGAAAAACTGCCGGGCGGTTGGTCATGGCGCCAAACGCGTTGGCAACGGGTTCGGCGATCGGGGCGCGCAGCACCCAGCATTCCAGTTGGTCAATACGGTTCGTCATGGTGCTGTGTCGTGGCAGGTGGTCGCGCGAGTTCAGACCGGTGATCGCGTTGCCCGGCCTGCGGTGGCGCACGGACCGGGGCACGATCCGCCAGCGTGCGGGTCATGATCGGATTCACCGAAAACCGGCGACCGCACATCCTCAGACCATCGAAGCGACATCGGATTTACGCCACGCGACCGGGAAGATGCTGTCGTCTGTCGGGCGCTCGCCCGCGGGAAGTTGGGGATCGCCCGTGATCTTCATGGTGGCTGGCCGCGGATCCCAGCGCGCATCATCGCCAAAGTACCGGGTCGAAATCGCAACGCGCCGCCGAGTGGGTGAGAAGTTGCCCGGGGCGCCATGAACCGTGAGCGGATGGTGCACGATGCAATCGCCGGCCTTCATCTCCCAGGACAGGAATCGGTAGTCCGGGTTTCCCTTGAGTTCGCTGAAATTGGGACACTCCTCGAGATCGGATTTGAAGTTCGGGTCCTTGTCGGGAATCGCCGCACGGTAGAACTTGCCCCATTTGTGCGATCCCGCGACGTATTCCAGAGCGCTGTTTTCCGGCCCCACATCCGTCAATGCGACCCAGACCGACAGAATCTGATTGCCGCGCATCGGCCAGAACGGCAGGTCGTGGTGCCAGTCGGTCATCTCGTTCGTGCGGGGCTCCTTGACGAAAACCTGGTCATAAAAGACACGCACCTCGTCGCAGCGCATGAGTCGCGCGGCAATTTCGGCGTTGGGCGACTCCATCACGTAATGCTTGAAATCGTCGTCCCAGCGAAACACGAAGGAGTTGATGTGGTAGCGGCCCGATGTGCCGCCCAGCGCTCGCGTGACTTCGCGCGGGCGGGCCAAAGGGTTCTCGGCGTCCATGATGCGGTCCACCGCGGCGGACATGCGACTGATCCAATCCTGGTCGAACATGCCGCGCAAGCAGATGACGCCATCCTCTTCGAACTGCGCAATATCGGCCTGTGTGATCGGGTTCAAGGGTCTACGGTTCATCGAGTGTCTCCTTCAGGGTTGGAATGCGTTTGGCATTTCGCCGCAGCTCGGCTGCCGCGACAGGTTATCGGATTCGGCAGGCGGAACGGCGCTTGTGACCGTCGGTAGTCTGGCGATCAGCTGGCGAAGTTCGTCGGAGGAATTCGCAATGCCAAATACGTAACGATCCGGTCGCAGCACCACTGCAGCTGCGCCGAGCTGCTGCAGCCAAGGCGCCAGCGCAGTATCGGTCAGCCAGGCGACACCGAGGTTCTCCAGCCGTGCATGTTCGTGCGGGAGCAAACCATCCGAACCACGTCGGTTGTCGCACACGATGGCGAAGTTGCTGCCCAGGGCCTCGTCGAGCCAGCGGCCATCCTGAAGCTGCGACTGGCCTGGCAAGGTGCCGCCAGCACCCTCGCCATGGTGCAAGCCGGGCCCCAGCGGCGGCGCCAGATTGACGATTTCCTGCGGCCCCGCTTCGACAAATTGGCGGTCCCGCTGTGCGGCCACTTGCGGATCGGTTGTCTGGATGATGCTTCCCAGGCGCACGGCCGTTCGGATGTACTCCAGCACATGCGCGGCACGTTCGCTGTAATAGCTGTCCAACACGCTGGCGTCAGCCCCGCGCAGCACCAGATCGAGTTTCCACGCGAGGTTTGACGCATCGCGCACACCGGCACACATGCCCTGCCCCAGGAATGGGGGCGTCTGATGGGCGCTGTCGCCCGCAAGCAGCAAGCGACGGTCTCTCCAACGGTCGGCGATCAGCGCATGAAAGGTGTATATCGCATGACGCACCAGCGTCGCGTCGCCCGGGCGAATCCAGCGCGACAGCGTGGTCCACAACGCGTCGGGTTGCATCATCGCTTGCGGGTCGTCGCCTGGCATGAGCATGATTTCCCAGCGGCGGCGGCGGCCCACGACGTTGACATAGGTCATCGGCCGGCTCGGATCGCAGTACTGGACCGTGGCCACGGGCAATTCGACATCGCGCTGCAACTCCACATCCACGACCAGCCAAGACTGGTGCAGTCCAAGGTCGACGAGTTTGCTGCCCAGCGCCTCCCTCACGATGGATCGCCCACCGTCGCAACCCACGAGCCAGCGCGCCTGCAGATGCCGCACGGTGCCACGCACCAGGTCTCGGGCGATCACGGTGGCACCATCGCTCTGCTGTGCGACAGACTCCACCTCGTGGCTGAGAAACGGGGTCACACAGGCATGGCGGGCTACGCCACTGCGCAGCACACGTTCCAGATCGGGCTGGTGAAAAAGATAGTTGTTGGCCCAGCCATGGATCCCGGCTGCGCCAGCGGCTTTGCGCTCCAGCATCAGGCGACCCGCCGCATCGAGATACTGCATGCCTTGCGAGGGGCGCACCAAAGGCAGCAAAACGTCTGCGACGCCAGCCGCATGGAAGATACGCATCACTTCGCCATCGAAATGCACGGCGCGCGGCAGGTTCAGCAAACCGGGCTCGCGGTCGACCAGCGCCACACGCCAGCCGCGCTGGCCCAACAGTTTGGCCAGGACAGCGCCCGTCGGACCGTAACCAACGATGGCGACGTCAAACTCCGATGTCTGAGTCGTCGTCATGGCGCAATTGCCGCACTGGCCCCCTCCTGGCTCGGGCTCTCCTTCCGTGCGCGCGGTTGCCCGATCAGTTCGATGTCCGCACTGATGCGGCGTCCCGCCGATGTGATCAGCCCGATCAGACGGTCCAGATCGGTGATTCCCAGCCGCGCGCGGGACAAGGCGGCGATCACGCTGCCCAGTATTTCGCCCTCCGCGTTGAAAACGGGCGCGGCGATACCGACAAAATCGGCATCGAGTTCGCCGTCGGAGCGGGCATACCCCGCACGGCGGATGACGGCCATGGTGCGTTTGAAACTGTCCCAGTCGGATCCCATGCCATGAAGGCGCGCCTCGACGGCATGTGCTGCATACAGGCGCTTGAGCTTTGCGCCGGCGAAATTGGCCACAATGATCTTGGAGCCGGCACCGCGAAACAACGGCATGGGCCGTCCGCGCCCAAAGGACAAAGACAGGCGCTCCACGCCGTGCTGCTGGTGGGTCGTGACGATCTCTTGACCATACAGGCCGATCAGATTGATCTCGCAGCCACTTGCGGCTACCAGGCCCTGGATCACTGGCAAGCCGGCCTTCAACAGGGGATCACTCTGCCGGATCTGGTAGTCGAGCGCAATGATGCGCGGTCCCAGCGCGTAACAACCCGTGGCCACGCGCACCAGGAATCCCACGCTGACCAGGTCGCGGACATACCGGTAACCGGTGGGTCGCGTCAAGCCGAGTCGCTCGATGATGCGCTCGGCAGTCCAGACCGGCTCCTCGGGCGAGAACAACGACAGCACGGCCAGTGTCGAACGCAAGGTGCTCACACAAGCCCCATCTTCAGTTCCATTTCACGCACCCAGTGGGCCCGGGGCCGAAATCCGGGCGAGGCACTGGCATGCTGCTCGGCCCAGGCCCAGATCGCTGCGTCATCAAGCGAGAAGTCGAACGGCACGCGCATGGGCTGATCGACGTACCAGGGCGTGTCGATGAACAACTCCAGGCGGTTGCCCTCAGGGTCGCGTACATAAACTGACAACGCATTGCCGTGGCAGGCAGGAGACACTTCGCTCATCTCGTCGCGCATCTCACCCTCGATCATGCGCATGTATAGCCCGCGCAGAGTCGCGAGGCTGTCAACCCGGAACGACATCTGGTTCACGGTGTTGAAGCCGCCGCCATCGGGCCGGCCGCTGGCGAGCACGAGTTGATGGTGCTCGGTGGGGTCGCGACTCAGGAACACCAGGCCGACCTTTCCGTGCGGGGTATCCAGGTCGCCTCGGTCGGTGACGGTGAACCCCAGAAACCGCGTGTAGAACGATTCCATGCGGGTGAGATCGCGGACATAGATGCCGATATGGCTGAAGCTGATGGTGGGTACCCGAGACATTTTTGAACCTCGCTGTGCAGTCGAATATGGCATTGGAAAAGTCTCACTTAACGAAATTTTCTATGTCATCAAGTAGAAATGTCAACGCTGCACTGCAACAAATCTTGAATGTTGACATTATTTCGGAAAACTATAAAGTTGCGCAAAATCAACGAAAAAGGAGACGCCCTTGGCACAAGCCAACCGCTGGGCTAGTCGCATCGCGCTGGCCCCCCCACTCGTGCGCAGCCTCTTCACCGGGCGCCGGCATTTGGCCCGCTGGCGCAATTTCAAATGAATTCCTGGCCCGCCACGGTACACACGCGTTCGGCATGCCAAGTGGTCGCGTCATGATGATGCTTCAAAGGAGAACTCGATGAGACTGGCAAGTTATGTTCACGTCGGAAAAGCAAGCTACGGAGCGGTGACGGACGCGGGCATCGTGGATTTGGCGCGACGCCTTGGCAGCAGCCACCCCGATCTGCGCTCCATCCTGGGTGCGGCCGATCTGGAAAAGGCCCGCAATGCATTGGCAGGCGCGGCGCCGGACTTTCAACTGGCGCAGGTGCAGTTGCTCCCGGTGATACCGAATCCCGACAAGATCCTCTGTGTGGGCCTGAACTACGAGGACCACATCGTCGAGACCGGGCGGGAAAAGACCGAAAACCCGGTCTTGTTCGCGCGTTTCGCCGACTCGCAGGTGGGCGCCGATCAGGCCATGCTGCGGCCCCGCGAAAGCACGCAATTCGATTACGAAGCAGAGATTGCAGTGATTATCGGCAAAGCCGGTCGTCGGATCTCCGAAAAGGATGCATGGGACTACGTGGCCGGCTACAGCTGCTACAACGATGGCTCGATCCGTGACTGGCAGCGCCACACGGTGCAGTGGACGGCCGGCAAGAACTTCCACCGAACGGGCGCCTTTGGGCCCTGGATGGTGACGGCCGACGAAATTCCGCCCAATACCAGCATGACCCTCACCGGACGCCTGAATGGCAGGCAGGTGCAACAGGCCACGACCGAGCAGATGATCTTCAAGATACCTGCACTGATCCAGTACATCTCCACCTTCACCACATTGGCGCCAGGCGACGTGATCGTCAGCGGCACGCCCGGAGGTGTTGGTGCCAAACGTACGCCGCCGCTGTGGATGAAACCGGGTGACGTGGTGGAGATCGAGGTCGATCGCATTGGCGTGCTGACGAACACGATTGCGGACGACTGAGGGAACCCGCAATCCAGACAGGCGAAAAGGCAGCCGACCAGTCCATCAACAACGAGGAGTCAATCATGAAGGTTTTTCAGACGGTTCGCAGTTTGATCATGGGTGCGGCACTGTGCGCCGCCAGCGTCGCTGGCGCGCAGACGGCGCCCATCAAACTCAAGTTCTCCATCTTTTCTCCGGACAAGGAGATCACCTATCAATCCGTTTTCAAGCCCTTTGCCGACGCGGTCAACAAGGAGACCAACGGCGCCGTGGTGATCGAACTGTTCCCCAACGGAGCGCTGGGCCGCAGCCCGCTCCAGCAGGCCCAGATGGTGCTCGATGGCGTCGCCGACATGGCCTGGATCATTGCGTCCTACACGCCAGGGCGTTTTCAGGACAATGAGGTGCTCGAGTTGCCGGGTGTGTTCCAGAGCCTGCAAGAGGCAACACTCGTGTTCACGCGGCTTGTTGCCAGCGGAAAAATCAAGGGGTACGAAGATTTCTACCCGATCGCGCTGTTTGGCACCGCACCCTACAGCATCCATGCACGGACGCCGATCAACAGCATCGCCGACATAAAGGGCAAGAAGATCCGGGCCTCCGGCGCGCTGGAGGGTGAAACGGTCAAGGCGCTCGGCGCCGTGCCGATCGGCATGCCGGTAACGGAAGTGCCCGAGGCGATCAGCCGCGGCACCATCGAC
>JBBRVD010000065.1:0-18549 GCA_038247175.1 Burkholderiales bacterium | reverse complement strand
GATCGCCGGCCAGGCACTCATGGTCAGCGAGGCCAGGATCGCAACCAGGATTGCGAGCGTGAAGATGGCCGCACCCTTGGCCAGCCAGCCAAAGATGCGGTCCGCCATCGGTCCGGATCGGGCAGTTTTCATGGGAGGAGGAGAGCTTGTCTTGGCACGTCGAGGGGACAAGACCCCGATCGGAATCGGCGATGCTGCCGGTGAAAGTGTATTGGACAAGCTCCTGCTCCCGAAAATGGCGATGGCGTTGCGAGTAAAAAGCGCTTACTTCATCGCAACCGGCTTGCCGGACGCATCGGTCACCTGGCCCCAGACCTTTTCGACCGCGCTCACGACCGAATCAGGCATCGGCACGTAGTCCAGATCGGATGCGGCCTGGTCGCCGTTCTTGTAGGCCCAGGTGAAGAACTTGAAGACTTCGGTGGCGCTGGCCGGTTTGTCCTGTTTGAGGTGCATCAGGATGAAGGTGGCGGTCGTGATCGGCCATGCATCCTTGCCCGGCTGGTCGGTGATCAGCTGGTAGAACGTCTTGCTCCAGTCCGCGCCGGCGGCGGCGGCCTTGAACGACGAATCGTCCGGGGACACGAAGACGCCGTCACGGTTCTTCATCAGCGCGTAGGTCATCTTGTTCTGCTTGACATACGAATACTCGACATAGCCGATCGAGTTGGGCAGGCGGTTGACGAAAGCGGCAACGCCTTCGTTGCCTTTGCCACCCGCGCCCACCGGCCAGTTCACAGCCGTGCCCTCACCGACCTTGGCCTTCCACTCCGGATGCACGCGGCTGAGATAGTTGGTGAAGTTGAAAGTCGTGCCCGAACCGTCCGCGCGGCGCACCGGCGCGATCGCGGCGTCCGGCAGAGGCAGGCCCGGGTTCAGCGCCATCAGCGCGGGATCGTTCCACTTGGTGATCTTGCCCAGGTAGATGTCGCCCAGCACCTGGCCGTCGAGCCTCATCTGCCCGGGAGCGATGCCCTTGATGTTGACAACCGGAACGGTACCGCCAATGACGGTCGGAAACTGGAACTGACCCTTGCTCTTGAGCACCTCGTCGGTCTGCGGCATGTCGGAGGCGCCAAAATCCACCGTCTTCGAGTCGATCTGCTTGATGCCGGCGCCAGAGCCGATGGACTGGTAATTGACTTTGACGCCGGTCGCCTTGTTGTATTCGGCGGCCCACTTCGAATAAAGCGGAGCCGGGAAGCTGGCGCCCGCGCCCGTGATGTCCTGTGCGCCCGCAACGGACAGGAATGAGGCTGACGCGAAGGCTGCGCTGCACAGCAGCGCATGATTGAGGCTGTATTTCATGGAGTTTCCTTGTAGAAAGAATCGGATTTGGCGTGTCAGATCTTGATCTGCTCAGCGGCAACTTTAAGTAGCTTGTGTGACGAAACCATGACAGAGACGGCAGATGCGGGAAATCCGGCCATCGGGGCAAGGGTCACGAAACCTTCATCTCAATGACGTCAAATCGACAGGCACCCGACTCCAGCAACAGCCCCGTTCCGCCTCATGCCACCGCTCTCCTCCCCCGGCTATGGCGCCGACGCGACCGGGCTGGTGTGCGGATTCCAGTTCGGGCCCGATGGCAAGGGCGTGCCGGTGGACACAGGACAGGCACTGCAATGGCTCGCGGATCAGGACCCAGCGACCGGCACGGCATTCATCTGGCTGCATTTCAATCTGGCCCAGGCCGCTACCGCCCGCTGGATGCGCGAGCACCTGCAATTGTCGGACGTGTTTCACGAGGCTGTGCGCGAGGGCTCGCGCTCGACCCGGGTCGAAATGGACGACGACATGCTGATTGCCGTCGTCAACGATGTCTGTTACGAGTTCTCGTTCGAACCCACCGATGTCGCCACACTGTGGCTGTCTGTCGGCCCCCGGCTGGTTGTCAGCGCGCGGATGCAGCCGCTGCGTTCCATCGACCGTCTGCGCGACGCAGTCAAGCGGGGAGCGACACTCGGATCGTCCGTCGACTTGCTGGTGCACCTGATGCATGAACAGGGCGACGTGTTGGTCCAGATCGTGCGCGAGACCACGGCGCGGGTGGATCAGTTGGAGGACAAGTTGCTCGCTGGGCGTGTAGCACGCAAACGGGCCGATCTCGGATCGCTGCGGCGCGTATTGGTGCGCCTGCAGCGCCTGCTGGCACCGGAACCGGCCGCCCTGTTCCGCCTGCTGCGCCTTCCGCCGCAGTGGATCGTCGAAGCCGATCTCGATGGCCTGCGTCAGGCGACAGAAGAGTTCGATGTCGCCTTGCGCGACATGGCCGCTTTGGTCGAACGGATCAAGTTGCTTCAGGAGGATATTGCCGGCCGGGTTGCCGAGGCCAACAACCGCAGCCTGTTCCTGCTGACCATCGTCACCGTGCTGGCGTTGCCGATCAACATCATCGCAGGCTTGTTCGGCATGAACGTCGGCGGCGTCCCGCTGGCGCAGCATGGGCACGGATTCTGGATCATCGTGGCCATCGTGGTTACCTTCACGGCTTTGGCCGGCTGGATCGCGTTCACGCAGGCACGCGACTGACCGGGCTTGCCGAATAGGGGTCGGCGCAAAATCGGCCGAAAATCGGTGAGAATCGAATTTTCCGATCCAACACTAAGGGTTAACGTGAATAAACAATTGACCACACTGCTCAGCGGCTACCAGGATCTGGCGGACCGATACGGCACCGACGACCCTCTGGTGCGCCGCATGAAGGACGAAGTCGAGCAACGCCAGGTGCTGCCGGATCCGCCACGGTTGGAGCGTCGGCGTGCGTTGGTGCGCTCCGGTGTATGGAATCGGAAATCGCAGCGCCCGTCGTTGGGGCCTTGACGCGTCGCAGCGCGGCTTGTGCCACCAAGTCAGTACCCGGGCAGTTTCAGCAAGCGCTGCCCGATGCGGACTGGACGCCCGCTTCGATGCCGGCACACCGTGAGAAGTCGAGTGTTGCACAGGTGCAATCGCCGGGCCCATGAACAACCGTGTCGGCACCCAGTCCATAATCAGCCATGCCACGGAAAACCGACTCCGCAGCCCTGACCGCCGGCAAGGAGACCGAACTCAAGCTCGCGCTGCCGTGCGACGATCCCGCCGACCTGGCCAGCCGCCTGTCGAGGGTCGCCGTGCTCAAGCGGCGTAAACCCGAGCGTCAACTGCTGCACACCACCTACTTCGACACTCCGCAGCAGCAACTGCGGCATGCCGAGGCGGCGCTGCGCATCCGCCGGGTGGAAACGACCGGAGCGCCCCGCTGGCTGCAGACACTCAAGACCGGCGCACGAGGCTCTTCCGCCTTGAGCCGACGTGGCGAGTGGGAAGCGCCGGTCGATGGGCCCGCGCTGGAGTCCGGTGCACTCGATGCCAAGGCCTGGGCGCGTATCGACCCCGATGGCAGCGTATTCGATGCGCTGGGCCCGTGTTTCGTTACCACGTTCACTCGCACGATCTGGATGGTCGGCAGCCGCGGCGGCGGTCTGGTCGAGGTGGCACTGGACATCGGATCGGTCACCAGTGGCGAACGCAGCGCGCCGATCTGCGAGCTTGAACTCGAACTCAAGTCCGGCCAGGTATCGGCCCTTTTCGACATTGCACAGAAGATCGCGGGAAGTGTCGCGGTGTTGCCGCTGGCCATGAGCAAGGCGCAACGCGGTTATGCCCTGGCCGCCGACACGATCAACGCAGCGACGAAGGCGGCGCCGCCGCGCCTGGCGTCGGGGAAAGCGTTACAGGACACTGCACGGCTGGTGCTCGGCGAGATGTTCGGACAGTTCACCGCCAACCTGCATGCGGTGATCGGATCGGATGACCCCGAAGTCGTGCACCAAGCTCGGGTCGCCTGGCGTCGCCTGCGCAGCGCACGCCGCTTGTTCAAGTCAGTGCTGCCGGCGCTCGAACAACCGGACTGGGCGGCGCTGCGCCCTTTGCTCGCGTTTCTCGGCGACCAGCGCGACCTCGACGTGGCCCGGACCGAAACCCTGCCGCCACTGCAAAACGCCTTTGTCGCGGGCAGCGCCGGTCGTGCCCAGGCATGGGACGCGATGATGCAGTCGCTGGTGCAGGCCGGTGTCGAGCAGCGCATAGCCGTGCGGTATGCACTCGAGGTTCCGACCGTGGGAGCGTGCCTGTTGCAGGCAACGCGGTGGCTCGACGCTGCTCCGGCATGGCTGGACTCCGCCAGCAGCGACGCGCCGTCGCTGCGGCGCTGGGCGAGCGACCGCGCCACGCGCATTCATGCGCGGCTCAAGCGCGCGAACAAGGCGGCCCACGATCCGCAGTCGCTGCACGACGTCCGGCTGCTGGCCAAACGCACACGTTACAGCATCGAAGCATTGCGCGGGGTGCTGCCGCAGCGCATGGTGCGCAAGTGGTACCCCGAAGCGGTGGAGATGCAAAGCCGCATCGGAGCTGACCGCGATCTCGAGCAGGCCATCGGTGTAGTCGAACGGATCGAGGCGCGGGCCGACCTGGCGGCCTTCCTGCGTGGCGTCGTCGCAGGCCGCCGCCGGCACTGATCATCGCGCTGCGGGACAACGAGGTCTGTCCTGGATTTGTCACAGGATCGTCATCGGGCGCGACTATCGTTCAACGGTCTGGAGCCGCAATGGCTCGGTCGAGGAGATCACGGTGGGTTTTGAAGAAGACGACCTGGTGCAGCGTATCCGTCGCGATTTGGCTGACGGTTACGACGAAGAGCTCGAACTGGAACTGGAGGACCGCAACCTGGACCAGGCTGCGCAAACCACGGGAGCCGAGACCGGCAACGACCAGGTGCAGCAGCGGCGTGCCTATTTCCATGCGCTGTTCAGGATGCAGGGAGAACTCGTCAAATTGCAGGACTGGGTCGTGCACAGTGGCCATAAGGTGGTGATTCTGTTCGAGGGCCGAGATGCCGCTGGCAAAGGCGGCGTGATCAAGCGGATCACCCAGCGCCTCAATCCCCGCGTATGTCGGGTTGCAGCCCTGCCAGCGCCCAACGACCGCGAACAAACCCAGTGGTATTTCCAGCGCTACGTCGCGCACCTGCCGGCGGCCGGAGAAATCGTGCTGTTCGACCGCAGCTGGTACAACCGCGCCGGGGTCGAGCGGGTCATGGGCTTTTGCACCGACGAGCAATACGAAGAGTTCTTCCGGACCGTGCCGGAATTCGAACGCATGCTGGTGCGCTCCGGTATCCAGGTCATCAAATACTGGTTTTCGATCTCGGACGAGGAACAGCACCTGCGCTTCCTCGGCCGGATTCACGATCCGCTCAAGCAGTGGAAACTCAGCCCGATGGATCTGGAGTCGCGCCGGCGCTGGGAAGAGTACACCCGCGCCAAGGAAATCATGATGGAACGCACGCATATCCCGGAGGCGCCGTGGTGGGTCGTACAGGCGGTCGACAAGAAAAAGGCCCGGCTCAACTGCATTCACCATCTGCTCGGGCTGCTGCCGTACGCCGAAATCGAGCACGCGCCAGTTGAATTGCCGCCTCGCATCCGGCACGACGATTATGTTCGCAGACCGATTCCAGCAGAGCTGCTGGTGCCTGACGTTTACTGATGGGTTCGCGCCCGTTCGTGCCTTTGGACGCCACGACCGGATGGTATGCTGGTGCTGATAAAAGCACCCGCAAGCCCATGCAAAACGGAACACTCCTGGCGGCGGTCGATCTCGGCTCCAACAGTTTTCGGCTCGAGATCGTGCGTCTGGACCACGGACATTTCGAGCGCACCGAGTATCTCAAGGAGTCCATCCGCCAGGGTGCTGGAATGGATGCCGATCGCAATCTGAGCGTACCGGCCATGCAGCGCGGCTGGGACTGCCTGGCACGTTTCGGCGAGCGGCTGTCCGGATTCAACCGTGCGCAGGTACGGGCAGTCGCAACGCAGACCCTGCGCGAAGCACGCAACCGTGACGCTTTTCTGGAGCGTGCCAACCAGATCCTTGGTTTTCCGATCGACGTGATCTCCGGGCGCGAGGAAGCCCGGCTGATCTACCAGGGCGTCTCCAACATGTTGCCGCGCTCCGCCGAGCGGCGTCTGGTGGTGGATATCGGCGGACGCTCCACCGAACTGATCGTGGGCAAGGGCAATAAGCCGATGCGCATGGAGTCCTACCGGGTCGGCAGCATCGCCTGGTCGACACGCTATTTTCCGGATGGGCAATTCTCCCGAAATGCCTTCCAGGTCGCCGAGATCGCGGCAAAGGCGGTGCTCGACGAGTCGCTGGAAGCCTACGGTTGCGACAGGTGGGACGTCGCGTACGGATCGGCTGGCACGGTCGGCGCCGTCGGCGACATTCTGCTCGCCTCCGGCGCGCCTGCCGGTAGCGTGACCCAGGATGGGCTGGACTGGCTGATGTCGCGCCTGCTCGAGGCGCAAAACGCGGACCGGCTTCGACTGCCCGGCATGAAGGAGGACCGGCGCCATATTCTTGCCGGCGGTGTCGCCATCTTGCGCGCGATCTTCGATCTGCTGCAGATCGACCAGATGGTGACCGCTGATGGCGGGCTGCGGCATGGCCTGCTCGGCGACATGCTTGGCGCGGCGGCCAACCACGACGATGTTCGAACCGCCTCGGTGCAGCGCCTGATGACCAAGTTCGATGTGGACGTTGCGCATGCCACCCGCGTCGAAAAGGCCGCGACACGCCTGTTCGCCCAATTGATGGAACATCTGCCGGAATTGTCGCGCGACGAAGGCGATCGCAACACACGCAAACTGCGCTGGGCAGCCCAATTGCACGAGATCGGCGCCCATATTTCCCACAGCGACTACCACAAGCACGGAGCCTACATCCTGGACAACGCCGATGCCACCGGCTTCGCGCTGGCCGAACTGCATCGCCTGAGCCTGCTGGTACTCGGACACCGTGGCAAGCTGCGAAAACTCAACGTCGACTTCGACGACGCCATTTTGGTCCAGCAGTTGCTGGCGTTGCGGCTGGCGATCATTCTGTGCCACGCGCGCCGCGAGCCCGACATCGGCGGCCTGGTGCTGGCGCCCGATCCGTCGCGGGAGCGCGGCTTCATGCTGTCGAGCCGCACGGGCTGGACAGACGCCTATCCGCAGTCCGCCCACCTGCTGCGCGAGGAGGTGCTGGCCTGGCAGAAAACGTCGTGGACTTTGACGCTGACCGAAAACTAGACCGCTCCCACGTCCGCGGAATCGGACCGATCCGGCTCCGGCAACACATAAAGCCCCCCGGGTACCGACTTCGCATGGTGCTTGGCCATGGCTGCACGCGAGGCAACATCTTCGGCACGCCGGAAGACCCCGATAGGAATGACCACCGCTCCCACTGACAGACTGGTGCACGGAAAAAAACGTATCACGCCATGGCGATCCTCGGCGTCGATTCCACCGCGGCTGCGTGAAGGCTCGTCGAACATCCGCAAGGCACGCGCGTCGAATTCCTCAATGATGCACGCACAGCGCTCTCGCCAATCGTTGCTCTGGAACAGTATGATGAAGTCGTCGCCTCCCACATGCCCGAGAAAGTCGCGCTGCGTGTCGCAATGCGACAGCAAGATGGCGGCGAGCAAACGGATCATCTCGTCTCCGCGCCAGTAGCCGTACCGGTCGTTGTAAGGCTTGAAATGGTTCAGGTC
Organism: Burkholderiales bacterium; assembly: GCA_038247175.1. GTDB lineage: Bacteria > Pseudomonadota > Gammaproteobacteria > Burkholderiales > Burkholderiaceae_C > CAISIP01. The sequence continues at coordinate 10,967 of JBBRVD010000065.1, read as the reverse complement.
CGCATAACAGGCGACGAATGAGCCGCCACTCGCCAGTAGCCGTTCGATATGCTGGCTGATGGGAACGTTGCCGGGCAAAAAGGTCAGCGGATTGGCGTGGCGCGCGGCCTCGATGCGCGTCTCCGTGACAGAGCGTACCAACAGATCTGCTGTCGCCAGCCCGGCATAGCGCCCGTTCTCGGTCACGATGAATCCGTCGGACAGATAGCGCTGGTCGTCCGAGGTCAGGATGCCGATCAGCTCGTCCACCTTGTGGTCGCGTTCGATCAGCCGAGGCTGCCGGTTCGCATGCACAAAGCAGGATTTACGGCCCCACACCTCGCGGTAATACAGCTTGCTGTACTCGTTCATGAACAACGAGCGGTTGATGATGGCGATAGGCCGCCCCGCGTCCACGACGGCTATCGCATGCAGGCCCTCCTCGCGCAGGAAGATCTTCGCGAGTTCGTCGTTCGTGGTTCCAATCCTGGCAACCGGGGCAGCCAGTAATGGTATGGAGTGCAGGTGACCGCGCTGGGCGGTACGCACCAACTCCGGAAAAATCGATACCCGGCGGTCCAGCAGGATCTCGAACGCCTCGTTGGCGATGCGCTCCCGAGTCTGCGACTCGGGACGCCCCAGCAGATAACCCTGTCCGTACGCAATGCCAAGGTCGCGCAAGACACGCAGGTCGTCCTGGGTTTCGATGCCCTCGGCAATCAACTCGGTGTGGAAGATGCTGGCAATCTGCTGCAAGGCCTGGATGGTCTTGAGTTTGTCCGCGTGCCGGCTGATGTCGCTGCTGAAGTATTTGTCGATCTTGACGAACTCGGGCTTGATCTGGGACCACAGGCGCAAGCTGGATCGGCCATCGCCAAAATCGTCCAGCGCCAGAGAGACACCCGCGGTGCGCGTGGTTTCCACCGCCCGTGCAAGTTTGTCCATGTCGACAACCCGGGTGTGTTCCGTGATCTCGAACACCAGCATGCGTGGCAGCAGGCCCAGGCCGCCGACCATGTCGACCAGCGCGTCGCGCCCGCCAACGCGCAACAACCGAACCAGGGCATCGGCGCTGAGATTGACGAACAGCCGACCCGGATCGCCGATTGCACCCATTTCCTGCACCGCCAGTATGGCGCATTCAGTCTCGAAGACGAAATCGAGGTTCTCGCGCGCGGCGGCCTTGAGCAGGGCGGCCGGCGTATGCATCGGGGACGACACCGGTCCCCGAATCAATGCCTCGTGGGCAAACACGGCGCCACTGGCGAGCGACGCGATCGGCTGGTAGACCGGACGCAAGCCACCGCAGCGCAGCAGCTCGGCCAATGGACCCTTGCCTTCGCGCACTTTGCGCGACCAATGCGTGGACGGATGCTGCTGCATCCGTGCCGTCCAAGCCGCACTCAACCGTTCCTTGTTCCGCATTGTTCGCCCCTCACGGCACCGGCGCGCCAGCGGACCGAGGACCGGCCAGAACATCCATTCAAAACCGTATGCTATGACGCTGATATGTCAATCAGGTGACGCATCCGTGAGCCTGAGTGCGCCGGGATAGAGCGCATCGAGCGCCGCGCGCGCCATGTCGTCCAGCACCTGTGTCAGGGCATCGTTGAGTGCCTCGGGCGGGCCATGGCGCGACTCCCAGGCATGGTCCAGCGCATGCACATGGTCGGCCACGGTCTTGACCGCCAGGGTGTGCCAGAACTCCGGGTAGATGCGTTGCTGCCATTCACCGCGCCCGCGCCCGTAATGGGCCACCGCCAGGTAACGCAACAAGGCGCCGTTGACCTGCTGCTGCAGGAAGGCCGGGTCCCATTGGATCACGGTCTGCGACTGATGGCGCAGGGTGTTGAACCCGCGCGCCAGCCCGGCACCGCCGAACGCGCCCAGCACCGCACCGGTCAACATGCCGGCTCCAAACGACAAGCCTCCCATGGCCAGATCCGCGGCCACGCCGCTCAAGGCACCGGACATCGCACCGCCGACCAGCGCTGCCTTGCTTTCATCGACGGGCGCCTGGACTTGCACGTCCCGTGCCACTTGCTCGACCACCTCATTGGCCGCCTTGCCCTCGAGCCCGTGGATGGCAATCAGCTGCTGCAGGCTCTCTTGCAGCCCTGCCTCCAGTCGGGCCGCCATGGCAGCCATCGCACGTGCCTGCGCGCCGGCTTCCCTGCCACGGGCCAGGCCGGTAAGGCGCATCGCCTTTTCGCGCATGCTGGTCGGTGGCATCGCCTCCCGGTCGCCCGCGGCCTGCGCCAGTGGCCTGACCAGCGCCCGCATGGACTGAGCGAACTGCGCCATGCGTCGCTCGCGCCAGGCCAACGACAAACGCGCAAAGGCACCGCGCTGGGCTGGCCCCAGCACCGCGTCGATGCTGTCGAACAGCCCAAACTCCTGGACCCAGCAACGGGCGAAGGCATCCAGGCTCAGCACCGCCCGGACTTGCGGCCATTGTTTCAGCGCGCTGCGCCAGCGGTCTTCGTCAAGCGCCTCTTCCTCCCGTGGACGGCGCGCGCCGGTCTGATTCAACAATACGATGACCGGCTTTCCGATCCATTCGAGCACCGACAACTCCGGCCCCAGGTAGCCGGCGTCACCCGGCTCCTCGGTCGCATTGACCAGGTACAGCACCACGTCGGCCTGCTCGCGGGTATTGCGTACCGCGAGCTGGTTGAGCCAGAAGGCTTGATCGCTGAAGCGGTCCCAGACCTGGGACATGAACCAGCCGATCGGATTGCCGTGCTGACGCAGGCGCCTGACCAGCCGGACACTGTCGCCGAAGCCCGGCGTATCCCACAGCGTCAGCTGGTCGCCCTGCGCCGTGTCGATCAGCGGATAGGCGGTGGAGGCCACTGTCACGTGCGCCGCGTCGCGCACCTCGCCAACGGATTGCGACAGCAAAGTACGCGCGAGTGTCGTCTTGCCGGCATTGGTGTGCGAGATCAGCGACAGGGAGATGGTGGCGCCGGCAGTCATCGGCTCGGCACCCAGAGCGCCGCGTCCATGGCGGCATCGGCCGCCAGCTCCGGGGCCACGAGATCGACGAATGCTGGCTCGATGCCGGCGGGCTGCAGCAAGTCGCGCCAGGCGTCGCGACGCTGCTCCAGGCGCTGCGGCTCGTCGCTGGTGCGGGACTTGAAGCTGGTCTCGTCCACCACCACCAGCAACGGCTGGGCGGCCGATGCCCTGGCCTTCGCCGCCAGCGCGAAGGCGCCGTGGGTTTCTCGCTCGGGTGTCGCGGCCAGATTGAAAACAAGGACCAGCGGCCCCGGTGCATCGGTGAGTCGCGCCAAAGACGGATCGTCGTCGTCCCCATAGGCGACGGGAGGCGCCAAATGGACCGTGGCCGCGCCGCCGACCAGGCGCGCCAGCAAAATCTCCAGGCCCGCGACCGCCGGCTGCGACGGCGTGTATCCGTACGGCAGCACCAGAACCGGGCTCGGATCGACGTGAAAGCCGCGCAACAGGCGCTGGAAGTACGGCTGCTCGAGTTGCAGCGGCAGGTCGCGCACCAGACGGCCCTCGCGCCAGGCGGCCAGCGCCGCCAGCAGCAGGCGCGGCAGCACCACCAGCATGAGCAAGGTCAACGCCATCAGATGCAGCCAGGCGCCGGCGTTCTCCGAACCGGGCGTGCGCATGGCCTCGACGCGGGCCAGGTCCGGGACGGACATGCCACCGAGCCAGGCCCCTGGCGCCAGCACGGTTGCCAGCAACGCGCGCACGGTCTCGGGCCCGAGAAAGGTACTCTCCCAGGTCGCGCGGTATTCGAACGCGAGGCCACGCAGATAGAGGCCCGCAACGATGCCCGACGCCAGCGCGGCCGCCGCCAGATGCAGGATGCGTGCGGCACGCGCCCGGTACAGCGGCGCGGCCAATCGCCCCCAGTCAGATGTCACCGCGCCAAGCCAGCGCCCCACCGGCGCGCCCTGCCCCGTCTTGCGCGCGGCAAGCCAACCCGCCGTACCCAGAAAGGCCACCAGCGAGCGCAAGGGGTTGGCGGTGCGACGCGCCATGCGGTTCCACAACGGCGACGTCGGCAGGAACAGGTAGACCAGCAGGTTCCAGGCCAGCAACAGCAGCACGGGCGGCGCCAGCACATTGATGCGCTGGGCGTTACCCAGCCGGTCGGCCAGCAGGCCGGCGAGGAAGGCGGCAACCACGACGGCGACGCCCAGCCAGGGGCGCCAGGCCAGCGCATCGATGCCCTTGCGCAACGGAGCCAGGCGGTTGTTCAGACGCCTGAGCGCCAGCCCGGCCCGGTGTGCCAGGAACAACCCGGGCGCAGCGGACTCACCGACCGCGGCCGCGGCCTCGTGACTGGCCCAGGCGCGATCGGCGTCCGTCCACACCGTCCGCTCATGGTCCGCGCTCTCGATCACGCGCACGGCAACCACATCCAGCGCCTCGGATTCAGTCATGAACGGTCCCACGCCGAGCAGATCGGCCGCCGCCGACCGCGGCGCAGGTTCCGGCACGGCGATGTCCGCGGATCAAGCCGGCTCCATGCCATGGCGGCGTTTGCTGACCAGCGCTTGCGGCCCCGCCAGTAAATCGAGCAAGGCACGCGCGGCGTCGGGTCGGGTGCAGGTCGCCGAGACCGCAGCCGCGAATACCGTGATGTGCTGGATCTCCGGCGGCAATGGGCCCAGCACCGCGATACCCGGCACTCCCAGCAATTCGCTCAGCTGCTGGAAACCGAGCTCGACATCGCCCCGGGCCACCATCGACGCAACCGGCACGCCCGGCGCAGCCTGCACGATGCGCTTGGCGATCTGCTGCGCGATGCCCCAACGCTCGAACAACGACACCAGGTACTTTCCACTGGGTCCGGTTGAATAGCCAATGGTGGCGGCTCCAAGCACCGCCGCGCGCACGGCTGCCTCGGAGCCGATATCGGGCCGGCGATGGCCCGTTTGCACGGCAATGCCCATGCCCGATCGCACCACATCGACCCGGCTGCCAGCCAGCAGCCGACCGCTGTCGATGAGCTGCTCGATCGCGCCCGCGGCGAGCACGACCAGGTCGACTGCTTCGCCATCCTGCACGCGACGCGCCACATCGACACCACCGGCGCTCTCGAGCTGCACCGCACAAGGCGTGCGGCCGCCCAATTCGGCCATCAGATCGGTCAATAACGGCCGGGTCGCCATGGAGGACAACATGGTGAGGGAAACTGCGGACAAGCGGGGCTCTCCTTCGGGTTGGCGACGCCATGATGAGCCGTCGTGCAAGATGCCGGTAGCGGTTGCGCACAACAACATGCCGAAACCGGCAACCATCCGGCCATGCTGGCCATGCTGGCCATTATCCGCGCTGGCGCCGTCCGGTCATCCGCTCAAAAGGGTTGCAGGCCGCGGCCAGCCTGCACGGTAAAGCCCCTCGAAATACCGCTGGCGCACCGCAGGATCGGTACGCACGAACAGGCGGTCGTAGAACGCCTCCGAAAAGTCGGGCTGCAGCGCGCTCAAGCGCGCCAATGCCAGCGCGGCCTCGTCCTGCCGGCCCAGGTTACCGAGGATCGAGGCCCAGTTGGCGTAGACCCAGAACGTCGCTGTCTGGTGCCGGGTCGCCGCCTTGGCCAGCGGTTCGGCGGCCTCGAAGTTGCCGAGCGCGGCCAGTGTTGTCGCATGCATGGTCTGGATGCCCCAGATCAGCGGGCCGATCGGACTCAACCGAGCTGCAGTCTCGAAGCCCGCGATCGCCAGGGCATGCTGACCGCTCAGGAACGAGACCGAGGCGAGCACGTAATGTGCCAGCGAGTAGCTGGGATTGAGCGATACGGCGATCGACAGCTCGGTCGTGGCCGACGGATAGTCGCCTTGCGCGGCCAGCACCCGTCCGAGCACCAGGTGCGCAACCGGATCCTTCTCGTCGATGGCCAGGGCGCGCAAAGCGCCGTCGCGCGCCAGCGAAACAGCCTGGTGCGGCTCTTCGAAGCCGAGGTGCGAACCGGTGAAATGGCTGTAAGCCAGAAATCCGTGGGCGGCGGCGAACTGCGGATCCATCGCAATCGCCTCGGTAAACAGATGCTGCGCCTGCGCGCTGGACTCCTTGCTGTATTGCCAGTAGTGCCAAAGACCGCGCTGGTACAGGTCCCATGCGCCCAGGTTGTCGACCGGCTTGCGGCGCGCGCGCTCCTGCTCCGCCTTGGACAAATGCGGCGCGATGGCGCCGGCGATGATCAGGGCAATGTCGTCCTGCAGTTGCAGCACATCGGCCAAATCGCGATCGAAACGTTCGGCCCATACGTGGTTGCCACTGGTCGCATCGATCAGCTGAGCCGAGATCCGGACGCGCGAGCCGCTGCGGCGCACACTGCCGTCGACGACATGGCGCACACCCAGTTCTCGCCCGATCTGGCGCACATCCGGAGAACGCCCCTTGTACGAGAAGGAAGAATTGCGCGCTATCACCATCAGCCAGCGGTAGCGCGACAGCGCCGTCAACAGGTCCTCGGCGATGCCGTCGGCGAAATAGGCCTGGTCCGGGTCGCTGCTGAGATTCTGGAACGCCAGTACCGCAATCGACGGTTTGTCCAGCGCGGCGGCGGCCGCATGGTCGAGCACGCTGTCCAGGGCCTCGCGCTCATCCCGGACCCAGCGATAGGCGCGTACCGGATGCGCAATGTTCTTGACCCGCTGTTCGCCCTGGTCCTCGAAGCGCAGGCCGACCTTGCCCCGCACCGCGCCCTGCACCACGTCCGACACTGTGATGCCCCCGGGCTCGGCCAGGGTCTCGAGCCGCGAGGCGATGTTCACGCCGTCACCGAAAACCGTTCCGTCCGGCTTCTCCAGCACGTCACCGAGGTGTACGCCGATGCGAAACCGCATCTGCTGATCCTGCGGCAAGGCACGGGCCTGCCCGTTGAGCGTGGTCTGGATGGCATGTGCAGCCTCGACGGCGCCGGTGGCCGTATCGAACACCGCGTACACCGCATCGCCGACCATGTTCATGACACGGCCACGATGGCCCTCGATCTCGGTCCTGAACACCGATCGCGCACCATCCAGGGTGCGCATTGTGGACTGCTCGTCGATCTGCATCAGACGCGAGTAACCCGTCGCATCCGCCGCCAGGATGGCTGCAAGTCGCTGTCTGACACTGCTGTCGGTCATGGGTCAAGCCTCGGCCTTGTCCCCGGTGTTGGCCTTACGGGACGGGATACGCGCTCAGATGATAGGGGAAGCCCCCGGTCATGGCAAAGTCCGGCATGACACAGGCCGGTGAACCAACCCAACCTGCGGCTTGGCACCCGTTCGGGCTCGCCGCACAATCAGGGCACAATCGCCTCCAAGCCCGCCATTTCACATTGAACTTACTGTTGGAACCCACACATGCAACATATCGGATTCATCGGCGCATCCGGCCTCATGGGCCACGGCATTGCCAAGAACCTGCTGGCCAAGGGGTTCAAGCTGACTCTCACCGTGCACCACAACCGCGAGCGCGTCGGTGACCTGCTGGCCAACGGCGCGCAGGAGGCCAGGGCGCCGGACGCACTGGGCGACTGCGACATTGTCATGCTGTGCGTCACCGGCACACCACAGGTCGAGGAATGCCTGCTCGGAGAACACGGCCTGCTGGCCACTGCCAAGGCCGGCATGGTCATCATCGACACCTCGACCAGCGAGCCTGAGTCGACACAACGCCTGGGCGCGCAGTGCGCGGCGCGCGGCGTCACGCTGGTCGATGCACCGCTGGCGCGTTCCGCGCCGGAGGCCGAACTCGGCAAACTCAACACCATGGTGGGTGCCACACCGGAGGTCTATGTCCGGATCGAACCGGTGTTCAAGGCCTATTGCGAAAACATCTTCCATGTCGGCGGCCCGGGCGCCGGCCACACCATCAAGCTGCTGAACAATTTTGTCGCGCAGGCTATCTGCACCGCCAGCGCAGAGGCCTTCGCGGTCGGCGCCAAGGCCGGCGTGGACCTGCGCCAGCTGGTCCGGGTGATATCTGCCGGTGGCGTCAATTCAGGGCTGTTCCAGGCCATGGCCAAGACACTGGACGGCGATTTCAGCGGGCTGACGTTCGAGCTCGACAACGCGCGCAAGGATGTCCGTTACTACGGACACCTCGCCGAGATGGTGCTCGTGCCGGCGCCAGTTGGGCAGGCGGTTCACCAAAGCCTGGCGATCGCATCCGCGCTGGGTCATGGCGCCAAGTTCGTGCCAGCCCTGGTCACGGCCCAGGAACAACTCAGTGGAGCACGGATCGCTCCAACCGTTTAAGATCGCCCCCGTCTGAAGCGCGAGAGGCCTGGGAGCGCGTGGCCCGCGCGGATCACGCCAGCCACTTCTGCAGGAACTGCGCGGCACCCAGAGCCGGGTCGAGCTGATACGACCGATATCCGATGCGGGAGTACAACGCGTTCGCGCTGCGGTTGCCGGACAACACCTCGAGTGTCATCTTGCAGGCCCCGCGCGCGCGCGCGATCTGCTCTGCCAGGGCCAGCATCTGCTCGCCCACGCGCCGGCCTCGATGGCTCGCCGCGACTGCCACATCGTGGACGTTGACCAGGGGCTGGCAGGCGAAAGTCGAAAAGCCTTCGATGCAGTTGACCAGGCCCACGGCTTGCAAACCGTCGAAAGCCAGTACGCTGTAGGCAGCCGGTCGTGCCGCCAGCGCAGCGACCAGGTGCTCGCACGCATAACGGCTCAATGCTTTGCCACCTCCCGCCAGGTCCTGCGCATAGGCGTCGAGCATGGCAACGACTGCGCCGGCGTGAACCGGATTGGCGTAATCCGCGCGCACGATCGACAACGCTACGCCCTCGCCGTGCCGGGGCTCGACCGTCATGCGCTGACCGCCAGCGCCAGCCGTTCGGCGCACGCCTGCGCACGGACCGCATCGCGTGCCTCGACCATCACCCGCAGCAAAGGCTCGGTGCCGCTGGCCCTGATCAGCACCCGCCCGGTATCGCCCAACTCCTCGCTGACATGGCGGGTCTCATCGGTCAACCGGGTGTTCGATTTCCAGTCCTGGCCGGGCCGCAGTTGCACGTTGATCAGCACCTGCGGGAACAGGGTCAGACCAGCCAGCAACTGGGCTGGCCCTTGCCCGCTACGGACGCAGGCCTGCAGAATCTGCAGCGCAGAGATCAGTCCGTCGCCAGTGGTGTGCTTGTCCAGGGCCAGCAGATGGCCGGAGCCCTCGCCGCCGAGCGTCCACCGGTGTTTCTGCAACTCTTCGAGCACATAGCGATCGCCCACCTTGGCGCGCACGAAATGCACGCCACGCGCCTTGAGCGCAACCTCGACAGCCATATTGGTCATCAGGGTGCCGACCACGCCTGGCACATGCTCATCGCGTCCAAGCCGGTCGTCGGCCATCAGGTAGAGCAGTTCGTCGCCATTGAACAATCGGCCATGCGCGTCGACCAGTTGCAACCGATCGGCGTCGCCATCGAGCGCGACACCGAAGTCTGCCTTGTGTTGGCGCACCGCCTCCACGACCGCTTCGGGATGGGTGGCGCCCACCTCGTGGTTGATGTTCAGGCCGTCAGGTGCACACCCGATCGAAAATACCTCGGCTCCGAGTTCGTGGAACACCATCGGCGCAATCTGGTAGGCCGCACCGTGCGCTGCGTCGACGACGATCTTCAGTCCGCGCAAGGTCAGCTCCGGCGCGAACGTGCTCTTGCAGAACTCGATGTAGCGGCCAGCGGCATCCTCCAGTCGCCGTGTCTTGCCCAGCGCTGCCGAATCGACCCAGACCGGGTCTTCTGCCAGCGCGGACTCGACCGCTTCCTCCCACGCATCTGGCAGCTTGGCCCCCTGCGCGTTGAAGAACTTGATACCGTTATCGGGAAACGGATTGTGGCTGGCGCTGATGACCACCCCCAGCGATGCGCGTTGTGCCCGCGTGAGATAGGCCACGCCGGGCGTGGGCAGCGGCCCGAGCAGGACCACATCGACACCGGCGGAGTTGAAGCCGCTCTCCAGTGCGCTCTCGAGCATGTAACCCGAGATCCGTGTGTCCTTGCCGATCAGGACCACGGGGCGCTCGTCCGAGCGTTTGAGCACGCGGCCGACCGCATGCGCCAGGCGCAATACGAAGTCCGGCGTAATCGGTGGCCGGCCAACGGTGCCGCGAATGCCATCCGTCCCGAAATAGTGTCGCGACATTCCTCTTCTTCCCCTTGAGTGCTGTTGTGATCGCCATTGTCACGCAATGGCATTCAGAACGGCCAGCGCCTGCGCAGTCTCGCGCACGTCGTGCACCCGCACGATACGCGCCCCACGCTCGACCGCCAGCAAGGCTGCCGCAACACTGGGCACCATGCGGGCGTGCACATCGAGCGTGGCCAGGTCGGCGAGAGAGCGGCTGGTGGCACCCGCCAGCGACGACTTGCGCGACCATCCAGCCAGCACCGGATAGCCTGCCGCCAACAGGTCGCGCTGTCTCGCCAGCAGGCTGAAATTTTGCTCCACCGTCTTGCCAAAACCGATGCCCGGGTCAATCACGATACGTTCGCGGACCACGCCGCGCGCACGCAGGCCCGATGCGGTGGCCGTGAGGAAATCCAGCACCTGTGCAACCGCGTCGCCCTGCATCGGCTCGACCTGCATGGTCATTGGCTCGCGGTGCATGTGCATCAGGCATACGCCGCAGGCCGGATGGCCCGCGACCGCGTCGGCCGCGCCCGGCTGGCGCAGCGCCCAGATATCGTTGATGATGTCGGCCCCAAGGTCGAGCACGGCCAGCATGACCTGCGGCTTGTAGGTGTCAACGGATACCGGAACGCCCATCGTGACAGCGCCACGCACAACGGGCACGATTCGCTGCAACTCCTCGTCCAGTGACAATGCGACAGCGCCCGGGCGACTCGATTCGCCACCGATGTCCAGCACATGGGCGCCGTCGGGGGGCAGGTTTTTTAAGGTGGGCGCCCGCCGCGGCCCCGGGGAAAAAATCAAACCGGCGGAAAAAGAAGCCCGGGGGCACGTGGAGCAATACCCCAAAGAAGGCGCCACACGACGACG
>JBBRVD010000064.1:0-18657 GCA_038247175.1 Burkholderiales bacterium | reverse complement strand
TTCGGGACGTAGAGGCCGGAGGTTCGAATCCTCTCACCCCGACCAGCATCAACGGTGTCGTCAAACAGTCCGCAATGGGGTGGCGTGGGCCTGCTTTCGATTTACATCGTTCAGGCAATCGGGGATGATTAGGCGTTTGCCTCGCGCCGTAGTACATTTTCAGTCCATGTCAGCAGTCGATACCGCCAGCCGAGATTCTTCACCTGTAGCCCTTCCAGGTCTGGGCCGCGCATTGATACTGGCGGGCAAGCTTGGACAGAAGTCCGCCGAAGAAATCTACCGCAAGGCGTCCTCCGGCCGCACCAGTTTCATCGCGGAGCTGACGGGCTCTGGCGCGGTCTCCGCGTCTGACCTGGCACACACGATGTCATCGGCGTACGCCGCGCCGCTGATCGACCTCGACGCGATCGACCCTCAACGCCTGCCCAAAGGTCTGTTGGATCCGAAGATCTGTCAGGCTTACCGCGTGGTGGTCCTGAGCAAACGCAACAACCGGCTCACGGTTGCCACGGCGGACCCGTCGGACCCGGAGGCGGTGGAAAAAATCAAGTTCGCGACCCAGTTAGGTGTCGACTGGGTCATCGCCGAATACGACAAAGTACTCAAACTCGTCGATGAACACGCGGCCACCACTACCGAAACGATGGAAGAAATCATCGGTGGCGAGTTTGAGTTCGACGAAGCCGCGGCGAATGCCACGGACGACAACGAACAGGCGACGGTCTCCGAAGTCGACGATGCGCCAGTCGTCAAGTTCCTGCACAAGATGCTGCTCGATGCGTTCAGCATGCGGGCGTCGGACTTGCACTTCGAACCGTATGAGCACACCTACCGTGTCCGGTTCAGGATCGACGGCGAGTTGCGGGAAATTGCGTCACCGCCCATCGCCATCAAGGACAAACTCGCGTCGCGTATCAAGGTGATCTCGAAGATGGACATCTCCGAGAAGCGTGTTCCGCAAGACGGCAAGATGAAGCTCAAGATCGGGCCCAACAAGGTCATCGATTTCCGGGTCAGCACCTTGCCGACGCTGTTCGGCGAGAAGATCGTCATTCGTATCCTCGACCCCAGCAGCGCCAAGCTGGGTGTGGACGCGCTGGGATACGAACCCGAAGAAAAGCGCCGCCTGCTTGAGGCGATCAGCAGGCCGTACGGCATGATTCTCGTCACCGGACCGACCGGCTCGGGCAAGACCGTATCGCTGTATACCTGCCTGAACCTGCTGAACAAGCCGGGCGTGAATATCGCCACGGCCGAAGATCCGTCCGAGATCAATCTTCCCGGCGTCAACCAGGTTAACGTCAACGACAAGGCCGGGCTGACCTTCGCGGCTGCGTTGAAGTCCTTTCTGCGCCAGGATCCAGACATCATCATGGTGGGCGAGATTCGCGACCTCGAAACGGCCGACATCGCCATCAAGGCGGCGCAGACCGGACACCTGGTGCTGTCGACGCTGCACACCAACGATGCGCCCACCACACTGACGCGCATGCGCAACATGGGTATCGCGCCCTTCAACATTGCCTCCAGCGTCATCCTAATCACCGCTCAACGGCTGGCGCGGCGACTGTGCGCCAATTGCAAGGCAGTTGTCGACATACCCGAGAAGGCGTTGCTCGATGCCGGCTTCAAGCCCAACGAGATCGATAGCAGCTGGACCACCTACCGACCGGTAGGCTGTTCCTCATGCAACGGCGGCTACAAGGGACGCGTGGGTATCTACCAGGTGATGCCGATATCCGAGGAGATTCAGCGCATCATCCTGCGCGATGGCAGCGCGCTGGATATTGCCGAACAGGCAGCGAAGGACGGCGTCGAATCACTTCGGCGTTCCGGCCTGCTCAAGGTCAAGCGAGGGCTGACCTCGCTGGAAGAAGTGCTCGCCGTGACCAACGAATAGAAAATGGGGCTCTGAGACCATATGGCAACTGCGAAGCCCAAGGGCATAAAAGAGACGGTCTTCGAGTGGGCGGGCAAGGATCGCAATGGCAAGCAGGTCCGCGGCGAGACCCGGGCCGTAGGTGTCAACCAGGTGCAAGCCACGCTGCGGCGCCAGGGCGTGACACCGACAAAGATCAAGAAGCGCCGAATGGGTGGCGGGTCGTCAATCAAGCCCAAGGACATGGCCATCTTCACCCGGCAACTGGCAACCATGATGAAGGCAGGCGTGCCATTGCTGCAGGCCTTCGACATCGTCGGGCGTGGCAATCCCAACCCCCGGGTCACCAAGTTGCTCAGTGACATCCGTACCGACGTCGAAACCGGAACCTCCCTCAGCGTCGCGTTTCGCAAGTTTCCGTTGTACTTCGACAACCTTTACTGCAATCTGGTCGAGGCCGGCGAATCGGCCGGCATCCTGGACCAATTGCTGGATCGGCTGGCTGTCTACATGGAGAAGACCGAGGCGATCAAGTCCAAGATCAAGTCGGCACTGATGTACCCCATCACCGTGCTGATCGTTGCATTCGTCGTGGTCTCGGTCATCATGATCTTCGTGATCCCGGCCTTCAAGGAAGTGTTCGCCAATTTCGGCGGAGACCTACCGGTCCCGACTCTGGTGGTGATCGCGATCAGCGAATTCTTCATCTCCTACTGGTACCTGATCTTCGGCGGGATCGGGGGTGGCGTGTACTTCTTCATGCAGGCCTGGAGGCGCAACGAGAAGGTGCAAAATTTCATGGACCGGGTGCTGCTCAAGTTGCCGGTTTTTGGCGTCCTGGTTGAGAAATCCTGTATCGCGCGCTGGACCCGCACCCTTTCGACCATGTTCGCTGCTGGCGTACCGCTGGTCGAAGCGCTCGACTCGGTCGGCGGAGCGTCGGGCAACTCGGTGTTCGAACGCGCGACTGTCAAGATCCAGCACGAAGTGTCCACCGGTACCGCCTTGACCGTTGCCATGACCAACGTCAACCTGTTCCCCTCCATGGTGCTGCAGATGTGTGCGATTGGCGAGGAATCCGGCTCGATCGATCACATGCTGGGCAAGGCGGCGGACTTCTACGAGGCCGAAGTCGACGATATGGTGGCCGGTATTTCCAGCTTGATGGAACCCATCATCATCGTGATCCTGGGTACCGTGATCGGCGGTATCGTCGTGGCCATGTACCTGCCCATCTTCAAGCTAGGGGCCGTGGTCTGATGCTGGTGTCTGCAGGGGTCGACGCCGCCTTGTTCGGCGTACTGGGCCTGCTCGTTGGCAGTTTCCTCAATGTGGTGATCTATCGCCTGCCCAGGATGCTGGACGCGGAATGGGCCGACAACTGCGCGCAATTGTCCGGTGCAATACCGCCGGAGCGCGAACCCTTCAACCTGGCGCGGCCACGGTCGCGTTGTCAGACTTGCCAGCATGTGATCCGTTGGTACGAGAACATTCCAGTCCTGAGTTACCTGGCTTTGCGCGGCCGTTGCTCCAGTTGCAAGACACCGATCGGCGCCCGGTATCCGCTGGTCGAACTGGCCACCGGAGTGGTCTTTGCCATGCTGGCCAGCATGTACGGCCTGTCCCTCACCGGCCTGGTGTGGGCCGCCCTGGCCTGTATGCTGGTGGCGCAGTTCTTCATCGATTTCGACACCCAACTGCTGCCCGATGACATCAACTACCTGATCCTGTGGCTGGGCCTGATCGCCTCGGCCATGGGGTGGACGACCGTCGCCTTGCCATCCGCGGTTTGGGGCGCCGTGTTCGGTTATTTGAGTCTGTGGACGGTCTACCAGGTCCACCACCGTCTGACCGGAAAACAAGGCATGGGCCACGGCGACTTCAAGTTGCTCGCTGGCCTGGGCGCCTGGTTCGGTGCGGACTACCTGGTCGCCATCATCCTGTTGTCGTCGGTCGTGGGCTCGGTCATCGGCGGTGGATTGTTGCTGGTTGGCCGCCTGGCGCATCGCGATATTGCGATCCCGTTCGGCCCTTTTCTGGCTGGCGCCGGGCTGCTGGCGATGCTGGTCGGCCCGGCACGGCTGGAAGGTTTGATCCCGTTCGCGTTTCCGTTCACGCACCTGGTCCGTTGATCCAATGGTTCGACTGGGACTGACCGGGGGCATCGGCAGCGGCAAGACGACTGTGGCCGACTGTTTCCGCGCTCGCGGTGCGACCGTGATCGACGCGGATGCGATCTCGCGCCTGGTTACGGCGGCAGGCGGCCCGGCGATAGCGCCGATCCGGGCCAGTTTCGGCGCCGACTACATCACCGCGAACGGCGCGCTGGATCGCGCCAGAATGCGACAGGCCAGTTTTTCAGATCCGCAGGCACGCGCCCGACTGGAGGCAATCATCCATCCACTGGTGGGCCAGGAAACAGCGCGGCTGCAATCCGAGGCCCTGGCCGTCGGGGCACCATGCCTCGTGTTCGACATACCGTTGCTGGTCGAATCCCGGCGCTGGCGCCAACAGGTGGATCAGGTCATCGTCGTCGATTGCCCGCAAGAGGTGCAGATCGACCGCGTCATGGCTCGCAGTGCGTTGGCGCGCGAGGATATCTGCAAGATCATCGCCAGCCAGGTGCCATGGCTGCAACGCCTGCGCGCGGCCGACGTCGTGATCTTCAACGCAGGCATTTCGCTGGATCAGGTCGATGCGGAAGTGGGGCAAGTCGCCAGCCGCTTCGGGCTATGATCAGTTCAACGGAAGCAACAGTGTGATCCTGTACGAATACCCTTTCAACGAGCGCATCAGGACCTATCTGCGCATAGAACATCTGTTCCGCCGCTTGACGGAACTGGTGTCGCGCGACCACCCGCTCGATCATCATTTTGCGTTGTTGACGATCTTCGAAGTGATGGACGTCGGAGCCAGGGCCGACCTGAAGTCGGACCTGCTCAGGGACCTAGAGAAGCAACGTCAGACACTCGCCGGTTATCGCGGCAATCCGGCCATTTCCGAGCAGGCACTCGATGCGGTCATGTCCCGGGTCGACCAATGCTACACCGAGCTTGGCAATGTGCATGGCAAGGCCGGGCATGCCTTGACCGACAACGACTGGCTGATGAGCATCCGCAGCCGTGTCGGCATTCCCGGCGGTACCTGTGAATTCGACCTGCCCGCCTACTACGCCTGGCAACAGCAGCCCAGCGATATACGCCGAAGCGACCTGCACCGATGGGCGTCGACACTCGCCCCACTGGCCGATTCGGTCATCCTGCTGCTGAAAATGCTGCGCGAGTCAGGTGCAGCGCAGAAGGTGATGGGCACGGCAGGACAGTTCCAACAAAACCTGCCGCAGGGAAAGACGTTCCAGTTGCTGCGTCTGTCGCTCGACCCGGCTCTGAAAATCATTCCCGAGATCAGCGGCAACCGGCTGATGGTGTCGATCCGGTTCATGCGCCAGGAACCCGACAACCGACTGCACGCTGTCAACGACGACTGCGCATTCGAATTGGCACTGTGTTCATGACAAGCCGCCGCTCTAAGGCAACCGTCGGTCACGCCGGCATCGACCAGCAGTCCACGACAACGCGGATCGTCAACTGCCCGCACTGCAGCGGCGATTCGGTTTACGCGCCATCGAACCCGTATCGGCCATTTTGCAGCGAGCGATGCAAGAACATCGATTTCGGAGCCTGGGCGGATGAATCTTTCCGAGTTCCGGAGAATGAGCCGGATCCGGATGCCGCGTCCCGCGGCGACATGAGCCGTCTGCAATAGGCGGCCTGACCTTGCCGGCCTGCCGGCCGGTGCAGCCCATCTGGCATCGGCAATCAGTGCGCCAGGTTCAGTGAGTGGGGCCGACGTGGCTGCGCTCGGCAGCCAGCCAGTCGAGCACCGGAATCGTCCCTGGCAGTACCGGCTCGACTTCGACCGGCAGGAGCTGCCAGCGGAAACCCTGTCCCTCGCGCATCTGCAAAAGTCCCGTCCACGCAGGCACCTTGCAGAAGTTCAGGCGCACCAATGCATGGGGGTAGTCGACGACCGTGCTGCGCCACGGCAACACCTCCAGCACGTCGATACCCAACTCCTCCTGCAGCTCGCGGCGCAAGGCGCCAGCCACCGTCTCGCCCGGCTCAAGCTTGCCACCGGGGAACTCCCAGTAACCCGCATATACCTTTCCTGGCGGCCGACTCGTGAGCAGGAAACTGGCATCGGGCCGGATCAGGACACCCACGGCGACCTCGACAATTGCCCGGTCTGGACCCCCTTCGCGCGCGCGCCGAGGATGGGCACGCAGGGACGCCTCGTCGCTCACTGCGCCGTCACAGCGCGCCCGCTGAAATCGCGTGCGAACTGGAAGGCGACGCGCCCGCTGCGCGAGCCCCGCTCCAGCGCCCAGACCAGGGCCTGCGCACGGGCAGCGTCGATGTCGGCCGGTGCGACGCCATACGACTGCAGCCATTGCGCAACGATGGTCAGATACTCTTCCTGCGTGAACGGGTAGAAACTGACCCACAGGCCGAACCGTTCCGACAGCGATATTTTTTCCTCGATCACCTCACCAGGATGCACCTCGCCGTCCTCGGTATGGGTGTAGCTGAGGTTTTCCTTCATGTATTCGGGCAGAAGGTGGCGCCGGTTGCTGGTCGCGTACACCAAAACATTGGCCGTCGTCTCGGCGACCGAGCCGTCCAAGATGGACTTGAGCGCCTTGTAGCCGGGTTCGCCATCCTCGAAACTCAGGTCGTCACAGAAAACGACGAACTTTTCTGGACGTTCGGCAACCACGTCGACGATGTCCGGCAGGTCGATCAGGTCGGCCTTGTCGACCTCGATCAGTCGCAATCCCCGGGGCGCGAACTCCCGCAGGCAGGCCTTGATCAGCGACGACTTGCCGGTGCCCCTGGCGCCGGTCAGCAGCACGTTGTTCGCGGTCCTGCCACTGACGAACTGCTCGGTGTTGCGCCGGATCTTGTCCTTCTGCACATCGATCTCCTGCAGATCAGACAGATGGATGGCGGCGACATGCCGCACCGGCTCCAGCGTGCCGTGGCCGGAGCTGCGTTTGCGATATCGAAACGCGATACCGGCATCCCAATCGGGCTCCGACAACGGCTGCGGCAACACCGCCTCGATCCGGTTGATCAATTGTTCGGCCCGCACCAGCAGATGAGTCAGTCTATCGTCCATGGCAAAAATCAAGCGCTCAAAATTAGCCGCAGCCGGCCACGGGGTTTCAGGAGCGGTAGTCCGCGTTGATGGTCACGTATTCGTGGCTCAGATCGCAGGTCCATACCGTGTCGGTGGCGCCGCCTCGCCCGAGATCGACACGAACCGTGATTTCGCTTTGCTTCATCACGCGCTGGCCATCGGCCTCCAGGTAATTCGGATGACGCCCGCCTCGGGTCGCGACATGCACATCATCGAGGAACAGCTCGATACCCGACTGCTCGAGGTCATCGATGCCGGCATAACCAACGGCAGCCAGAATACGCCCCAGGTTCGGGTCACTGGCGAAGAAGGCGGTCTTGACCAGCGCAGAGTGCGCGATGGCGTAGGCTACCGTTCGGCATTCGGCTGGGGTTCTGCCGCCCTGCACCGTGATCGCAATGAACTTGGTCGCGCCCTCGCCATCGCGCACGATGGCGTGCGCCAGTTGCCGTGCCACCTCGAGCATGGCTGTCTTGAGCGACTTGCCGTCTGCGCTGTCGAGCGAATCAACCTGAGCGTGTGCGGCCTTGTTGGTGGCGATCACGACGAAGGAGTCATTGGTCGAGGTATCGCCATCGATCGTGATCCGGTTGAACGAGGCATCCGCCAGCTCCCGAGCCAATTGCTGCATCACCTTGGGCGCAACCTTGGCGTCGGTCGCCATGAAGCCGAGCATGGTCGCCATGTTCGGACGGATCATGCCAGCACCCTTGCTCACACCCGTGATGGTCACCGTCGTTCCGCCGACCGGAACCTGCACGCTGCAGGCCTTGGGCACGGTATCGGTTGTCATGATGGCGAGCGCCGCATGGAACCAGTTGTCCTCCTTGGCGTCGGCAATAGCGGCTGGCAGGCCCGCCTCGATCCGGTCGATCGGCAGCGGCTCCATGATGACGCCTGTGGAAAACGGCAGCACCTGCTGTTCGGCCACTTCCAGGATGTGCGCCAACGCAGCTGCGCTAGCGCGGGCTCTTTCCATGCCTTGCGCGCCGGTTCCGGCGTTGGCATTGCCGGTGTTGATCATCAACGCCCGGATCGGCCGTCCGCTGGCCAGATGTTCGCGGCACACCTGAACCGGAGCTGCGCAGAAACGGTTGCGTGTGAAAACGGCCGATACGCTGGCGTCCGTGTCGAGCAACATGACGGTCAGGTCCTTGCGATGGGCCTTGCGGATACCGGCCTCCGTCACGCCGATACGGATACCGGGAACCGGGTGAAGGTCAGCTGCCTTCAATGGTGCAAGGTTGACGGGCATATTGCGCTTTCAGGCCAGCTTGCCGTGACATTGCTTGTATTTCTTGCCACTGCCGCAAGGACAAGGTTCGTTGCGGCCCACACGAGGCACCTGGTCACCGGCGACCGCAGCCGCAACGCTGGTGCGGCGCGCAATATTGTCGGCATCGACCCGAGTCTCCACCTCGCCGGTCTCGCCGGGCGCGGAGTAGGTCACGTTGCTGATGTTGTCGGCACGTTGCTCCAGTTCTTGCGCGGCCTCGTTGAGTTGTGCGCCGGACTGGATCCGCACTGTCATCAGCAGCTTGGTGACCTCGTTGCGGACCGAATCCAGCAACTGGCCGAACAACTCGAAGGCCTCGCGCTTGTATTCCTGTTTGGGCTGCTTTTGCGCGTAACCACGCAGGTGAATGCCCTGGCGCAGATAATCCAGCGCACTCAGGTGCTCGCGCCAGTGGGTATCGATGCTCTGTAGCAGCACCATGCGCTCGAACTGCAGGAAGTTCTCGTTGCCCACCAATGCCACCTTGGCGGCAAATGCCTCATTGCCCGCTGCCTGCGCCTTCTCCACGATGTCTTCGTCCGTGATGGCGCTGGCGCCCTGCACGATATCCTTGAGCGGCAGTTCGATCTGCCACTCTTCGGCCAGCGTCTTTTGCAGGCCGTCGATGTCCCATTGTTCCTCGACCGATTCGACCGGCACGTACTGGCGTACCAGATTCACAAAGCAGCCCTCGCGCAGCGAATCGATCTGGGCCGACAGGTCTTGCGCATCGAGAATACTGTTGCGCTGCTGGTAGATCACCTTGCGCTGGTCGTTGGAGACGTCGTCGTATTCCAGCAACTGCTTGCGCATGTCGAAGTTGCGCGCCTCGACCTTGCGTTGCGCGCTCTCGATGCTGCGGGTGACGATGCCGGCTTCGATCGCCTCGCCGTCGGGCATCTTGAGCCGGTCCATGATCGCGCGTACCCGGTCACCGGCAAAGATACGCATCAGCGAATCGTCCAGACTAAGGTAGAAGCGAGACGAGCCCGGGTCGCCCTGGCGCCCGGAGCGGCCGCGCAACTGGTTGTCGATGCGGCGCGATTCATGGCGCTCGGTGGCAATGATGCGCAGGCCACCGTTGGCCGTGACTCCATCGTGGTCGCGTTGCCACTGGGCGCGCACCTCCGCGATTTTTTGGGCGCGCATTGCCTCGTCCAGCGACTCATCCGCCTCGATTACCTGCACCATCTTGTCGGCGTTGCCGCCCAGCACGATGTCGGTACCCCGACCCGCCATATTGGTGGCGATGGTGATCATCTTGGGCTGACCCGCCTGGGCGACGATGTCCGCCTCACGAGCATGCTGTTTGGCATTGAGCACCTGGTGTGGCAGCTTTTCCTTCTCCAGCAACTGGTCGATGATCTCGGAGTTTTCGATCGAGGTCGTGCCCACCAGTACCGGCTGACCCCGTTCGTAACATTCGCGGATATCCTGGATAGCCGCCGCGTATTTTTCCTGCGTTGTCTTGTAGACCCGGTCGAGCTGATCCTCCCGCTTGCTCGGACGATTGTGCGGAATGACAACCGTCTCAAGACCGTAGATCTCCTGGAATTCGTAGGCCTCGGTGTCCGCCGTACCTGTCATGCCGGCGAGCTTGGCATACAGGCGAAAATAGTTCTGGAACGTGATCGACGCCAGCGTCTGGTTCTCTGCCTGGATAGCCACACCCTCTTTGGCCTCCACCGCCTGGTGCAGACCATCGCTCCAGCGCCGACCGGACATCAGGCGGCCGGTGAATTCGTCGACGATGACGATCTCGCCACCCTGCACCACATAGTGCTGGTCCTTGTGAAACAGGTGTGCCGCCCGCAACGCCGCGTACACGTGGTGCACCAGCGTGATGTTCGACGGGTCGTACAACGTCGCCCCCTTGGGCAGCAAGCCGTTTTCCGACAGGACGTGCTCTGCATTTTCATGACCTTGTTCGGTCAGTACGATCTGGCGGCCCTTTTCATCGATGGTGAAGTCTCCCGGCTTGGTCACGCCCTCGCCGGTGCGCGGGTCGGCCTCGCCCACCTGAACCGTCAGGTGGGGCACGATCTTGTTGATCGCAAGGTACAACGCAGTATGGTCCTCAGCCTGCCCGCTGATGATCAGCGGGGTGCGTGCCTCGTCGATCAGGATCGAGTCCACCTCGTCCACGATCGCGTAGTTCAGGCCGCGCTGCACGCGATCGCCCACCTCGTAGACCATGTTGTCGCGCAGGTAGTCGAAACCGTATTCGTTGTTGGTGCCGTAGGTGATGTCCGCCCGGTACGCAGCCTGCTTGTCTTCGCGTGGCATCTGCGGCAGGTTGACACCCACCGTCAGACCCAGGAAGTTGTAAAGCCGGCCCATCCACTGGGCGTCACGGCTGGCAAGGTAATCATTGACCGTCACCACGTGAACGCCTTTGCCGGTAAGCGCATTGAGATAGACCGGCAGGGTCGCAGTCAGTGTCTTGCCTTCACCCGTGCCCATCTCCGATATCTTGCCGTTGTGCAAGGACATGCCGCCCAGCATCTGCACATCGAAGTGGCGCATCTTCATGACCCGCTTGGAGCCCTCGCGCACGACGGCAAACGCCTCCGGCAACAATGCGTCGAGCGACGTCCCGGCCGCCACCCGGGTCTTGAACTCCTCGGTCTTGGCGCGCAAGGCATCGTCGGTCAAGCCTTCGAGGTCTCCCTCCATGGCATTGATTCGCTTGACCGTGCTGCGGTACTGTTTGAGAAGGCGGTCATTGCGACTGCCGAAAATCTTGGTCAGGAAGTTGGTTGCCATGCATGCAGGCCCCGCTGGCAGACCCACTATGGCCGGCCGGAAGGCGCGATCCTTTTGTCAAACAGGATGGGAAATTGGGGTCGCCCCGGCCAAACACAAGCATCGCGCAGTGTCGACCCGCAGGCTACCCGACGGCGATTTTACCTGCGCACGGCCTGGGGTTGGACGGGGCGGGCGGCCGTACTTGTTCGCGGCGATACCGGGACGGCCCGGATTGCCTGCTGTTGCGCCACCAGCGAGTCGCCCGCATCCAGGAACTTCTGCGGATCCTGCGGCACGCCGCTGACCAGAACCTCGAAGTGCAGGTGGGCACCGGTGGAACGCCCGGTGGAGCCGACAGCGGCAATTTTCTGGCCGCGCCGCACGAGGTCACCCTTCTGCACGTAGACGGCCGAGGCGTGGGCATAACGGGTCACCAGATCGTTGCCATGATCGACCTCGACCAACTTGCCATAGGCTGGATGGAACTCCTCCACTACGACGATACCCCCGGCAGCAGCCAGGATCGGCGTTCCGACGTCGGCCTGAAAATCGAGTCCTGTGTGCAGCGCCGAGCGACCCGTGATCGGATCGATGCGCCAGCCGAAGTGCGAACCCAGGCTTCCCTCAGACAAGGGTTTCTGGGTCGGAACCATCATGTTGCGCATCTTCTGGTCAAACAGCCGCGACTCGAGCACCGTCAACAGATCAGTTCGCTGTGCGGTCAAGCGATCGAGGTCAGCCAGCGTCGCATGCAACTCGTCGACCGACAGCGGTCGGCCGGTCACCAGTGCACCCCCCTGCCCCGGCTTGGACTTGATATCGCTGGCGTTGATGCCAGCCAGACCGGACACCCGCTCGCCCAGTGACTCGAGCTGCGTCAGCTTGGCCTGCATCTCGCCCAATTGACGCGCCAGCACATCCAGGTTCTCCCGCATGAATTTGTCACGTTGCTCGAACTCGTCCTGCACCACGAGCCGAACCAGCGCGCCCACCACCGGCCAGCGCTCACGCGCACCCTTGAGGAAGACCCAGTGGTACATGGCTGCCGCAATCAGCATCAGGAGCAGGGAGGCGAGCAATGCGGACGCCACCAACCGGGTACCCGAGAGATGGACCGCCTGGCGCTTAGCCAGCCAGGGATCCGTGATAATCAAATGCATTGAAAACTCCATCCGTCGATCGGTGCCATGGACCGCCGCGCACAATCCTTCACCCTGCAGCAAGCCACCGAAGCTTCGCCGACCCTTGCGCGGTTGGCCGAGCTTACGCGCGATTCGGCGGCGCGACTCAAGGCGGTCGAGCCGTTGATTCCCTCCCCGTTGCGTGCCGCCGTCAAGGCCGGTCCGCTCGACACCACCCAATGGTGTCTGCTACTCGACAACAATGCTGCCGCTGCCAAGATGCGCCAGTTGTTGCCAGCGCTGGAAGCCCACCTGCGAACCAAGGGCTGGGAAGGCCGCTCGATACGGCTGAAAGTGCAAGATTCCCGCGCCCGTTGAGAGCGCCCCATCTGTCGCGAGTGGTGCCGATTGTCGGAATCGAACTGACGACCTACCGCTTACAAGGCGGTTGCTCTACCAACTGAGCTAAATCGGCACGGAGAAATTCTACAAGATGGTGCAGGGCCAGCCTGCTGCCTGCAACGCGGCATCACTTGATGCGGGTCAGCTTGGGGCGCTTGATGGGCCCGGACGGATCCGGCGGCGGCTTGTCTACCGATGATCCGGGCTGCTGCAAAGGGACGGATTCAAGCAGCTTGACCTCGGGTTCGGGGTGCGGCTTTGCGTCCTTGCCAACACGCACCTGCGTCGGTGCCGGCAAGGCCTTCGGTGCAGACGCATCCTGGGGCTGCACCGAAGGCCGGGGAAAGGCCATGCCCTGGCCGTTTTCGCGTGCATAGATCGCTATCACCCGCTCCACCGGAATCATGATCTCGCGCGCTTTGCCGGCGAAACGGGCGCTGAACGCGACAAACTCATTGCCAAGTTCGAGTCCGCTGGTCGCATCGAAGCTGATGTTCAGCACAATCTCACCGTCCTTGACGTATTCGCGGGGCACCTGCACCGTGTCATCAACCTGCACCGCTACATAGGGCGTCAGCCCATTATCAGTACACCACTCGTACAGCGCACGGATCAGGTACGGACGGGTCGAGCTGGAGCTTTGTGCGTCGATCATCAGCAGACGGTGGCCGGTTCGATTACTTTCTCATGACCTTTTCCGACGGAGTCAAGGCCTCGATGTACGCTGGCCGCGAGAAGATGCGCTCGGCGTACTTGAGCAGCGGTGCGGCGTTCTTGCTCAAGTCGATGCCATAGTAGTCCAGACGCCACAACAGCGGCGCGATCGCCACGTCCAGCATGGAAAAACCCTCACCCAGCATGTACTTGTTCTTCAGGAAGATCGGCGCCAGCTGGGTCAGACGGTCGCGGATGTGCGCGCGCGCTTTCTCCAGCAATTTCTCGTTACTCTTGGCTACACGCGATTCCAGCGTGGACACATGGACGAACAGCTCCTTTTCGAAGTTGAGCAGGAACAGGCGCACGCGCGCACGGTCGACCGGGTCGCCGGGCATCAACTGCGGATGCGGGAAACGCTCGTCGATGTACTCGTTGATGATGTTCGATTCATACAGGATCAGGTCGCGCTCGACCAGGATCGGTACCTGTCCATACGGGTTCATGACATTGATGTCTTCGGGCTTGTTGTAGAGATCGACATCGCGTATCTCGAAGTCCATCCCCTTTTCAAACAGGACAAAGCGGCAACGGTGGGAAAAAGGGCAGGTGGTTCCTGAATACAGCACCATCATGGTGGGATCTCCTCATTGTCAAAATACAGTTCCGGGCGCGGCCGGCAAATCGCCAACACAATGCCGAAACGAAAAAGAGTGGGATGCATGATGGCAAACCCACTCTGAAAACGCAAGCCTCGTCCAATCGGACGGGACCTGGACCCCTGGCGCGTTACTTGATGTCTTTCCAGTATGCCGCGTTCAGGCGCCAAGTGACCACCGTCAACAAGCCCAGGAACAATAACACCCATACACCCACGCGCTTGCGCGAGTTTTGCGCCGGCTCAGCCATCCATTGCAGGTAATTGACCAGATCGGCAATGGTGGAATCGTATTGAGCCTGCGTCATCGTGCCGGGGGTCAACTGCTGCCAGCCCTTGAAGATCTGCACCTCCTGGCCATGCTCGGTCTTGACTTCGTACACCGGCATGCGCGAGCCTTGCAGTTCCCACAATACATGGGGCATGCCCACATTCGGAAAGGCAAGATTGTTCCAACCGGTCAACTTGGTGGGATCCGGGTAGTAGGTGCGCAGATAGGTATAGAGATAGTCAGCCCCGCTGCCCATACCCGCCGCCGAGCGCGAACGTGCAATGAGGGTCAGGTCCGGCGGGTTGGCGCCAAACCACAACTTGGCCTCCTTCGGATCGATCGCCGACATCATGGTGTCGCCGACCCTGTCGGTCGTGAACAGCAAATTGTCCTTGATCTGCTGCACCGTCAGGCCAATGTCGGTCAGACGGTTGTAACGCATGAAGGCCGCCGAGTGGCAGTTCAGACAATAGTTGACGAACAGTTTGGCCCCATTTTGCAGAGCGACGAGATCATTGGTCTTGTTCGGCGCCTTGTCCCAGGCAATGCCTTCGCCTGCCGCGTAAGCAGTACCTGTTATCAAGCTGACCGATGCAATGACGGCCCAGATGGCCCTGCGCGCAATGGATACTATTTTCATGCTGGTTTTCTCTGGCTCTCTCAGTGGGCAGCAAAGGTCACGCGGTCGGGCACTGGCTTGGGCTCACCCAGCTTGCTCCACCACGGCATCAGCAGGAAGAATGCGAAATAGAACAGCGTACCGACCTGCGACACACGCTCGCCGATCGCCGACGGTGGCTTGACACCCAGATAGCCCAGCACGAAGAAGTTGAGCACGAACAAGGCGTACAGGTACTTGTGCCAGGTCGGCCGATACCGGATCGACTTGACAGGGCTGAAGTCCAGCCACGGCAGGAAGAACAGGATGATGACGGAACCGCCCATCACGACCACTCCCCAGAACTTTGCATCGATGCTCAACATCATGGCCGTAGCCGCCAACGCGCCAACGATCAACACCGGCTTGAGGAAAAACGGCATCTTGACCCTGAGCACCAGCAAGGCGGCGCCGCCGAGCACCGAGGCAATCAGCGCGTACATCATCTCGTCGGTGATCGCTCGCAGCATCGAGTAGTACGGCGTGAAATACCAGACTGGCGCGATGTGCAGAGGCGTCTTCAGCGGATCGGCCGGGATGAAGTTGTTGTACTCCAGGAAATAGCCACCGAACTCCGGCGCAAAGAACACGATGGCGCTGAAGACGATCAGGAACATGCTGACCGCGAAGATATCGTGAACCGTGTAATACGGGTGGAAGGGGATCCCGTCGAGCGGAATGCCGTTCTTGTCCTTGTTGGCCTTGATTTCGATCCCGTCCGGATTGTTTGAGCCCACTTCGTGCAGCGCGATGATGTGCGCGACGACAAGACCGAGCAACACCAGGGGCACCGCGATCACGTGAAAGCTGAAGAAGCGGTTCAAGGTGGCATCGCCGACCACATAGTCACCACGGATCAACAGCGCAAGGTCGGGGCCGATGAAGGGGATTGCCGCAAACAGGTTCACGATCACTTGCGCGCCCCAGTAGCTCATCTGGCCCCAGGGCAGCAGGTAACCCATGAAGGCCTCCGCCATCAGGCACAGGAAGATGGCGCAACCGAACACCCAGATCAATTCGCGCGGCTTGCGATAGCTGCCGTAGATCAGGCCACGAAACATGTGCAGGTAGACGACGACAAAGAAGGCCGATGCGCCCGTCGAATGCATGTACCGCACCAACCAGCCCCAGGGCACGTCGCGCATGATGTACTCGACCGAGCCGAAAGCCAGGGCGGCGTCTGGCTTGTAGTGCATCGTCAGAAAGATGCCGGTGACGATCTGAATCACCAGCACCAGCATCGCAAGGCCGCCGAAGACATACCAGAAGTTGAAGTTCTTCGGCGCGTAGTACTCGCCCAGGTGCTCGTTGTACAGCTTGGACAGCGGAAAACGGTTATCGACCCAGTTCAGCAATTTGGCCGACGCTGGCGCGTTGGGGGAAATCTCTTTCATTTCAGCCACGTGGTACTCCGGTACTGATGCGGTTCTTCATGTGTTCAGGCCTTCTTGTCTTCACCGATCAGCAACTTGTTCTCGGACAAGTACATGTGCGGGGGAACTTCCAGATTATCGGGCGCAGGCTTGTTCTTGAACACGCGGCCCGCCAGGTCGAAGGTCGATCCGTGGCAAGGGCAGAAGAACCCCCCCTTCCAGTAATCCGGCAGCGAAGGCTGCGGCCCTGTCTGAAACCGGTCCGACGGAGAGCATCCCAGGTGGGTGCAGATTCCGACCACTACCAGCACCTCGGGCTTGATCGAACGCGTCTCGTTGCGTGCGTATTCCGGCGTGAATTCATCTGGCTTGCGCTGGGAGTTCGGATCGGCCAGATACTGATCCAGGGACGGCAGCGCGGCGAGTTCCTCTGGCGTACGGCGCATGATCCAGACCGGTTTGCCGCGCCACTCGACGGTCATCTTTTCACCCGGCTTGAGCGCAGAGATATCGGCCTCGACCGGGGCGCCGGCGGCCTTGGCACGCTCCGACGGCTGGAAACTACTGATAAACGGAACGGCGACAAAGCCGCCGCCAACAGCTCCAACACAACCGGACGCGATGATCCACGTCCGCTTGCTGTTGTCGACTGGGGTGTCACTCATGGGAATCCTCAATGAAAACATCGCTCTCGGGTCAGCGTCGAATTGTAGCTGACCGACTCTCCCGGACCGACAGCGGCCCCCGCCATAACCTGACAAGTCGCCCATGGTGGCGGCCGAAGATTTACATTCGCCCGGGCCCGGAACCCTTAAACTACGCGCTGCCCAACAACAGCAAGGAGAAAGCCCCGTGAGCATACTGTCCGAATTCAAGGAGTTCGCCCTCAAAGGCAACGTGATGGACCTGGCCGTCGGCGTCATCATCGGCGCAGCATTCGGAAAAATCGTCGATTCCATGGTCAATGACCTGATCATGCCGCCGGTCGGCGCCGTGATTGGCAACGTGAACTTTTCCAGCATGTACATCGTACTGGCGCGGGTACCCGCAGGTGTCGGAGCCAGCCTTGCCGAACTGAGAGAGGCGGGTGTGCCGGTGTTCGCCTATGGCAACTTCCTGACAATCGCAGTCAACTTCGCCATCCTTGCCTTCATCATCTTCATGATGGTCAAGCAGATGAACCGCCTCAAGCGCGAGACTCCGCCGCCGCCACCAGCGCCGGCAGCGACGCCCGAGGACATCCTGCTGCTGCGCCAGATCCGCGACAGCCTGAAAAAATAAGCTTCCGGACCGAGGCACTGGCCACCGCTGGGTTGCAAGGCCGAGGTGCCGTGTCTTCAGCCCTCTGGGGCAGGACGTCGCTGCATGGCCGCAAGATCGCGGGCCATCCTGATCGCCTGCAGCAGGCTGGCTGGATCGGCGCGCCCCGATCCAGCAATGTCGAACGCGGTCCCGTGATCCGGGCTGGTACGTACCAGCGGCAGACCCAGCGTCACATTGACACCTTTGTCGACCCCGAGGTACTTCACCGGGATCAGTCCCTGGTCGTGGTACATCGCCACCACCACATCGAATTCGCCGCTGCACCCGCCATGGGCACGCGCACGCATGAAAACCGTGTCAGGCGCGATCGGTCCCGACACATCCAGCCCCTTTGCGCGCGCGGCGTCGATTGCCGGAGCAATGGCTTCGATCTCTTCAGTGCCAAACAATCCTCCCTCGCCTGCATGCGGGTTCAGGCCGGCCACCGCAATGCGCGGCCGGCGCCCGAGCAGAGTCGTCAGCGCCCCATCCGTGATCAACAGCGTCTGCAGCACGTTGGCGGGCGTCACAGCGTCGATGGCCTTGCGCAGGGCGACATGAATGCTCACCAGCACGGTGCGCAATTCGTCGTTGGCCAGCATCATGCGCACCGGCAATTCCGACACCGCGACTGCGGCTGCCAACGCGGCTCGGTGCTGAAGCATCTCGGTATGCCCGGGAAACTGGCTGTGGGGCATGCCGGCTGCCGCCAGCGACTCCTTGTTCAGGGGCGCGGTGACCAGCGCAGCGATCTCGCCGCGCAAGGCCGCGTCCGCCGCCCAGACGACACTTTCGGCGGCCATGCGGCCCGCCACGGCGCTGACCGCGCCAATCGCGACACATCCCCGATCGGTGGTGACCTGCAACACCGGGATGCAGCGCGGCGGCATCGCAAGCGCCTCGGAACCATCGCCGATCTCCGCCACCGGCAGTGCCACCAACCCCCGACCAGCAATCCATTGCGAGGCCCGTCGCAGGCTCGACACATCTCCCGCCACAAAACAACCACGGGTCAGTTCCGGCGCATCGCGAAACGCCTTGGCAACGATCTCCGGGCGGGACACCGGCGAGCGGCAGCACCGCGTACCTCGTGCTGTCCGCAGAGTCGGTGATCTT
>JBBRVD010000063.1:0-18780 GCA_038247175.1 Burkholderiales bacterium | reverse complement strand
CCGCCGCAAGGGTGGGCCGAGGCGCTGGGTCGCTCAGCCTTGCTAGGCCTGGTAGCGTACGGGGTTTACGACTTGACCAACATGGCGACGCTGAAGGCCTGGCCGGTGAAGCTGGCGCTGGTGGACGTTACATGGGGCACATTCATCACGGCGATGGCTGGGCTGGCGGCGTACAGCGCAATGGCTTGGGCGACAGCGCCGGGTGCCAGTCGCTGACGGCTTGCCTTGCATGGTCATAGTTGCCGTTTTTCCATGCACGGGCACAGCGTGCGGACGAGAAAAACGTCAGAGACACCCAATGACGGTTGAGCGACGAACCACGGGGCGGATCAGGCGATCCGACCCGTGGCCAACTGTCACCGTTTCAGCGCGATGAATGGTGGCGACTTAGCGCCATTGTGATCAATGCACCCGCGGCCGCTGCAAACAACACTGACTTGATCGGTTGGTCGCGGATGTAAGCGACCGTGCGATCCCCGGTCTCCAGCGCGGTTGCGCGGATCGCGGAATTGGCGCGACGCGCCTGTTCAACTCCCTTGCGTGCCAACTCGTCGGCCTGAGTCGCAGCGCTGCTCAATACGGACTGGCTGGACTCTTGAAAGCGGTCTAACCCGCTGTTCACGGCGGCCGCAGTGTCGCTGACAGCCTGCTTGGTTGCAGAAACGGCCTGCTCTGTCTTGTCGGACGTGCGCTGCGCCAGGTCGGCGGCCCGAGCAGGCGTATTGGAAGTTGTCCCGAAGTTGGACTCGGTATTGTTCATGGTGATCTCCTGAAAAATGAAAGCGGGGTGACTGACGGTTGCCTGCAGTGCGTATTGCGGCTATCTGAATTGCGGCTATCTGGATCGTCCAAAGATGAACGAGGCTACTGCCAGAATGAGAAACACCACGAACAGCACTTTGGCGATACCGGCGGCGCCTGCCGCGATACCTCCAAAGCCAAATACGGCGGCGATGAGTGCAATGACCAAAAATACGATTGCGTAGTGCAACATGATCGATCCCCTGGAGTTGGCATCTGCTGAGAGTTCGATAATGTCGAATCGACATACCGATGACCCCTGCGCCCTTTCACTGTAGTGGCTTGCATCACAACGGCGTGAAGGAAGAACACGCCGGGTCAAGTAGGACGATACCTGCAAAGCGGCGCCCAGCGAACCTTTGCCTGGTCCAGCCTCCTACGGTGACTGGCGGACAGAACCTACATACAAGTTGCCGCGTCGACCTTATATTGACGATAGACGTGAACCCGTTCATTGCGGCGTTGAACGAATGGAGGCAGCGAGCATGTCAGATGTCAGCGCAACTTGTAGAAGACGCCTGTGCCATCCGGCACGACTATTGCAGATCCATCTCAGACCGTGGCACCAATATTGCCGGCGGGTCGCACCGAAGACCTGACAGGTGCGCAAGAGGATTCCGATGAAGACAGAAACCATGCGAATGGAGGCACCGAACCAGCGCACCACCGCGGCACTCATCATCGGACTGGTACTTGCCCTGGCGGTTCTGGCCGGCAACGAATACGCTTTTCAGCGCGCCCAAAAGGCATTTCGCACCATGCGCGAGCTCGATGCTGCGAGCGCATCCGTCCAGCAGGTATTGCACCGACTGGTGGATGCGGAATCAGCACAGCGCGGATATCTGTTCACATCTCGCAAAGACTATCTCTTGCCCGGCGCCGATGCCCGAAGGGATATCGAGAGCGCTTTGGCGGATCTGCAGGCGCGCTTTGGCGCAGATCCCGGTTTGCGGCCTTACATTGACACGTTGTCGGATCGCACAGAAGAGCGACTGTCGGAGCTGCAGGAAACCTTGACCTTGCATGAGACGGGCCGCACGGACGCCGCGCGCGAGCTCTTCCTGACCGATATCGGTTGGGAGAAGATGCAGGCGGTTCGCCAGTCCGCGCTTGCGCTGTTGTCCATTGCCCGCCGTCAGGCGGATGCCGAGCGTGCGCGTGTGGTTGCAACTCGGGACCTCGGGCGGATGGGTGTGCATGCAACCATGGCGTTGGCGATGCTATGGTTCATCTACTTCCTGCGCAAAAGCACGGCGTTGCAGCAAGAGCAGCGCCTGCACGCCAACGATCTCCAACGTCAGCGGGAGCGGCTGGAGTCGGAAGTGGGGCTGCGAACCCAGGAATTGCGGGGATTGAACGACCGCCTCCAGCTGGTCCGAGAAGACGAGCGCGGTCGAATTGCGCGTATCTTGCACGACGAACTGGGCGCTATTTTGACCGCGGCCAAACTCGATATGGCGCGCTTGCGGCGATTGGTCGGTGGCGAGCAGTGTGTGGACGCCTTGGTTCGATTGGATCATCTGGCCGACACGCTGGATCAGGGAATCCATCTGAAACGGCGCATCATGGAAGAGCTGATGCCTTCTGCGCTGCACAACTTCGGCCTGCGCGAGGCACTGGAAGTCCTGGCCGCCGAATTTCGCGACAACACACGGCTCTCGATCGATCTTGCTCTGGAGGATGTGACGGCCTGCGACCGCAGTCGTGTACTTGTGTACCGCTGGGTCGAAAGTGCATTGGCCACTGTCGCACAGCATGCACATGCGACAACCGTGCGGATCTGCCTCAAAGCAATGAATGAAGACCTTTTGCAGATCTCGGTTCATGACGATGGCGACGGTGCCGCTTACACACTGGCCCAGCCGCAGGGCGACGCGGTGGTCAATCTGCGCCACCGCATTGAAGGGTTGGGGGGCAGCGTTGTTGTGAGCTTTGTGCAGGGAGAGGGTTCAGGGCGTGTAGCCACCGTGCCAGCGCACGGCGATTCGGATTCTGCGCGGAACGCCATTGCGGTGACAACCGAAGCGTGATTCCTCGATGACCCCAGCGGCCCCATCCCGTACCGTCCTTGCGATGCGCCCTGCCCGCCCTGGCTGGCACAACCTACTTACTGTATGAGTCCGTTGGCCAGCGCGTAGTACGTCAGATCGCTGTTGCTGGACAGTTTGAGCTTTTCGAGCACCCGCGTGCGGTAGGTGCTGACCGTCTTGACGCTCAGGAACATGCTTTGGGCCATGTTTCCGATTGTCTCGCCCTTGGCCAGGCGCAAGAAGACCTGCAGTTCGCTCTCCGACAACTGGGCGTGCGCCGGCTGGCCACCGGTGCCAGAGACATTGTCGGCCAGCAGTTCCGCCACTGCGGGACTGATGTACTTGCGACCGCGGAATACCGTATGGATCGCATTGACAATCTCCTGTGGGTCGCACTCCTTGTTCAAGTAGCCGTTCGCACCCTGGCGCAGCAAAGCGGTGGCGTAATGCGTCTCCGGAAAGCCACTGAGAATTAGAATGGGCAGATCGGGGAATCGCTCGCGAATGGATTTGAGTGCCTCCACCCCGCCTTGGTCAGGCATCGAAATATCGAGAAGCAGCACATCGACCTCGCCGGAACGTGCCAGCTCCAGTGCCTCGCGACCATTAATCGCCTCGCCGGTGACGCGCAGGTCCACATGCTCGAGCAGAAAGTGGCGCAAGCCCTGTCGCACGATAGCGTGGTCGTCAACGATGCCGATTCGGATCATGGCGTGAGTCTAGACACGCGGTGTGCCAGCCACAATCGGAGCGAGACGGGATTGACAATAGGAAAAATCCTACAAGCGTCGTCGTCGTCGTCGTCAGCGTCTTGGCGATCCGCTTCGCTCGTGGTGCACCTGCCTGCGGAGCCGTCTCGTGTCGGCGCTGTCCCACACGTTATCGGGCATCGCACTTATGGTCAGGCAACCATGGATCGGGTAAGCTGAGGAAATGGATGCGTTGACGACCCCGACAGCGACGACCTCGATGAAGCAGGCGTGCTTCTCGAAGACACTCTCGCCAACAAGGATGAGCATGCCGGCAGACGCGCAGCCTGAATCTGGAAATAGCCCGGCAAAGCCGATATCTCATCGGACCGAAACCGTATCCATGTTCCAAACAGTAACGACCCGGTGGACCACTTGACTCAATCCGGTTGTGCTTTGCGCCAATTGAGGCACCCCGCAGGCAGTGCAAGAAAACATCCGTCATGTCCGTAGTCAGAACTTACATTGTCGAAGACAACCCTGTGATCCTGGACAGCCTGCGTGACACGTTGGAAGAGCTGACCGAGGTTCAGGTTGTCGGTACAGCGGCTGACGAAGCGGCTGCTGTGCAATGCATGCGCAAGGACACGCAGGAAATCGACCTGATGATCATCGACGTATTCCTCGCCTCCGGGTCCGGTCTTTCGGTGCTGCGCTCGGCACAGCAGTTAAATGTGCAGGCCAGGCGGGTCGTGTTGACCAATTACGCGACACCTGACATCCGCCGGCGCTGCGCCGCATTGGGTGCGGATCGCGTGTTCGACAAATCGAGCGAGATCGAAGATCTGATCGCCTATTGCAGTCGCATCTCGGACGGGACCGCTACCGTTCCGGGAGCTATCTCTTGACTGTCGAACAACCGCATCGTGCGGATATCGTTACACCCGCAAGCACGATCGGGAGGAATGGCAAACCCGCTCAGTCTTCGATCGGATTGTTACCGATCAAGCCGCGCGTGGCCTTGATGTGCGATTGAAGCTGCGCCAGCCTGTCGATCGCATGGTCGATGGCCACCATGTCCGGCTCGGCAGCGCAGTGCAGGTCCACCAGTTGCAGCCGCAGTTCGTCGTATTGACGGGTCAGCGCCGCACGATCGGCGTGAACGGCGCCTGCGCCGGCTTGTTGGCCGTCCGTCGCTGCGGCGTAGCCGTTGAGGGGCGGCGGAAAATTTTCAGTGCTGGGCATGGCTGTTTCTCTGGGCAGGAATGCGCAAATGGTGCGCGTGGCTGCGGTCCTGTGCAATAGGAAGGTCGCACCGTGTGGCGTAGGACGGGGCTTACGGCGGGGTACTCCCGGGACGCGCGCAAAATCGGGAAAACCGCAGCGGTGCAAAGGATGCCAATCGTCCGCACGCGGCGCACCGAACGCGGCCTGCGTGATGTTGCAGCACCGGGTACCATGACCAGTCTTGCCAGCCAACCATTGAGTCGAGCCGGGCTGTCGAAGCGCAGAAAACCATGATCGAACCTTCAGCCAATTCCCACTCCGACGCATGGCACGCCGATGCCGTGCGATACCGATTGTTGTGGCGCCTGGTTCCGTCGGTGACCCATAAGCTGGCTGGGTCGATGCAGCCGGTGACAATGCTCGCGAGCATCTTTGCGCGGCGACTTCAACGCCCGCAACCCGACATCCCGGCTCTGGGCAAGCAGGTTGCCGATATGCAGCAGGCGTGCAAGGAGGCGATCGCCACGCGGTCCGCCATGATGGCCTGGTTTCAGCCATCGGAGACGGAACTGGTGTCTATCGCCGATGAGGCGGCGCAATGCGTGCAGTTGCTGACCGCCGAGTTCGCGATCCGTGGCAGCTCGGTCGACAACCGGGTGACAGACGCACAGGGCGTTGTCCTGCAGACCTGCGTACGCACGATGATCCTGGCGACCCTGTTCGCCATTCTGGACAACGCCGAGGGACCGGTGGCGGTTGAGCTTGGTTCACCGCCAGACAACAGCACTGGCGCCACGATCGTCGCTGCGTGGAGCCCACTGACTGCCTCTGACGACACGGCCAATAGCCACAGTCGCCAAACGATCGGCTGGGACGACCTGCAGGCAGTTGCAGACCAGGTGGGCGTGGGTCTGGAACGCACTTCGGCCCAGATCGAGATGCACTTCACCTTGGCCGCGTAGCGCCCTCGCCTGGCCGCAAAGTCTGTCGGGCCAGGAAGCGTCGGCTTGCGGTTTCGACGCCCCAAGCCCGACAGGGTCCCAAATATTGCAGCGAACCTTCAGTAGGCTGCCACGGGCGGCCTGACCTCGGATGGCTCTCGCACTGGAACCGGGTTCTCTGAAGGCGGCGACTCGATCGGATGCGCGGGCGGCTGCGGTGTCACCGGGTTTGGCGGCACCTCAGGTGGCATCGTTGGAGGGTCGGACAAGGCAATCGCATCGGGCGGTAGCGAAGTAGCATGAATGATCTGTGGCATGAATTCCTCCTGTAGTTCAGTTCGGGTGTCAACCCTGTGTGCCATCAAGGGCTTGAGCATTGATGGATGTCACGACCGGCCGACATGGCCAGCGTGTCCGGGCGCAGATCGACGTGTCTGACCGCCAGCGGCTGTGTTTCGGGCTCTGTTTCGGGCTCTGTTTCGTATTGGGCTTCACCCAGCGCAATGAATCGATCGACACGCGCCGCATACCAGACCGCCGATAAATCCAGAGCCAGAATGTCCACCGGCGCGCGTTCCTTCAGCCAGGTATTGGGCAATGCAAACCAATTGGCTGTCTCCCATCCGTCGTATACCGACGACAGTTCCCGCAGCACCGGCCGCAACGACTGGTGGACCGTAAACGTCTTGCGGCTGAACTGGAACATGGGCAACCAGGTCTCTTCGCGCCACTCAAACGCAACCGCTGCGCGCTTTCGAATCCACCCGGCAAGCACGACAGTGTCCGGTCCGCCATGACGTTGAAACAGCCCGCTCACCTCGTCAAGTGACAATAGCCCTCCCGTGGCGCGAAACACCTGGCGCATCTCACCCATTTGTTGGTCGTCGCGGCGTTCCGGGTCCCAACGCCGCCGGTGTTGGGCGGCAACTCGGTGCTGCAGGCGCCCACGCGAGTCTTCATGGGTGCGCTCCGATCGCGTGTCCTGTGTCGCTGTCACGTGCAGTTTCTCCTGAACCATTGAATGTGTCAGCCGGCAGGCTGAGCAATACCCATGTTCATGCAAAGTGGCCCGTGACGGCTGTCGGACAATGGCGCTATGACGCATAGGTTGGTGCCGCCCGAAACCACGAAACCGGGCGGGCTCGCTCCACAGGAGCACGTGGAAGCTGCATTTCGAAGAAACGCCGGTGTCGCACTTGTCCCGCACGGGATGCGCCTTCACGGTGCGCGGTCGGAGTTCGTCGCTCACGCCGCCCCGGCGTTCCATGCGCGCGCAGGGTTTTGCACAGCAGTGAGCGTCGTCAAGCTGCAGCGCGTTCCGACTCGTGCAACATGTGGATGTGACCGAGATTGAGCTTGATGCCATCGCATTGCCGCTGTACCAGCGCGCGTACCTCGGGCGGCAGGTCGTGTTCCAGCGCACTGCGGTAACGCGCGAGCGCAACCGCTTCGCCGCGTTCGCATTCAGCAAGAATCGACGCATCGCGCAGTCCGCGCAATTTGCCGCGCAGCGCGATCCAACCGCGGTGCAAGGTGCGGCTGCCCGACCCGCCCCGTACCGGATGCCCGCCCAGACGCAACACCATCGCATGCAGCTGGTAGCCCGCCGCCTCGCACTCCTGCGCGCGCTGGCGAAACAAGAAGCGGTGCCGACTGATGTTGGAGTGATCGCCGCACGCCGCAAACCCATGGGCGCTGTCCGCGCAGGCGGCGATCAAGCTGCCGAGCATCTCGATGACGAGATTGGCGGCCGCATCGGGTTGGTCGTCGGTGACCGCATGGTGTCTGATGACGGTAGCGCTTTTGGGCATGGCATTCCTTTTGAGCGCCGTGATCAGTGGCCGCGGCTGCGACCATGATCAGGTGGCGGTTGAAACGCCATGGTAGGGAGGCAGGTAAACAGGCGTTGTCGGCAACTGTCTGACCGCCGTGTAGGACATCGCCGCATGCCACGCGTGGCATGCACAGCGCGATTCTGGTCAGACGTCCAGCCTGCTAGAACATCGAACGAGCCACCAGTTCCTTCATGATCTCGGTGGTGCCGCCATAGATGCGCTGCACGCGCGCATCCACCCAGGCCCGGGCGATGGGGTACTCGCGCATGTAGCCGTAGCCGCCGAAGAGTTGCAGGCATTCGTCGAGTACCTTGAACTGCATCTCGCTACACCAGTATTTGGCGGCGCTGGCAGTGGCGTTGTCCAGTTCGCCGGCGAGGTGGCGGCGCAGGCAGTCGTTGAGAAAGCTGCGCGACGCCAGGGTATGGGTGTGGCATTCTGCCAGGCGATGGCGGATGGTCTGCTTGTCGGACAACGGTGCACCGAAGGCCTGGCGCTGCGCGACATGGTCGCGCGTCCATTGCACGGCCGCTTCCATCGCCGCCACTGCAACAATGGCCACCAAGAGCCGCTCTTGCGGCAACTCCTTCATCATGGCCTTGAAGCCGCTGCCTGCAGGGCCGAGCAGCGCGTCGGGGCCCACTTCCATGTCGGAGAAGAACAGCTCGCTCGTGTCCTGGGCATGCATGCCCAATTTCTCCAGCCGCCGCCCGCGGCTGAAGCCGGGGGTTTGCGCGTCCACCAGCAGCAGGCTAACGCCTTTGGCACCCTGATCGGGGTCGGTCTTGGCGGCCAGCAGAACCAGGTCGGCAAGCTGGCCGTTGGAGATGAAGATCTTCTGGCCGTTGATGCGCCAGCCCTGACCGTGCGGTACCGCTCGGGTGCGGATAGCGGCCAGGTCGCTGCCGGCACCTGGTTCGGTCATGCCGATAGCCGAAATAACCTCTCCGCGCGCCATGCGCGGCAACCACTGCTGCCTCTGCGATGGCGTGCCGTAGTGCAGCAGGTAAGGCGCGACGATATCGCTGTGCAGATAAAACAGCGGCCCGGTGGCGCCCGCGCGTGACAGCTCTTCCACGACGATGGCGCTGTAGCTGAAATCCACGCCAGCGCCGCCATAAGCTTCAGGCATCGTCAGGCATAGCAGCCCCAATTCGCCGGCACGCCGCCACAGCGCGCGTGGTACCTGTCCTTCGCGCTCCCACTGGCTGTGGTGTGGCAGAACTTCGTCCTGCACGAAGCGGCGAACCGTGGCACGAAAGGTATCGTGTTCGGCGCTGTCCAGAGGGGCCGAGGGGCGGTAGAGGTCGGGATGATTGGCGGAATGCATGTCGGACTCGCTGCAAAATCTTGCTACATGGGATTGCGGAATTCATCTGGCGCCGGGTGTGCTTGTGCAGTGTCTTGTCACGCAGGATGCCGGCGTTGTTGATGAGCACGTCGAGCCTGCCAAAGGCCTGCAGCGCGGCGTCGATCAGTCCCTGCGCACCGGCGGGCATGGAGATGTCGTCCACGTTGGCCAGGGCGCGGCCGCCAGCGGCTTCAATCTCGGCCACAACCTGGGCTGCATCGCTGCTATCGCCACCGACGCCGCCCAGGCTGCCGCCCAGGTCGTTGACCACTACCGTGGCGCCGCGCTGGGCCAGCAACATCGCATAGGCGCGGCCCAGGCCGCCGCCGGCGCCGGTGATCACGGCCACCTGGCCGTCGAACCGGATGTCTTTCATGCAGCAGTTTCCTCGTGTGTCAGTGGGCCACCATAAAGCGCGTCGATTTCGGCGCCATACTCCACGGGCCATGTCGGCTGGTTGCGCACCCAGTATCAAAAAACCGCCAACCATGTGCCGATGGGCGTGCAACCCGAGCGGGTCTGACAAGGAGTCTTTCGATGCAACATATCAAGGTGCCCGGACAACCTGCGATCGCCATCGATCGCGATGGCCAAGGTGAAGTCCTGCTGCTTCTGCACGGCATCGGCGGCAACCGGACCAACTGGCATGAGCAAGTCGCGCATTTCGCGGCGCGATTCAATGTCGTGAGTGTCGATGTGCGCGGATGGGAAGACAGCGACGACTACGAAGGTCCGCTGGATTTCGACGATGTCGTGGACGACATGGCGCGGGTGCTGAACCACCTGGGTGAATCGCGTTGCCATCTGGTCGGTCTCTCCATGGGCGGACTGGACGGACTGGGCCAGGTACTGGATCAGGCCGATATTGTCGTGGTTGCGATCGAACTCAACCATGCGACGCAGGGCCTGATTGGTCGAGCTGAACTGCAACGCATGCGTCCAGACGCGATCCTGGTCAACATGTCGCGCGCCGCGGTTGTGCAACAGGACGCGCTTTATGAACATCTCCAGTCGCACCCGCAGTTCCGTGCCGGACTCGACGTCTGGTGGCAGGAGCCAATGCATGGCGGCGCGTTCGAAGTGGCGCATCCGTTCTTCTCGCTGCCCAATTTGATTGGTTCACCCCACAACTCGCCGATGGTGCCCGGCATCATGACCGACCTGATCGAGGCCGCAAGCGCCAACATCGCAAGGTTCCTGCGAGGCGAACCCGTCCAGCATCTGGCAACCAGCGCGATGTAGCGCCGCCCTGCGCCACGATCTACCGCCAACCAACTCCTCTTTTCATGCCCAACGCTCACATTCCCTACGGTCAATACTGGTCCACACCTTTCGCCCGCTGGCAGGGCGCGTTGTCGCACCTGCACAGCCTGCGCTTCGCGGCATGGACCGCGCGCGGTGAGCTCGAACGGCGGCAACTTCAACACGCTCCGATCGACTTCGGCGTGCTGGGCATGAGTGTGCCGCAGCAAGGCTGCTTTTATGGCCTGCCCTGGGCCATGGGACTGATGGGGCGAGAGGGCGTCGCTGGGCCGACCGTTGCACAAGCCTGTGCGACCTCGGCGCGCTGCGTGGCGATGGCCGCAGACGAGGTGGCGCTGGGTCGGGCGCAGTGCGCGCTGGTGTTGACCGCCGACCGTATCAGCAACGGGCCACAAATCTACTACCCCAACCCCCTGGGTCCGGGTGGCAACGGGCAGCATGAGAGCTGGGTGCTTGACAACTTCCGCATTGACCCGTTCGCGCAAGTCGCCATGATCGAAACGGCCGAGAACGTTGCACGCAAGCTGGGCATCGGCACAGCCGAGCAAAACGAGGTGACGCTGCTGCGATACGCGCAGTACCAGGATGCGCTGGCCCACGACAGGGCATTCCAACGCCGATACATGACGCTGCCGTTCGAGGTACCCGACGCAGCCTTGCGCAAGACCGTGGCGACACTTGACGGCGACCAGGGGATCCACGGCACCACGCGCGACGGCCTGGAGCGCCTGAAGCCGGCACTCGAGGGCGGTACCGTCACCCCTGGCGGACAGACCCATCCGGCAGACGGCAACGCCGCTGCATTAGTATGCAGCCAGCCGGTCGCCCGCAGTCTGTCGCTTCGGCCAGAGATAACCATCGAAATACTTGCCAGCGGCCAGGCCCGGACCGACAAGGCCTATATGCCCTACGCCCCCATTCCCGCTTCGCGTGCCGCGTTGGCGCAGGCCGGCCTGGATATGCGCCAGGTGACCCATGTCAAGACGCACAACCCCTTTGTCGTCAACGACATCGCGTTTGCACGCGAGATGGATTTCCCGGTAGAGAAGATGAACCAGTTCGGATGCTCGCTGGTATGGGGCCATCCACAAGGTCCGACTGGATTGCGGTCGTTGGTCGAACTGATCGAGCAGATGGTGCTGCAAGGCGGCGGCATCGGCTTGTTCAGCGGCTGCGCGGCCGGAGATACGGCGATGACGCTGATCATCAAGGTGGACGACTCACGCGCATGACCAACCCCGATCCCTTCATGCGCCCCACGTTTCGGATGCCGCAAGTGCATGACAGCATCGTCAGCATGCTGTGCGCAACCAACAATGCATTTTCCAACCGCACGGCGCTGGAGATGGGTGGGGAAAGCCTGACCTACCTCCAGCTGTGCAATGTCAGTACCGGATTGGCCGAAACGCTGCGCGAAGCTGGTGCGCCGGGTCACCGCGTGGCGACCGTGCTTGGTAACTCGCTGATCGCCGCGGTGTTGCCGTATGCGATTGCCGCCGCAGGAGCGCAACATGTGCCGCTCAATCCGCAATACACGCCGCGCGAACTTGCCTACATGCTCAAGGACAGCAGGCCGTGCGTGCTGATCGTCGCGGACGCCTTGATGGACGCCGTAGGCCCGCTCGCTGCAGATTTGACCACCTGCACAGTCATGCCGGCATCGGCGCTGGAGCGCCGCATGCGGAATTGCATTGACCAGGCCCAGGCGAACCGGCTGACGCGGATGCTGCCGTCACCTGACAGCCTGGCCATCTTGCAGTACACCGGAGGTTCCTCGGGCTTCCCCAAGGGGGTGAACCTCAGCCACCGAGCGATCAGCACCAACATCTCGCAACGAGAGGGCCTGCTGCCGGTGGCAGCGGGTACGGAGCGGGTACTGTGCGTGATGCCGCTGTTCCACTCCTATGCCATGGCGATGGGTTTGTTCCTCTGCGCGTATTCCGGCAGTACGCTGATCATCCTGCCGGGCTACCAACCGGAGCAACTGCTCGCAGCAATCGGCACACAGCAGATCACGATCTTTCCAGGCAGTCCGACCATTTTTACCGGGCTGATGGCGCACCCCGCCTTCGCTGCAGTCGACTGGCGTCGGGTACACACCTGCTACTCTGGTTCGGCGGCCCTCTCGGCGGAAACGCTGGAGCGATGGCGCAGCGCCACCGGTGCACCGATCTACGAAGGATATGGCCAGACGGAAGCGGGACCCGTACTGACATTCAACCCTGCTGCCGGTCCGGTGAAGGTGGGTTCGGTCGGTGTGCCGGTGCCATCCACCGAGGTGCAGGTGGTCGACCTGGAAACCGGCATCCGCGTATTGCCGGCAGGAGAACGCGGCGAGATTCGCGCACGCGGACCGCAGGTGATGAACGACTATCTGCAGCTGCCGGCAGAAACCGCGGAATCGCTACGCAACGGATGGCTGTACACCGGCGACATCGGCGAGTTCGATGCCGACGGCTATCTGTATGTTCGCGATCGCAAGAAGGAACTGGTCATCGTCGGTGGCTACAACGTGTATCCGCGCGAGATCGAAGAGGTGCTTTTTTCGCATCCCGACGTGGTCGAGGCAGCGGTGGTCGGGCAACCCGACGCCTACCGCGGTGAAGTCCTGCGCGCCTTCGTGGTATTGCGTGCCGGTGTCACGCTGGATGCCGAAGCCATGCGTGCGTTCTGTCGCGAACGACTGGCACGCTACAAGCTGCCGCAGCGCATAGACCAGCTCGCCGTGCTACCCAAGACGACCGTCAACAAGACCGACAAGAAGGTGCTCAAGGCCTGGGTCCGGGCCGAAGCGACGTCCCCCGGCTCACCTGCCACCTCAGCCTGACAGGTTTTTCTCCCTTGCCGCCGTCGAGACCTGGTGCGCCGCGGCCCGCACCGCGCGCAGGAAAGTCTCGATCACCGGCAGCTGGATACTGGCTTTGCGATGCAAGATGCAGACTTCGTGCGACGGCCAGATCAGCGCAGTCGACAGTTCCTTGATGCCGGCATAGGTTGGGTCGGTAGCCAGCAGCAGGCTGGGCAGATAGCTGAGCAAGGGTTGCTGCCCGATCAGCTGCGCCATCAGTGTCGAAGAACTGGTTTCCACCGCCACCACCGGCCGGCTCCCACCATCGGCGACCATCATTGCGGCCAGTTGCTCCCGTTCCTTCTCGCTGGCCGCCGGCATGATCCAGCGGTACTGGCTCAGGTCCTTGCCATTCACGTTCATCTTGGCGTGCAAGGGGTGGGAATGGTGGGCCACCACTGCCGGTTGGTCGGACAGGATCACTTCCTCGACCAGTGTCTGGTTGGCCAAGGCGTCGCCACGGGTACAGATGGCCAGATCGATTTCGCCGCGCAGCAACTGTACGAGCAAGGATTCGCGCAGACCTTCACGGATGACGATCTCGAGTTTGGCGTCGAAGCTACTGACCTGCGAGAACGTGGCTGGCATGAGGTAGCGCAGTATTGCGGTGCCGGCGCCCACGACGACGCGGCCACTGCCATGCGTGGACAGAGCGGTGATCTGCTCTGTGGCGCGCTGCAGCTCCTGGCAGGCCAGCGCAGCGTAGTTGGCGAGAATACGCCCGTAAGGTGTCGGTATGACGCCAGCTGCGGTGCGCTCGAGCAGCGATACACCCAGGTCGTCCTCCAGCGCGCGCATGCTCTTGGACAAGGCCGGTTGCGTGATGAACAACGCGTCCGCCGCACGGTTGAAATTACCGTGCTCCAGGATGCCGAGAAAATATTTGAGTTGTCGTAGTTCCAAGGCGCAAACGACCGTGTAGGCTGGCAACCCCGGGGTCCCGGGGGCATTGCGATCATATCAAGATGGAGACGCCGAAGAAGGCTGATTCGCTGTTGATCAGGTCCACCC
Source organism: Burkholderiales bacterium (assembly GCA_038247175.1). Lineage (GTDB taxonomy): Bacteria > Pseudomonadota > Gammaproteobacteria > Burkholderiales > Burkholderiaceae_C > CAISIP01. Next base: position 4,784 of record JBBRVD010000063.1, on the reverse strand, counting down.
GCTTGAGCTTGATGCGCCAACCACACGGCTCGTCGGGAGCGGGTCGCAATCGATACAGGCACTCGCCGGCAAAGATGCGCAAATCGTCGTCGCCGTCCGGGATCTGCCGTGCCTCGATGACCTGAAACGGTGACACCACCTCCATGCCCTCGGATTGGTTGGACACCAGCCATGGCCGTCCTCGCAGGCGCGATACGCGCGACACCGGCAATTGGGGCAGTACCCGCGCGTCGTACAGCCGCTCGATCCGTGCATCCAGCGCTGGTCGCGCTTCATGGATATGGGACGGCGCCAGCCTAGGGTCGGTCTGCGCTGGCGAAACCGGAATCCAGTAGGCTCCGTCGACCGTGAACAGCGCCAGCCACTGCCGGAACTGCCGATCGCGCAGCAACCGGTCTTCCAGAGCCAGAAGTTCCTCGGCCTGCGCGAGGCAGGTGCGATCATCGCTCGTGATACTCATGCTGCCTCCCCGCACAATGCGTCGAGCCAGCTGTTGTACTGGTTGCGAATGTAGGCCTCGCTGGTGGCCGGGTAGCTTCCGGTACCCGGCTTCGGTGCTCGGCGCCCGGTCTCACGCGCAATCTGAAGCCAACCAGGCGCACCCTCGGCTGCGCGTTGAATCCCCTCGTAGATTTCCAGGTCGTCCGTGATGACTGTTGAAAACGCGGACGTCGACCCGTTGCAATAGTTCAGCGCACTCTCAAGCAGGCCATCGGGCGCACCGTCGAGGCGGAACACGAAACCAATCACCTCCGTCAAATCCGGGCGCAGTGGCTGCATGATGCGCACGGTCTGGTAGCGTGCATGCCAGCTTGATCCCGGATAGAGGATGCCGACATGGCGTTCCACCCCCAGGATGCGTTGTGCCTCTTCAGGTCCCTTGGCGCGTGCCAGCGCGTCGGCGTAATCTTCCTGGAGTTGTCCATACCCGGTTGGCATATGGGCACCGAAGTAGCTGTGCCCGCCCGCCTCTGTCACCTGGGTCAGATCGCGAAAAGCCTCCAGCGGTTTGGCGTTGGCGGTCATCATGCTCAGCGTCTGGTCCATTTGACCCGCGGGTAGGGCCCGGGCCACCAACTGCGCGGCGCGGGCCGCCGCGGAATGTGTCACCCGCGCATGCAAGGTGTCGTTCAGATTTTCGGAGGTGAGCTTCCAATTGGCCCGGTACTTGTGACGGATCAGGAAAGGCGCCGCAACGACACTGCCGCCGGGCGCGCGGTCCACCAGGTTGTCAATCGTGCTCCTGAAATGTCCGAGATAGTCAGACAAGCTGCTTTCTGGCGTTTGCAAGCTGGCAAACAGGAAACCGCGGTATGACTCCATGGCTGCGACCTCCTGCAGTCCCTGTAAGCGGTCGCAGGCAGCGCCTGTGTATTCCTCGCGCAGCGGAATCCAATCGAGCTTGCCCGAGAGCTTGTACGTCCAACCGTGATAGGGACACACCAGCCGCGGAACCTTTCCAGACGTTCCCTGGCATACCTTGGCGCCGCGGTGCGTGCAGCGGTTGACGAACGTGCGCACGATTTCATCTTCGCCACGCACACACACCACCGGAACCTGGCCAAGGCGACCGGTGAAATACGAACCCGGTTCCGGTAACTGGCTTTCATGCCCAAGGAACAACCAGCGCCTGTGAAACAGCCGCTCCATTTCGAGCGCAAACAGCTGCAAATCGGTATACACGGAGGAATGGACCTGACCATCGCGGACCAAAGCCCGGATCGCCTCATTGGAAATGTTCACGTGCGCTCCCGCTCCCTGGCAACAAAGTCGCCGTGCCGGCCAGTCCCGAAGCCCAGCCCTGCGCTCCAGTGTAGGAAGTCTCTGCGCAAACATCCAATGGCTTCTGATCGCTGTGCCATGACCGATGGTTATTCGGTCGGTGCCATGCCAATCCCCGGCAAGAACAGCCGCGATGAAATTGATTGTGGGCAAAGGTCAGCGCAAGCCTGTTGTCGACATCAGAACAAGCAGCCATATCGGACGCAATTCAAGAATTGCCAATGACATTGCCGAACACCCGGTCTGAGTGCTCTAAACTATCACCCCATGCGTTTGGCCCGATTCATCAATGAGAACTTGGAACCCATCGTTGAGGAATGGGTGCTGTTCGCCGCAACGCGTGTGCCGGCCGCCGCATTGATGGACGACTACGACTTGCGTGACCATGCTCTCCAAATTCTCGGTGAAATCATCGAGAACATGAGCCTCTACGAGTCGGTTGCGCAGCAAAAGGACAAATCGCAGGGCGTTGGGCAACCACCAGAGGCCGGTATGTCAGCGCCGCGTGACCATGCGCTGCAGAGGGCACGAAAGGGATTCCAAGTCATCCAGATGGTTGCCGAGTTTCGAGCGCTTCGAGCCACGGTGCTGCGACTCTGGGCTGGGTCAACCCATGAAGTCACGGCGAGTGACATCAACGATGTGACTCGTTTCAACGAGGCGGTCGACCAGGCGCTCGCCGAATCCTTGCTTCACTTCGTGACTGAAGTCGACCGAGCCAGTCATCTCTTCATGGCAGTGCTCGGTCACGATATTCGAGGGCCACTCTCGGCCATCATCCTTGGTACCCACGCCGAGCTGAGACGGCGGCCTGAAAGCTCCCAGTGGGCTGGTCCTGTACTTCGAAGCGCAGCTCAGATCAAAGCTCTGACCAATGACCTTCTTGAATACACGCGGACGCGCCTGGGCATTCCTTTGCCGCTTTCGACGGAAACGTTGGACTTGAAAGTATTTGCGCGAGAAGTGCTAGAAGAGGTCGCCGAGACCAGCCGCAAACGTCAGGTGGACCTGGTGGTCGTCGGTGACGCGAACGGAAGCTGGGACCCGAGTCGTCTGCACCAGGTCATTTCGAATCTGGTCTTCAACGCGCTGAAGTATGGCGACCCTGAACGTCCCATCACAGTGTCCATCAATGGCGAAGACGCGGAGTCAGTCCGAGTGTGCGTGCACAATTTCGGCAATCCCATACCTTCGGAGCAACTGCCGATGGTGTTCGACTCGCTCGTACGCGGAACGACGTCACAGGAGGTTGTAGACCAACCGGGCGGGGCGAACCTGGGTCTGGGTCTGCACATCACGCGCGAAATCGTTGCTGCTCACGGCGGAACAATCAAGGCGACGTCGGCGGAAGATGTCGGTACCCGGTTCGACATCACGTTGCCACGCAAAACAGAGTTGCCAGCGTCAGTTCTGCAAGCGTAGCGCCTCGCGTTCCTGCGTGACGCAACCGACGCGGATGATGTTCCGTTCTGATGCGCATCGCAACTCTGTGTCGAAGAAACAGCAGCGGGCCGAGGGCCCGTTGCTGTTGCAGACCCGTCCCATGGCGCTGCCAAACTCAAACGTACCGGTGCAGCCGGCAACAATAACGCCTCATGGCGTCGTGGATCGGTCATCGGCGCTCATGGCCGAGTCGATCAGCTGCAGCAGCACCTCGGGGTCCACAGGCTTGATGACATGACGGTCGAAACCCGCCGCGATTGCGCGTTGGCGAGCCTCCGCGCTGCCGTAACCCGTGAGAGCAACCAGCACGGTCCTTCTCGGTGGTCGGCGTTCCCTCATCCGCATCGCTACCTCGTAGCCAGTCAGACCGGGAAGCCCGATGTCGCACAGCACGACTTGCGGATTGAACCGATCAAACAGCTCCAGGCCCGCCCGACCGTCGAGCGCAAGCGCGACCTGGTGCCCCGACAGGCGCAGCAGTTCAGCGAGAATTTCGCCGGCATCGACGTTGTCCTCGATCAACAAGATCCGGGCCGGCGCGGGCGCCAACAGGCCGCCTGCGGGCAAAGCGATCTCCGCTTCGCTTCGGTGTTCCAAGAGTGGCAGTGTCACGACAAATTCGCTGCCCTGTCCAGTGCCGTTGCTGAATGCCTCGACCGTGCCTTCGTGGAGCTCGACCGTGCGCCGTACGACCGTGAGACCGATGCCCAGCCCACCCTGGCTTCGCACCATCGGTCGCTCGTCCTGCGCAAAAAGTTCGAACACGTAGGGCAAGGCCTGCGTCGAGATCCCCATCCCGTTGTCGATGACGCGAATGACGACCGATTCATCCTTGCGTTGTGCGCGCACGGTGATCGAGCCGCCGGCCTGTGTGTACTTCGACGCGTTCTGCAACAGATTGGAAAAGACCTGGGCCAGACGCACTGCATCCCCATGGACATGGAGCGGAACCGAAGGAAGGTCCAGCGTCAGCTGCTGACCTCGCTCCTTCACGATATCGTCGGTCGCTTCGATAGCCTGGTTGATGAACTCCGCGACATCCGTGGGCCGCCGCTGCAAGGTCACTTTTCCCTGAGTCAGGCGGGACACATCGAGCAGGTCATCCAACAGGCGCACCATATGGTGTACCTGGCGTCGAATGATGTCCAGGGTCGGCCGCGGTACAGGTTGCCCGCTGTCCAGTCGGGCAAGGACTTCCACGGCATTGCGGATCGGTCCGAGCGGGTTGCGCAACTCGTGCGCCAGCATGGCCAGAAATTCATCCTGCAGCCGGCGCGCGGTCTGGGCGGCCTCTCGGAGCTCCTGCGCTTCGATGGTGGCCAGGACCAAATGTTCGTTCGCTTGGCGAAGGTCGATGTTTTGCGTCTCGACCGCTGCATTTCTCTCATTCTCGGCGCATTGCGTTTCCTCACGCACCCCGGCGCTGCCCGCACGCTCGCTCAGGACCCGTTCGCGGTCGTGCAACGTTGTCTGGCCTACAAGCAGAGCGTCCTCGCGCCGGACCAAGGCGGCTTCCCGCTCCTCCAGAACGCGTTCGCGCGGACCTGGCCGCGGCTCGG
>JBBRVD010000062.1:0-18826 GCA_038247175.1 Burkholderiales bacterium | reverse complement strand
GGCACGTCTCCCACCGCGACCTACAACGGCACCACGATCATGGGCCGCTTGCTGGGCGCGACGATGAACGTCGACTTTTCCGACAGCCGGGCCAGCACGACGATCAGCACCGACTTTCAGAAGAACGGCGTCACCGTCCCGGTGTCGATCCAGGACACCAACATGTATGTCGATGGGGCCTGGTTGTGTGGCAACAACATCAATGGCTTCTTCACCGGCAACCAGGCGGCGCGAGCCGGGCTGATCTACCGCAAGGACACCAACACCGCCCTTGGCGTGGTCCGTGGCGCGGTCGGCTTGCAGCGCGGAGCGATTACGCCGAACGCGTCGGAGTGACCGCGGCGGCGGATTGCGCTGGCATTGGCGCGACAACCCCACCCCATGACCGACACCGGCGCATTCAAGACACTGATGGAGCAGGGTTCCAACCTGCATGCCGCAGGCCAGCCCGGGCAGGCACTGGTCCGGTTCGAGCAGGCGCTGGCGTTGGCGCCGCAAAACATCGACGCCGCCAGTGCATGTGCGACGGTCTTGTCGCAACTGGGGCAACCGGAGGCGGCCATGCGCATGCTGCGGGCGGTGCGCGAACCCTTGATGCGCGATGCCGACGGCGCGACCAACTACGCCATTGCGGCAGAGAACATGGGCCGTCGTGACGAAGCAGTGGCAGCCTATGGGCAGGCGCTGGAACTCGACCCGCACCATGTGCGGGCACTCAACAACATGGCCCTGCTGCGTGCCGAGGCCGGCGACTGGACTGCCGCACTCGACGCGCTGGCCCGATGCCGGGACATCCAGCCGGACAATCCGGCGCCGTGGCAGAACCTGGCAGACACCCAGATCGCGGCGCGCCAGTTTGCAGCAGCCCTGGTGACGCTGGTACACGCCGTAGCCCGGTTCGGCGATGCGCCGCAATTCCTGGTGCGCCGGGCAATCGCGCTGGCGTTTGACGGCCAGATCGAGGCGGCCCAGGCCGCGATGGACGGCTTGACGCCCCAGGCACAGGCGCTGCTGGAGCAGCGAATCGCCGCATCTTGCCGCAGTATGGAGCGACTCAATCGCAAGCCGATTCCAAACCGGCCCGACGCCTACGAGTTGTTCTGCCAGCAGGCCTTCGAGGCCATGCAGATCTGCGACTGGCGCGACCATGACCGCTTGACCGCCGTGCTGCGAGAAATGCTCGCCCGGGTGGCGCGCACCGGCCAGGGCCGGGATTGGCGCGATGCCCAGTTGTGTGGCCTGATGCTGCCCTTGCGCGAAGACGAGATGGCGCAGCTGCGGCGGGTGTCGATCGCCACCATCGGCCAGCGCCTGCCGGCGTCGGGCGCGCCTTTCGTGGCCAGCCGCGCCCGTGGTCGTGACCAGCGCATCCATGTCGGCCTGGCAATTCCCACCCTGCGCGACCCACGCGTGGCGAACGCGCTGCAACGCCAGCTGGCATTGCACGACCACGACCGTTTCGCGATCCATGTGTATTCGCCGACGCCGCAGCCCGACCCGGCAGTGACGAACCGGATCGCGCGGGACTGTGCGGGCGCCACCGAGATCGCCCACATGACGGACGACGAGGCCGTCGGTCGCATCCGGCTCGACCAACTCGACATCTTCGTCGACATGGCGTTCAACTCGCCTTGGTGCCGGCCTGAGATACCCGAACGCCGGGTCGCCCCGATCCAGATCCGCCAGACCACCTGGCATCGGCACCATCCCAGCCGACCGTGCGAATACAACATCTCGGACCGCTTCGTGCATCCCGACGACCTGGACCTGAACGAATACGGCGCGGTGGTGCGACTGCCCCATACCTGCTGGCTGGCGCTGAACGACGACCAGCCCGATCCGCTTGCGCCGGGCAGGTCCGAATCTGGCTTGCCCGAGGATGCGCTGGTGTTGTGCTCCCTGCTGCCGGCTTTGATGGTCGACCCCTACAGCTTCGGGCTCTGGATGAACATGCTCACCGCCCTGCCCGATGCGGTTTTGTGGCTGCCCGGATATGCGGCGCCCGCGCAGCGCAACCTGCGGCAGGCTGCCGCCCTGGCGGGCGTCGATGCCACGCGCCTGGTGTTCCAGCAACGGGCCAGTCGTGCACAGACCCTGACCCGACTGCCACTGGCCGACCTGTTCGTCGACACGGTACGTTTCAACGCCAACCAGGGCCTGGTCGACGCCCTGCGCATGGGGGTGCCCGCCGTGACATGCGCCGGCCAAGGCATGGCGTCGCGGCTGGGCGGCAGCATCATGCGCGCGGCCGGCCATCCCGAAGGTGTCACGCGCAGTCCGTCGGCCTTTGTCGACACCGTGGTGCGCCTCGGGCGCGACGCCACGGCGCGGGGTGCGCTGCGCGCGCAGTTGGCGCGCGAGCGTGCGGGCGCTCCGCTTTTCGATACGCAGGCGCGGCTGCGGGAGTGGGAGGCGGCCTGGCAGACCATGGCGCAACGCCAGGCGGCCGGACTACCGCCGGCCGCGTTCGACGTGCCGGCTCAACCGGCTTCACCAGTCGCGCCGGTCGCGCCGGTGAAGGGCAACGTCAGCGTTTGACCAGATCGCGGATCTGCTGCAATGCAGTCGGGTCTTCCATCGTCGTCAGGTCGCCAGGGTCACGGCCTTCGCAAACCGCCACGATGGCGCGGCGCAGCAACTTGCCGCTGCGTGTCTTGGGCAGCATGGTGACGAACCGCACCCGCGAGGGCCGGGCCACCGCCCCCAGGTCCTGGTCGACCAATTTCATGATCTCGCCTTCCAGCCGCAACTGCGCTGCCTCGTCGGTCAAGGCCGAGGCATCCTTCACGATGGCAAATGCCATCGCGGCCTGGCCCTTGAGCACATCGGCCACGCCCACCACCGCCACTTCGGAGATGTTGGGATGGGCCGAGATGCTCTCCTCGATCTCGCGCGTGCCCAGCCGATGGCCCGCGACATTGATCACGTCGTCGGTACGTCCCAGGATGAAGAAATAGCCATCTTCGTCGCGAATGCCCCAGTCGAACGTGCTGTAGATCAGCTTGCCCGGAATGCTCTTCCAGTAGGTGTCGACAAAGCGCTGGTCGTCGTGCCAGACCGTCTGCATGCAGCCCGGCGGCAGCGGGCCCTCGATGGCTACCACGCCCTTCTTGCCCGCGCCGTGGAGCTCCTCGCCGGTGTTCTCGTCGATCAACTTGACGTCGTAGCCGTAGATCGCCTTGCCGGGGCTGCCGAACTTGCTCGGCACATGCTCCACGCCATTGGCCAGACCCAGGATCGGCCAGCCGGTCTCGGTCTGCCAGTAGTTGTCGATGATCGGTTTGCCCAGGCTTGACGAGATCCATTGCGCCGTGGGTTCGTCCAGCGGTTCGCCGGCCAGGAACAGGGCGCGCAGCGACGACAGATCGTACTTCGTCAGCAGCGCAGGATCCTGTTTCTTCAGTACCCGGATTGCGGTCGGCGCGCTGAACATCACCGTGACCTTGTATTTCTCGACCAGGCTCCACCAGATGCCGCCGTCGGGCCGCGTGGGCAGTCCCTCGTACAGGATGGTGCCCATGCCGGCAATCAGCGGCCCGTAGATGATGTAGCTGTGGCCGACCACCCAGCCGATGTCGCTGGTGGCGAAATAGGTTTCGCCGGCATTGCCGCAGAAGATGTGTTTCATGCTGGCGGCGAGCGCGACCGCGTAGCCGCCGGTGTCGCGTTGCACGCCCTTGGGCTTGCCGGTTGTTCCACTGGTGTACAGCGTGTAGCTCGGATGATCCGCGGCCAGCCATTCACACGGCACCGTGGTGTCCATGTGCCGCTCGCGCAGAGGGCCCCACAGATGGTCGCGGCCGGTCGCCAGCACCATCGGCGACAACTGCCGGTCGACCAGCAGCACCGAGTCCGGCTGGTGACTGGACAGCCGGATCGCCTCGTCGAGCAGCGGCTTGTAGGCGACGAGCTTGCCGCCACGCGAACCGGCGTCCGCGCTGACGACCAGCCTGGGCGAGGCGTCTTCGATGCGCGAGGCCAGCGCACCCGAGGCGAAACCGCCGAATACGACGCAGTGGATGGCACCGATACGTGCGCAGGCGAGCATGGCGAACGCCGCCTCCGCGATCATCGGCATGTAGATCAACACCCGGTCGCCTTTGCGCACACCCAGTTCCCGCATGCTGGCAGCCATGCGCTGCACCTCCAGGTGCAGCTCGGCGAAGCTGAAGACCTGCTCGACTCCCGTCTCGGTGGAGACGGCAATCAGCGCCGCCTGGCTGGCCCGCTGCGCAAGGTGGCGGTCCACCGCGTTATGACACAAGTTGGTCGTGCCACCGACGAACCAGCGCGCGAATGGAGGGCGGCTGTAGTCACACACCTGGGTGGCGGGTGTGTGCCAGTCGACCAGCGCGGCCTGCTCGGTCCAGAACGCGTCCCGGTCCTGGAGGGATCGCTGGTAAAAATCGGTGTACGAGGCCATGGCGCCTGCTCCTTGTTGATGGTGGTGATCAGCCTCGTCCATTGTGACGGCCCAGCTTGCAAGAGCCTGACGCACTGCGCCGGGTCCCCGGGCCTGCCAAGCAAGACCTGCCATGTGGCATGCCGCCGAGAAAGCGGGCCATGAGCTGCATGCCACCGTGCTCGACTTCTGTTCCACGCCATCGCGGCCCGGCACCTGGTTTGCCGATCGGGCACCGCAATGCCCACGGTTCAGGAGGGTGGCAGCAGACGGATCAAGCGCCCGTTGGACGAGTCGGTCAGCAGATACAGCAGTCCGTCCGGGCCCTGACGCACGTCGCGGATACGTTCCCCCAGATCGGCCAGCAACCGGGTCTCGCGCACAACGCGGGCACTGTCACCGTCACCTCGCCATTCAATGCGCACCAGATGGCGGCCGACCAGCGCGCCGATGAACAGGTTGCCCTGCCAGCCCGGCCCGTAGCGGTCGCTGGTCAGAAAGGCCATGCCAGAGGGTGCGATCGACGGCGCCCAGTAGTGGATCGGCTGCTCCATGCCATCCCTGCGGCTGATGCCTTCACCGATCTGGCTGCCGCCATAATTCACGCCATAGGTGATGACCGGCCAGCCATAGTTGCGCCCGGGCAACGGTATGTTGATCTCGTCGCCACCCTGCGGGCCATGTTCATGCACCCACAAGCGGCCGTCAGGCGCCAGCGCCGCGCCTTGCAGGTTGCGATGGCCGTAGCTCCAGATTTCGGGCAGGCCACGGCCGTTGCCGGCGAACGGGTTGTCCTTGGGCACACCGCCCTGCTTGTCGATACGCACCACCTTGCCGTGGTGATTGTCCAGGGTCTGCGCGTCGGCCATGCGGCGGAACCGGTCTCCCAGTGTCAAAAACAGGTAGCCATCGGCCTTGCCAGCCTGACGACTTTCGACGATGCGGCAACCGAAATGCGCACTACTGACGAACTTGGGCTTCTGGCTGAAGATTACCTGCACCTCCTCGAGCCGGTCCAGGCCGGTGGAGAGGCGGGCCCGGGCCAGGGCCGTGCTGTTGCCGCTGCCGCTGTCGGCTGCCTGGGCAAAACAGAAATAAATGGTCCGGTTGCTGGCGAAATCGCTGTCCACGATCACGTCAAGCAAACCGCCCTGGCCCTGGGCCACGACCTGCGGCACGCCCGATACCGGCGGTCGCAAGCGGCCATCGGCATCCACCACGCGCAGCCGCCCGGGGCGTTCGGTCACCAGCATCCGGCCGTCCGGCAGAAAAGCCAGCGCCCACGGCTGGTCCAGTCCTGCCGTAACGATCTGCGGCCGCAGTGCCTGCGCCTGCGCCTGCGCCTGCGCCAGCGGCCACGCGAGCATGACGGCGAGCCAGCACCACCAGGCCCTGCGCATCACCCGGTGCAGGCCCTGATGGCCCCCGTGAACACGATGCACCTGCCGATCAATGGTCCGCATATCAGTCTCCCGTGCGCACGACGATGCGTCCGCGCACTTTTCCGTCGAGCAGTGCCTGCGCCTTGCCGATCGCGTCGGGCAGGGCAATCTCGTCCGTCATGGTCTCCAGCAGGGCTGGATCGAGGTCGCGAGCGAGCCGCTCCCAGGCACGCTGGCGCCGGGCCAACGGCGCCATCACCGAATCGATGCCAGCCAGCGTGACACCACGCAAAATAAACGGCATGACGGTGGTCGGCAGGTCCGTGCCCTGGGCCAGGCCGCAGGCAGTGACGACGCCGCCATGGCGTGTCTGCGCAATCGCGTTGGCCAGGGTATGCGAACCAACCGCGTCGACCACGCCAGCCCAGCGTTCCTTCTGCAACGGCTTGCCCGGACCCGACAAACTGGCGCGCGAGACGATCAAAGCAGCACCCAGTTGTTTCAGGTAGGCCTCCTCCAACGTCTTGCCGGTGGCAGCGACCACGGTGTAACCCAGGCGGCCGAGCAAGGCAACCGCGACGCTGCCCACACCGCCGGTGGCGCCCGTGACCAGGATCTCACCCGACGCGGGCGAGATGCCGTGGTCTTCCAGCGCCAGCACGCACAACATCGCGGTGTAGCCGGCGGTGCCGATGGCCATCGCCTGGCGCGCAGTGAACGCATCCGGCAGGCGCACCAGCCAGTCTCCCTTGAGGCGTGCCTTGCCGGCCAGGCAACCCCAGTGTGTTTCGCCGACGCCCCAGCCGTTGTGCACAAAACGGTCGCCGGTCTTCCAGCCCGGGTGGCTCGATTCGATCACCGTACCGGCGCCGTCGATACCTGCAACCATTGGCCAGTGACGCACCACTGGCGAGCGGTTGGTGATGGCCAGTGCGTCCTTGTAGTTGAGCGTCGAGTATTCGACCCGCACCGTCACGTCGCCCTGCACAAGCAGCGCCTCGTCCAATTCGGTCAGTTGTGCAGCGAAGCCGTCGGAGTTGGTCAGTTGGATAGCGTTGAACATGGCAGATTCCGGTAGGGCTCCCAGGGGCCGACTCCCCAAGCCAGCCCTGCGGCGGCCGGCCTTGGCGCGGGCGACATCGACGGATCATGGTAGCCCAATCAGCTTCGGCGCACCCGATGCAGGGCGACGCCGGCATCGCTTGCCCAGCCGCGGTTGACCACTGCAGCATCCCATCTTTGTCTCCCCTGAACCACAATGCCAATGAAATCAGATACTTGGAACCGATTTTGTCTTGACGCTCTGGGGCGCGGGCGTTAGTCTCTTGGCAATGCATGCAAGGGCTTCCCTGATCACTTTGGCAACAGCCTTGATGCTGGCGGGCGCAGCGCATGCGGGCCCGGCTACGGACCATGTCGACGATCTCGACAGACTGCTGGCCGAACGCGGCTTGTTCCGTCAGCTCACCCAGGTCGGCCAGACAGCGCGGGACAAGGCCTCGGATCTCGTGATCAGCGCCATGGGGTTTCTCGGCGTGCCCTACCGGCTGGGCGGCAGCTCGCTCGACACCGGTTTCGATTGCAGCGGTTTCGTGCGCGCCATGTTCCAGCAGACCGTTGGCCTGATGCTGCCGCGCACCGCAGACCAGCAGGCAGCCGCCACCCAGGAGATCGACCGGAGCGAACTCAAGCCCGGCGACCTGGTGTTCTTCAACACCTTGCGCCGCGCGTTCAGCCATGTCGGCATCTATGTCGGCGACAACAAGTTCATCCACTCGCCCAGGCCCGGTGCCCAGGTCCGGGTCGAAGATATGCGCGTCGGCTACTGGAGCGCCCGCTTCAATGGCGCGCGCCGGGTCGAACCTCTCCAAAGCCCGTTCTGATCCCGCATGCGCGCCGGTTAGCGCGCTGCCTTGAGGCGCTTGCCGCGTATCAGGCGCGCCGCCCGCACCACGCCTGTCACTGCACGTATCACGATATCAGGTCTGTCAATGTGGACGTTGTGGCCCGAGCCACCGACCACCTTGATGCGTCCTAGCGCAGACATGCCGGCCATCTTGCGCTGGCTGGCCAGCCAGACCTTGCCCAGCGCGTCGGGCCAGCGGCTGCTGGCATTGCTCTGGGTCAGGACAATCAGCGGCACGTCGGGAAAGACGCCGGCTCGACGCGCCTGTTTGAGCGTCAGTGGCGCCGCGACCACTTCAGCGCGTGGCACCGGCGGCAACATGTTGAGGAACGCATCCGGCGGCTCGTATAGCAGCCGATGCACGCCGACCTGGCGGCAGCGCTGGGTGAATTCCTCGTGCCGCGCATCGACCAGCACCACGCCGGCGACCTCCTCGGGCCAGGTCTTGGCAAACAGCTTGACCATGGTTCCGCCCAGTGAGTGCCCGACCAGCACATACGGCGGCGCCAGGCCCTCGGTGCGCAACAGGTCGCGCAACTCCAGCACGATCTGCAGGCCATCGCGTGGCAGGTCCGACACTTCGCTCTGGCCATATCCGGCGCGGTCGTAGGCCACGGCACGGGTCAACTCGGATACCCGGTTGAATACCGGCGCCCAGTTGCGCTTGCCCTGGCCGATGCCGGACTCGAACACGACGGTCGGGCTGCCGGTGCCGGCAACGACGAGAGAACGGATGCCGAATACAGTGGCACTGAAACGGGCGGGCGGCAACTTGTCTTCGGGTGCAGCCCTGCGCCGCAACAGCCGCAGCAGCGACGGCAGGCTACCCAGCAGGCCCAGCCGGTTGGCCCGGGGCCTCTTGCTGGCTTTGCTGGCTTTGCTGGCTTTGCTGGGCTTGCCTGCGTCGCCGGACTTGGCGTCGTCGCCGGACTCGCCGTCACCAGTCGCGTCGGCACGACGACTGCGCGCAGCAGGTTCTGGATTACCGGGGACGTTGACCGCCCCGACACGCTCACCGGGTTTGTAGCTCACGACGCGCCTTCATGTTGGCGCCACCACGGCGGACGCCTGTGCTGCGGTCCGCCCTTGCGCGACGGATGCATCGAGACCCCTGCGAAGCGCGGCGGAAACGCCATGGCAGACCAAGGCCGCGGCCGGCACTCAGCGCCGTACCGGCGGAAGGTCGGTGCAGCTGCCGTGCGCCACCTCCGCCGCCATGCCGATACTCTCGCCCAAGGTCGGGTGAGGATGGATCGTCTTGCCGATGTCCACCGCATCGGCACCCATTTCGATGGCCAATGCGATCTCGCCGATCATGTCGCCCGCATGTGTGCCGACGATACCGCCGCCCAGGATCTTTCCGTGGCCATGCGACTCGGGCGAATCGTCGAACAGCAGCTTGGTGAAACCCTCGTCCCGGCCGTTGGCGATGGCCCGGCCGGAGGCCGTCCAGGGGAAATGACCCTTCTTGACCTTGATCCCCTGCGCCTTGGCCTGGTCTTCGGTCAGGCCGACCCAGGCCACTTCGGGATCCGTGTACGCAACGCTGGGCACGACGCGCGCATTGAACGCAGAGCGGGCGAGTTCGGCGTTGCCCTGCTGTTCGCCCGCGATGACTTCGGCAGCCACGTGGGCCTCGTGCACCGCCTTGTGCGCCAGCATGGGTTGACCGATGATGTCGCCGATGGCGAAGATATGGTGCACATTGGTGCGCATCTGTACATCGACGGCGATGAAGCCCCGGTCGGAGACTGCGACGCCGGCCTTTTCGGCGGCGATCTTGTTGCCATTGGGCGATCGGCCAACCGCCTGCAGCACGAGGTCATAGAGCTGAGGTTCCGGCGCCTTCCCGCCCTCCTGGGCCGGCGCGAACGTCACCTCGATGCCTTCAGGCAGGGCCTGAGCCGACACCGTCTTGGTGTTGAGCATGATGTTGTCGAAACGCGGCGCGTTCATCTTCTGCCAGACCTTGACCAGGTCGCGATCGGCGCCCTGCATCAGGCCGTCCAGCATTTCGACCACGTCGAGCCGGGCGCCAAGCGTGCTGTAGACGGTGCCCATCTCCAGGCCTATGATGCCCCCGCCCAGGATCAGCATGCGCTTGGGCACCGCACGCAGCGCCAGCGCGCCAGTGGAGTCGACCACCCGTGGATCCTCGGGCATGAACGGCAGGCGCACCGCCTGTGAACCCGCGGCGATGATGCAGTTGCGAAAGCCGATCGTCTGGGTCTTGCCGGTCTTTTCCTGGCCCTCGCCGGTGGTTTCCTCGACCACGACATGGTTCGGTCCGGCAAACGCGCCGTAACCGCGCAGCGTCGTGACTTTGCGCATCTTGGCCATCGCCGCCAGCCCGCCGGTGAGCTTGCCCACGACCTTGCCCTTGTGCGCGCGCAGCTTGTCGATGTCGATCAGCGGATCGGGATAGGTCACGCCCAGGTCGGCGAAATGTCTCACCTCGTCCATCACCGCGGCCACGTGCAGCAAGGCCTTGGACGGAATGCATCCGACGTTCAGGCACACGCCGCCGAGCGCGGCATACCGCTCGATCAGCACCACCTTGAGCCCCAGGTCGGCGGCGCGGAAGGCGGCAGAATATCCGCCTGGCCCGGCGCCGAGCACCAGCAGGTCGCAGTCGAGATCGGCCCGGCCTTCATGTGCCGGGCTGGGTGCCGCACGCGCGGCAGTCCTGGCCAGTGGTGCCGCGGACTCTGCCGTTGGCGGTGCAGCCGATGCCGCCGGCGGCTTGGCAGCAGCCGCGGCGGAATCCGCCTGGTCGGCGGCATCCAGCAGCAGGATTACCGAGCCCTCGGCGACCTTGTCGCCCAGCTTGACTTTGAGTTCACGCACCACACCACCGTGGGAGGCAGGTATCTCCATCGACGCCTTGTCACTCTCGACCGTGATCAGCGACTGCTCGGGCGCAATCGTGTCGCCCGGCTTGACCATCAACTCGATCACCGTGACTTCGGCGAAATCACCAATATCCGGAACCTGGATCTCCATCTGCGCCATGTGAACGCCCCTCTGGTTGTCGTTTGTCAATCGGCTGGCGCCTGGCCCGCCTGAATCACGCGCGCTGCGTGGATCTGCCGCTCACAGCAATACCCTGCGCATGTCGCCCAGGATCTGCCCCAGGTAGACATTGAAGCGGGCCGCGGCGGCGCCGTCGATGACACGGTGGTCCCAGCTCAGCGACAGCGGCAGCATCAGCCGTGGCGCGAAGGCCTTGCCATCCCACACCGGCTCCATCGTGGAGCGGCACACGCCCAGGATGGCGACTTCCGGCGCATTGATGATGGGCGTGAAATAACGCCCGCCGATACCGCCCAGCGAGGAGATGGTGAAGCTGGCACCGGACATCTCGCCCGGGCTGAGCTTGCCGTCGCGGGCCTTCCTGGCCAGCTCTCCCATCTCCTGCGAGATCTGCACGATGCCCTTCTTGTCGGCATCCTTGATCACCGGAACCATCAGGCCATTCGGCGTGTCGGCTGCAAAGCCGATGTGGTAGTACTGCTTGACCACCAGCTGGTCGCCGTCGATCGAGCTATTGAACTCGGGGAACTTGCGCAGCGCCGCCACGCAGGCCTTGATCAGGAACGCCAGCATCGTGACCTTGACGCCGGACTTCTCGTTTTCCCTGTTCGTCGAGACGCGGAACGCCTCCAGCTCGGTGATGTCCGCATCGTCGTGGTTGGTGACATGCGGGATCATGACCCAGTTGCGGTGCAGGTTGGCGCCGGTGATCTTCTTGATGCGCGACATGTCCTTGCGTTCGACCGCGCCGAACTTGGTGAAGTCCACCTTCGGCCAAGGAATCAAGCCCAGCGCCGCGCCGCCGTCGGCACCAGCGGCGGGACCGGCCGCGGCAGCCGCAGCGCGGGTCTGGCTGGCTGCGGACATCACGGCACGGGTGAACGCTTGCACGTCCTGTGCCGTGATGCGCCCCTTGGCGCTCGTGCCTTTGACCTCGTCCAGGGGCACGCCAAGCTCGCGTGCGAACTTGCGCACCGAGGGCGAGGCATGCGGCAGACCGGCGCGAACCGGGGTCGTCGGGTCATGGCTGGCCACTGACGCGGCAGCAGGTGCAGGTGCAGGTGCAGGTGCAGGTGCAGCTGCAGGTGCAGGTGCAGGTGCAGGTGTTTGCACCTTCGCGGGCGCCGCGTCTGCCGCAGCCGCTCCAGACGGGGCTGCGCTCATGGACGCAACGGCAACTGAACCGCCCGAGGCCTGCACAACGGCGATCAGGTCGCCGATGTTGATCTTGTCGCCGAGCTTGACCAGGATCTCCTTGACTTCGCCAGCCACGCTGGACGGAATCTCCATCGAGGCCTTGTCCGACTCGACCGTGAGCAGCGACTGCTCGAGCTTGACCGTGTCACCGACCTTGACCAGGACCTCGATCACCGAAACGTCCTTGAAATCACCGATGTCGGGCACCATGACCTGGACCGGTTCGTTGCCAGCGACAGGCGCGATCGCTGGTGCGGCTGCGGCCGCTGGTGCGGCCTGCGCGGCCTGCGCCTTGGGCGCGTCCGACCGGGCTGACGCCGCGGCAGCGGGCTTCTCTGCTGCAGCGCCCTCGCTCTCCATGCGGGCAATCACCACGCCCTGCTTGACCTTGTCGCCGAGCTTGACCAGGACTTCCTTGACCACGCCGGCACCGCTGGACGGGATCTCCATCGACGCCTTGTCCGACTCGACCGTGATCAGAGACTGCTCGGCCTTGACCGTGTCGCCGACCTTGACCAGCAATTCGATCACCGCGACCTCGTCGAAGTCGCCAATGTCCGGTACCTGTATGTCTACCAACGCCATGTTCTTGCCTCCAGTTGCTGTTGTGGACGCGATGCCTCTGCCACCGGCCGGACGTCATCCGGACCGGCGGCTTTGACCGTCAAGCGTACAACGGGTTGACCTTGTCGACGTCGATGCCGTACTGCTTGATCGCCTCGGCAACCTTGGCAACCGGAATCGTGCCTTCCTCGCTCAGCGCCTTGAGGGCGGCGACGACGATGTAGTGGCGATTGATCTCGAAGTGCTCACGCAGCTTGCTGCGGAAGTCGCTGCGTCCGAAACCGTCGGTGCCCAGAACCTTGTAGGTCCGGCCCTTGGGCAGGAAGGAACGAATCTGCTCGGCATACGCCTTCATGTAATCGGTGGACGCGACAACCGGCCCGGTGTGTTTCTCCAGTTGCTGCGCGACAAACGGTACCCGCGGCTTGCCATCGGGATGCAACAGGTTGTGGCGCTCGCAGTCCTGCCCTTCACGACCGAGTTCGTTGAAACTCGGGCAGCTCCAGACGTCGGCGGCCACGCCCCAGTCACTCTCGAGCAGCGCCTGCGCAGCGATCGACTCGCGCAAGATGGTGCCCGAACCCAGCAGTTGCACGCGCGGTGTCTTCTTCGGACCGGGCTTGCACAGGTACATGCCCTTGATGATCTGTTCTTCGGTGCCGCTTTGCAGGCCGGGCATCGGGTAGTTTTCGTTCAGCAGCGTGATGTAGTAGAAGACATTGTCCTGCTGCTGCACCATGCGTTTGAGGCCGTGGTGCAGGATCACGCCGACCTCGTGCGCGAAGGTCGGGTCGTAACTCACACAGTTGGGAATGGTGCTGGCCAGGATGTGGCTATGCCCATCCTCGTGCTGCAGGCCTTCGCCATTGAGCGTCGTGCGGCCAGAGGTTCCACCGAGCAGGAAACCGCGTGCCTGCATGTCGCCAGCGGCCCACGCCAGGTCACCGACGCGCTGGAAACCGAACATCGAGTAAAAGACATAGAACGGGATCATGATGCGGTTGTTTGTCGAATACGACGTCGCCGCGGCGATCCAGCTGCTCATGCCACCGGGCTCGTTGATGCCCTCCTGCAGGATCTGGCCAGACTTGTCCTCCTTGTAGTACATGACCTGGTCCTTGTCGACCGGCGTGTACTTCTGCCCCTCCGGGTTGTAGATGCCGATCTGGCGGAACAGGCCCTCCATGCCGAAGGTGCGGGCCTCGTCGACCAGGATAGGCACCACACGCGGACCAAGCTCCTTCTCGCGCAGGAGTTGCGTCAGGAAACGCACAAAGGCCTGCGTCGTGCTGATCTCGCGGCCTTCGGCTGTGGGATCGATGACTGCCTTGAAAGTGTCGAGCGGCGGAATGGTGAAGCTTTCGTCGGCCTTCACCCTGCGTTTGGGCAGGTACCCACCCAGTGCCTTGCGCCGCTCGTGCAGGTAGCGCATCTCCGGCGTGTCGTCGGCCGGTTTGTAGAAGGGGATCTTGGACAGTTCGCTGTCCGGGATCGGAATATTGAAACGGTCGCGGAAATAACGGATGTCGTCGTCCGACAACTTCTTGGTCTGATGCGCCGTGTTCTTGCCCTCGCCAGCCTTGCCCATGCCGTAACCCTTGACGGTCTTGACCAGCAGCACCGTCGGCTGGCCCTTGGCCTGGTTGGCGCGATGGAACGCCGCATAGACCTTCTGCGCATCATGGCCCCCGCGGCGCAGGTTCCAGATGTCCTCGTCGGTCATGCTGGCGACCATCTCCAGGGTTCGCGGATCGCGGCCGAAGAAGTGCTTGCGCACGAACGCGCCGTCATTGGCCTTGAACGCCTGGTAGTCGCCATCGAGCGTGTCCATCATGATCTTGCGTAGCGCGCCGTCCTTGTCGCGAGCCAGAAGGGAGTCCCAGCTCGAACCCCACACCAGCTTGATCACGCTCCAGCCCGAGCCGCGGAATTCGCCCTCGAGTTCCTGGATGATCTTGCCGTTGCCGCGCACCGGCCCATCGAGACGCTGCAGGTTGCAGTTGATGATGAATACCAGGTTGTCGAGTTTTTCGCGCGCCGCCAGGCTGATCGCACCCATGCTTTCGGGCTCGTCCATCTCGCCGTCGCCACAGAACACCCAGACCTTGCGGTTGGACGTGTCGGCGATGCCGCGTGCATGCAGATACTTGAGAAACCGCGCCTGGTAGATCGCCATCAGCGGGCCCAGTCCCATGGACACGGTGGGGAACTGCCAGAACTCGGGCATCAGCTTGGGATGCGGATAGCTGGACAAACCCTTGCCGCCGACTTCCTGGCGGAAATTGAGCAGTTGCGCCTCGGTCAGGCGGCCCTCGAGATACGCCCGGGCGTAGATGCCGGGCGAAGAGTGGCCCTGTATATAAAGCAGGTCGCCGCCATGGCCCTTGCTCTCGGCGTGCCAGAAATGGTTGAAACCGGCGGCAAACATATGGGCCACGGACTGGAACGAACTGATATGGCCTCCGAGATCGCCGCCATCGGCTGGGTCCAGCCGGTTGGCCTTGACGACCAGCGCCATGGCGTTCCAACGCATATAGGCCCGCAGGCGGCCTTCGAGTTCGAGGTTTCCCGGGCTGTGGGCCTCCTCATCGGCTTCGAGCGTGTTGACGTATCCCGTGGTTGCCGAAAACGGCATGTCGACGCTGTTTTGTCGGGCATGCTCGAGCAGTTGCTCCAGAAGATCATGCGCGCGCTGCGGACCGTTGGCCTCGATCACGGCAGACAACGCATCCATCCACTCCCGGGTCTCCTGCGTGTCGCTGTCTCCACCGACCTCGCCGACTGCATTGCGGGACTCATCTGACATGTCTGCCTCCTATGTTGTGACCCAAGGTGACCACTGTAGCGCGATTCTCGCACACGGTCGGCCGCATTTCAAATAACGCTTCGCATATTCATATAGTGAAAAATAAGGCATGACACAGGGCGATCGACAAGGCGACCGGCAGTCAGCTCCCCTACACTCGTCCGATGTCCACCCTACCTGCCGGCAAGCCACTGCCGCCTGCCGCGACGGCGCAGCGGGTACGTCATTGGTGGTGGCACCTGAACCCGCACCGGCAGGACCGGTTTGCGGTTCTGGCTCCGCTGGCCGCCGTACTGTTGTTCCTGGCAGCGATCGTCGCAGCATTTGGGTATCTGCGGCTCGAAGAGATCGACCGGGAGCAGGAAGCGGTACGCCGCGACGTCGAGTACACGCAGCAAAGACTGCGCCTGCGCCTGCTCGAGCGGCAGGAGCAGTTGATGCGGATTGCCCGTGACATCTCCAACCAGGATCTGGACCCCGAGGAGTTCCAGGTCCGGGCCGAGGCCCTGGTGATCCAGTATCCCGACCTGGAACGCCTGAGCTGGATCGACGCCGACATGAAGGTCCGCGCCACCTATGCCACTGCCAGCCTGCAGCCCGGGGCGTCGGCCCAGAAAGGCGACCTGCTGGCCTCGGCGGACACACGCAACATCGCCGAACTGGCGCGCGAGACGCTGCAGCCGGTCTACGCCCAGCGTGCCGCTGTCGGCACAGCCGTGCCACTGTTGCAGCTGCATATCCCGATGAACGACGGCGCGCGCTTCTTCGGCGTGGTGCTGGCCGAATACTCCGTTGATGGCTTGTATCGCTACGGAGTGCCGGCGGAGGTCTCCGCGCGTTATGCGATATCGTTGCTCGATGACAAGGGCACCCGGCTGGCAGGCACCAGCCCGCCGGCACGCGACCCGGCGGGCACCTGGTTGCCCTGGCTGGTAGCGGCTAACGAATACGAGGTTCCAGTCTCGCCCGTCGGCAACGGATTGATCCTGCGAGCCCAGGCGTATCGGACCTCGCTGGGTGTCATCGGCAGCGGGCTGTTCTGGCTGGTCAGCGTGCTGGGCGTCATGACAGCCTGGATGCTGATTGCCAACTGGCGCCACAACCGACGCCGCCAACAGGCGCAGCAGGCGCTGGTCGCAGAAACGAACTTCCGGCGCGCCATGGAGAACTCGATGCTGACCGGCATGCGGGCCATGGACCTGCAGGGCCGCATCACCTATGTCAATGCCGCGTTCTGCCAGATGACCGGCTGGAAGGAGTCCGACCTGGTCGGGCGCACGGCGCCCTTCCCTTATTGGCCCGACACCGACCACGAAAACCTCAGCCAGTTGCTCAGCGCCGAACTGTCCGGCCAGGCGGCCACACCCGGAGGCGTGCAGATGCGCGCGAAGCGGCCGGACAACTCGCTGTTCGACGCCCGGCTTTATGTCTCGCCCCTGATCGACTCGCGCGGCACGCAGACCGGCTGGATCACGGCCATGACCGACATCACTGAACCGAACCGCATCCGCGAACAGTTGTCGGCGTCGTTCGAACGCTTCACCACCGTGCTCGAGGCGCTGGACGCGTCGATCTCGGTTGCGCCGCTGGGCAGCGACGAGATGTTGTTCGCCAACAAGCTGTACCGGCTTTGGTTCGGCAACCAGACGGACGGGCACCTGCGCCTGGTCGCCCAGGCCGGGATTCCGATGCAGGCGGTGAACGACGAGTCGCTCGATCAGGTGGATTCTTTCGTGGGTCTTCCCACCGACGTGTTGCCAGACGCAGAACCGGAGAACGCGGAAATCTATCTCAGTGAGCTCGGACGTTGGCTCGAAGTGCGTACCCGGTACCTGAGCTGGGTCGACGGCCGCCTGGCGCAGATGGTCATCGCCACCGACATCACCGCGCGGCGGCTGGCAGAGCAACAGGCGGCAGCCCAGGCCGACCGCGCGCAAAATGCCAGCCGGCTGATCACGATGGGCGAGATGGCTTCCAGCGTGGCGCACGAATTGAACCAGCCGCTGACGGCCATCAGCAACTACTGCCAGGGCATGGTGTCCCGAATCCAGTCGCAGCAGATCTCGCAGCAGGACCTGCTCGATGCGCTGGAGAAGACCGCACGCCAGGCCCAGCGCGCCGGCCAGATCATCCAGCGCATCCGCTCGTTCGTGAAGCGCAGCGAACCCAAGCGTGCATGGTCGCGGGTGGCCGACATGGTGGACGAGGCCGTGGAACTGGCCGAGATCGAGCTGCGCCGGCGCAACGTCCGGCTCACCTGCCAGGTGGCATCACGCCTGCCGATGCTGATGGTCGACCCGATTCTGATTGAACAGGTGCTGATCAATCTGCTCAAGAATGCCGCCGAATCGGTCGACCTGGCGCAGCGCCCGACCGCGCAGCGCAAGGTCGAGCTGACCGTAGTGCAGGCCGTTGTCGATGCGCGGCAACTGGTCGAGTTTTCGGTGCTCGATTCGGGTGGCGGCCTGCCTCCCGAGGTGCTGGATCGGCTTTACGAAGCATTCCATTCCACCAAGAGTTACGGCATGGGCATCGGGCTGAGCCTGTGCCGCTCGATTGTCGAGTCTCACCAGGGAAGGATACGGGCTGAGAACCTTTACAATGCATCGCTCGTCGTGGGATGCCGTTTTTCCTTCTGGCTGCCCGTGGGCGAACCCACCAGCATTGCGCCCGAGCCCGAGCGCAGTCCGATCAAGCACCCAGGATAGCCGCATGAGTTTGATACCGAAAAAGGGGTCCGTCTATGTGATCGACGATGACGAGGCCGTCCGAGACTCGCTGCAGTGGCTGCTGGAGGGCAAGGACTACCGGGTGCGCTGCTTCGACTCGGCGGAGTCGTTCCTCAGCCGCTACGATCCGCGCGAAGTGGCCTGCCTGATCGTCGATATCCGTATGGGGGGCATGACCGGACTCGAGTTGCAGAACCGGCTGCTTGAGCAGCACTCGCCGCTTCCCATCGTCTTCATTACCGGTCATGGCGACGTGCCGATGGCGGTCGACACGATGAAAAAGGGCGCCATGGATTTCATCCAGAAGCCCTTCAAGGAAGACCAGTTGCTGCGCCTGGTGGAGCGCATGCTGGAGCACGCCAAGGAAACCTTCGCCGACCACCAGCTTGCCGCCAGCCGCGATGCCCTGTTGTCGAAACTGACTTTGCGCGAGTCGCAGGTGCTCGAACGCATCGTGGCAGGACGACTGAACAAGCAGATGGCCGATGACCTGGGCATCAGCATCAAGACCGTCGAGGCACACCGCGCCAACATCATGGAAAAGCTCAACGCCAATACGGTCGCCGACCTGTTGAAGATCGCGTTGGGTCAGAGCGCCACCAAGACCTGAGAGCGTGAGAGGCAATCGCTTGAGCCCACGCAAGACCCCGCAACCAGCTCCAGGCGCTGCGGACAACGGCCAGTCGCGGGGTCTTGCCCTGCGGGCCGGGGCGACCAAGGACGCCGTGCAGCGTTGCGCCGCATGCCCATGTCCCGACATGGACTGCGCGTCGCGCCTTGCCCGCCACCCTTGGGCACCCCGTCGTG
>JBBRVD010000061.1:0-19032 GCA_038247175.1 Burkholderiales bacterium | reverse complement strand
TGACCGAGAAGCTGCTGCTGTTCTCGGGCGCGATCCAGATCGCCGGCTCGGTCAAGGCGCGCAAGGCCAGCCGCCATGCCACCAGCGACTGGATGGAGATTGAAAAGCAACGCGGTATCTCGGTGGCCAGCTCGGTGATGCAGATGGTCTACCGCGACCATGTCATCAACCTGCTGGACACCCCTGGCCACAAGGACTTCTCGGAAGACACCTACCGGGTGCTGACCGCGGTGGACGCCGCGCTGATGGTGATCGACGCGGCCAACGGCGTCGAGGCCCAGACCCGACGCCTGATCGAGGTCTGCCGCCAGCGCAACACACCGATCATCACCTTCGTCAACAAGATGGACCGGGAGGTGCGCGAGCCGCTGGAACTGCTCGACGAAATCGAACGCGAGCTGGGCATGTCCTGCGTGCCGCTGACCTGGCCCGTCGGCCAGGGCAAGCACTTTGGGGGCATCGTCAATCTGCGTACCGAGGCGATGACGGTATTTCAGCCCGGCCAGGATCGCCGTCCGCAGGATTTCGACACCATCGCGTTATCCGACCAGGGCGATCTGAAGCGCCGGTTTGGCCAGGACTTCGAACAGGCACTGGCCAACATGGAACTGGTCAGCGGCGCGTCTCCGGCGTTCGATCGAGACGCGTTCCTCGCCGGCCAGCAAACGCCGGTGTTCTTCGGCTCCGGTGTCAACAACTTTGGCGTCATGGAGGTGCTCGACGCGCTGGTCGACCTTGCGCCGCAACCACAGCCGCGGATCAGTTCGGTATTGCCAGCCAAGGCCGTCGCCGGCGCCGCACCCGTGGTGACGACGGTCGAACCCCAGGACGCTGCCTTCTCCGGCGTGGTGTTCAAGGTGCAGGCCAACATGGATCCGTCGCACCGCGACCGCATCGCCTTCGTGCGCATTTGCTCCGGCAAATACACACCCGGCATGAAACTCAAGGTGCAACGCACCGGAAAGGAGTTGCGCCCGACCAGCGTCGTGACCTTCATGAGCCAGCGCCGGGAGGCGGTGGAGGAAGCATTTGCCGGCGATATCGTGGGTTTCACCACCCATGGCGGCGTGCAACTCGGCGACAGCATCACCGACGGCTCGGTGGCGCTGCAATTCACCGGTTTGCCGTTCTTCGCACCCGAGCTGTTCCAGACCGTCATCCTGAAAAATCCACTCCGAACCAAGCAATTACAGCAAGGATTGGCGCAATTGGGAGAAGAAGGCGCCATTCAGGTGTTTCGTCCGCAAATCGGCGGGCCGATGTTGCTGGGAGCGGTCGGACAGTTGCAGTTCGAGGTGGTGCAGCACCGACTCAAGGGCGAATACGACGCCGATATCCGGCTCGAGTCCTGCCAATATGTCGGCGCTCGCTGGATCACCGCCGACACGCCGCAGGAATTGCGCGCATTCGTCGACGCCTATCCGGCCCGCATGGCGCTGGACGCGGCGAATACTCTGGCCTATCTGACCACCTCGCCCTACGACGTGCGGTTGGCGCAGGAACGGTTCCCGAAAATCCACTTCCATCCACTGCGCGAGCATGCGGGGCTGGCGCTGCAGGCGGCGGGCTGATGGGCGGCGACGCCATGTTGCCGCTCGACCAGTGGTCAGACGCCGAACGAAGCAAAATTCACGGTGTTTTCACCGACATTGACGACACGTTGACAACCGAAGGCGTCATCACCGACGATGCCCTGGCAGCGCTGGGTCGCTTGAAAGACGCCGGCCTGCACGTGATTGCCATCACCGGTCGCCCGGTCGGCTGGAGCATGCCCTTCGCGCGCAGCTGGCCGGTCGACGCCATCGTGCCGGAAAACGGATCGGTTGCGCTGGTGCGTGAGATGGCCCATTCACCGCATGGCGAGGTACCGGTCGGCGTGCGCCGCCTGTACCAGCAGGACGCCGCGACCCGCCGGATCAATTTCACACGCATGCAACGGGTAGCGCAGCGGGTGCTGCGCGAAGTGCCCGGCAGTACGCTGGCACGGGATTCCGCCGGCCGGGAGACCGACATCGCGATCGACCACAGCGAGTTCGCCCACCTGTCCGCGGCCGCGATTGCCCGGGCGGTGGCGATCCTGCAGTCCGAAGGCATGTCGGCCACCGTCAGCAGCATCCATGTCAATGCCTGGTACGGTGGACACAACAAGCTCGAGGGCGCTCGCTGGATCGTGCGGGAACTCTACGGGCGCGACCTGGACTCCGAGCGTGATCACTGGGTCTATGTCGGCGACTCCGGCAACGATCAGTGCATGTTCGAGGCCTTTGACAACAGCATCGGCGTCGCCAATATTCGCCGATTCCTGCCAGAACTGACACATCTGCCGCATTTTGTAACCCGTTCGGAACGCGGCGCCGGCTTTTGCGAGATGGCCTGCGCGCTGCTGCGACACCGGCTACCCAGCGGCGACCCGCATTGAGGGCGCAGCAATGGCGTCCGGCCTTCCCCTTCCCAATGCCCGGCTCGGGCTGACGGCGATCTTCGGCTCCACCTTCCTGGAGTTGATTGGCTACTTCATGCTGCTGCCGCTGTTGCTGTTGCGGCTCAAAGGGGCCGAGGTGTCCAGCACGGTGGCCGGCCTTTTCGCCGCTTGTGGCTGGGCGGGCATTTTCCTGTTCACGCCGTTCAGCTCCTGGGTGGCGCAGCAACTGGGACGGCGCCCGGCACTGTGGCTGGCCGCTGGCGTGCCGGCCGTGGCGTCGCTGGGGTTCGCGTTCACCGACAACCTGACGGGGTGGTTCATGCTGCAGGGTTTGGCTGGCGCCGCGTCCGGCCTGCGCTGGGTGCTGGCCGAGGCGGTGGTGGCGGAGTTCGCGCCAGCCGGCCAGCGGGGCCGGTATGTCGGCCTTTTCGAAACCATGGTCGGCACCACCTTTGTCATCGGCCCGACGGTGCTGGTCTGGGTCGGGCCGACCAGCGCGGCTGCGCTGTGGGTTGCGATCGGCTTCATCTTCGCCGGGCTGCTCTGGACTTTCCTGGTGCCGCCCATGCCACCGGCCGCCGACGCGGCGACCTCTCCGGTCGGCATTCGCGGTGTCTGGCATGCGCTCATGCAGCACCCGATCATCATGCTGGCCGGATTCATCGGTGGCTTTTTCGAAAGCGGCGTGACCTCGATCCTGCCGCTGTACGGGCTGGCGTTGGGGCTGACGGCAGCCTCGGCCGCCTTGCTGGTGGCGGCCAGCGGCCTGGGCAGCGCCTTGATGATGTTTCCGGTCGGGCTGGTGGCGGATCGCTTTGCCGATGCAGCTGCTGGTCGGCGCACCTTGATGGTGATACTGGCCCTGGTGACGCTGATGGCCACCTTCCTTGTGCCACTGGTGGCCGAATTCAGCTGGCTGGCCTGGCCCGTCGTCTTCGTATGGGGCGGCGCGGGTGGCAGTCTGTATACGCTGGCCATGATCGACATCGGCGGCCGGGAAACCGGTGTCACACTGGTCAACAGTACCGCCGTGTTAGTGCTCACCTGCACGTTTGGCAGCATGGTGGCATCTGCCAGCTCCGGCATGTTGCTGCAGTGGTCACCGGTATACGGGTTTCCGGCCGTGCTGGCCGTGGTGGCGGGTCTGGGCTGCCTCGCCTTGTTGCGGGCCCGTCACCGGGCCAGCGCGCGCTGAACGGTCACTCGCGCCGGCCAACAATCGCCAACAATCGCCAATGATGGCCAGCGGCATTCAGCGACGGTCAGCCAACGCTACGCATGGCATCGCCAGCCCCACTGACCGGCAGGCTCGCTTGCACCGTCGTGCCCTGCCCGGGACTGGACAGGATCTGCATCGCTCCGCCGTGGGTTTCGACCCGATACCGCATGCCGGCCAGTCCGTGCCGCCCCACGGCTGCCGAGCGTATGTCGAAACCGACGCCGTCGTCCTGTACCGAGACCTGGATCGTCCCCTGCCGCGGCTGGGCCAGCCGCACCACGACCCGGCGGGCATGCGCGTACTTGCGGATATTGGTCAGCGACTCCTGTACCAGCCGGTAGACCGTCAAACTGGCATCGGAAGCCAGCTCGACCTCTTCGAGTACCTGCTCGACCTCGATGCCGAGCCCTTCCGCCGCGTCCTGGCACAGGGCCCGCAGGCTGGCGGTCAGCCCCAGATGATCGAGCGCAGAGGGTCGCAGATCCTCGATGATGCGGCGCTTGAGCGAAATGCCCTGGTTCAACCGATCGTTGACTTTTTGTACCCGCTGCGCCAGGGCGGGCGACAGCGCTTCGCCACTGCGCATACGGGCCAGATCGAGTTTGGCAGCCGTCAACAAGCCACCGAGTTCGTCGTGCAACTCGCGCGCCAGACGCTGGCGCTCGTCTTCGCGCACCGACATCACATGGGTCGCCAAGGCTCGCAGGTCGTCGGTACGGGCGACCACCTCCCGCTCAAGCTGGGCCGAATACAGGGCCCGTTCACGCGCCAGCGCGCGCAGCTGTTTCAGGAACAGGTACAGGCCCAGCACCGCAAGGCAGGTCAGCGTCAGCACCGCAACACGGTTCACGAACAGCGACCGGTACAGGGAAATCCAGGCACCACTTTTCATGTCGGCGGCATTGTCCAGCGCCGTCTCGAACGACACGCGAATCGCCTCCATCCGGTTCTTGCCGGCGCTGGACTCCGCCACATCGATCGCCGCGGCCAACTGCCCGCTGTTCATGAGCGCGACGGACCTGTTCAGTTCGTCCAACCGCTGCGCCACCGTCAGTTTCAGCCGATCGGCGTTCTGTCTGGAGGCCCCTTCGCGCGCGCGCAGGAAGTCCAGCGTGGGGTCGAGCGCCGCGGGTAGCTGTCGCACGGCGTTGCCGTAACTCTCCAGGTAGGCCTCGCTGCCGGTCAACAGGTAACCGCGCTGGGACGTTTCCGCGTCGGTGAGCAACTGCAGCGAGCGGCTGACAGCGACCCGTGCATCGGTCAACTCGATGCCCCAATCGAGCGTGCGCACCGCCATGCGATAGGTTGCCTCATTGACGATCAGGATCAGCAGCGCGCCTGCCACGATGAGCAGAAAACCGAAACGGTTTCGTACGAGCGGCGCAAGAAATTGCTTCAGCATCGGTGCTCCTCAACCGGCCAGGCGCTCGAATCCCTCGAGAACATTGACCGCGTTGACACCCAATTGCGCAACAGCATAACCGCCCTCGAAAACGAACACGGTCGGCAGTCCGGCACGCGCGATGTCGCCACCTACGGTGAAGTAATCATTGCTCTTGAGCCGGAAGCCGGAAATCGGATCGGCCTCGAAGGTGTCCAGGCCGAGCGACACGACCAGAGCCAAGGGCTGGAACTCTGCCACCCGGCGCAACGCGAACCGCAAGGCGTCGCGCCACACGTCGAATCCGGTGCCCCTGGGCAACGGCAAATTGAAGTTGTATCCCGCGCCGGCACCGCTACCGGTCTCGTCCGAATGCCCCAGGAAGAACGGATACTCGGTCCGCGGGTCGCCATGGATGCTGGTCACCAGCACATCCGGTCGTTCATAGAAGATGGCCTGCGTGCCATTGCCATGGTGGTAGTCGATGTCGAGCACCGCGACCCGCTCGAGACCCTGGTCGCGCAGCGCTTGCGCGGCCAGCGCGGCATTGTTCAGAAAGCAATATCCACCAAAAAAGTCGGCTCCCGCATGGTGGCCGGGAGGGCGGCTCAGCGCAAACGCGGCGCGGGCACCATCGGCCACCGTCCGTGCCGCCGCCAGCGCACAACCGGCGCCCTCGCGCGCGGCAACCCAGGTACCGCAGGTCAACGGCGAGCCGGTATCGAACGCATACAAACCCATGCGAGCCGCAAAATTGTCGGGTGCGCGGTCCTTGCGCAGGGCGTGATTGGGCCAGACCGATGGCAGGGCATCGCGGTCCACGTTCGTCGGGTCGAGCGCCACCCAGTCGTCCCAGGCACTGCGCAGGAAATCCAGGTAACCCGGTGCGTGGATCCGCTCCAGCGCCGTGTCCTGGAAGGGCGGCGGGCTCAGAACCGAGCCCAGACCGCGGCCGGTCACCTCGGACAACACATGATCGGCCCTGGCCGCCAGCTCGAAACACGGGACCATCTGGCCGCGGAACATCTCCTGTCGGCCCTGGTGCAGTACATGCTTGTGATTGAAGAAAGTGATCATTTTCTGACGGCGCTCGGTTGACCGGTCAACGCGCGAGCACCGGGGCCAGCGCCTTGCCGGTATGGGTACCCCGGACAACGACCGCCTCGGGCGTATCTGCCGCCACCACGGCGCCACCCGCGTCGCCACCCTCGGGCCCCAGGTCGATGACCCAGTCGGCCTCGGCGATCACATCCAGGTCGTGCTCGATCACCACCACGCTGTGGCCACCATCGACCAGACGGTGCAGCACCCGGATCAGCTTTTCGACATCGGCCATGTGCAGCCCGACCGTGGGTTCATCAAGCACGTACAGGGTGTGCGGCGCCTTTTGGCCCCGGCGCGTGATGTCGTCGCGCACCTTGGACAGTTCCGTCACCAGCTTGATGCGCTGCGCCTCGCCGCCACTGAGCGTGGGCGAGGGCTGACCCAGCGTCAGATAACCCAGGCCCACATCCTGGAGCAGTTGCAACGGGTGGCTGACCTGTGGCATCGCGGCAAAGAACTCAACCGCCTCGTCGACCTCCATCTGCAGCAAATCGCCGATGTTCTTGCCGCGCCAGGTCACCGCCAGCGTCTCCGGATTGAAACGTGTGCCGCGGCAGGTCTCGCACAACACCTTGACGTCCGGCAGGAAACTCATCGCCACGGTGCGCACGCCCTGCCCTTCACAAGCAGGGCAGCGCCCCTCGCCGGTATTGAAGCTGAACCGGTTCGCCGCATAACCGCGCGCCCGCGCCTCCAGCGTGTCGGCGAACAACTTGCGGATGATGTCCCAGAAACCGATATAGGTCGCCGGGCAACTACGTGGCGTCTTGCCGATCGGTGTCTGGTCGACCTCGAGCACCCGGTCGATCGACTGGTAGCCATCGACGCTGTCACAACCGGTCCAGGCGATTGTCTCGCCGCCTGCCAGCGCATCGCGGCCAGCCCGGGTGCTGTTGCGCGCCACGGCCAGCTGCACGTTGGTCAGCAACACATCGCGCGCCAGCGTCGACTTGCCCGAGCCGCTGACGCCGGTCACCGCGACCAGGCGCAATAGCGGCACGTCGATGTCGACGCCGCGCAGGTTGTGCAGCCGGGCATTGCGCAGCCGCAACCGGGGCTCGGAGGTATCGTCGAGCGCCACCACCCGTCGCGGTTTGAGCGGGTGGCGCATCGCATGCAGCAGGTAACGCCCGGTTTGCGAGTTCTGCGAGGCCATGACGGTTGCCACGTCGCCCTCGACCACCAGAGTTCCGCCACGCTTGCCAGCCCCGGGGCCGATGTCGATCACATGGTCGGCGTGCCGGATCGTTTCTTCGTCGTGCTCCACGACAACCAGCGTGTTGCCCTTGTCGCTCAGACTCTTGAGCGCCGCCAGCAGGATCCGGTTGTCACGCGCATGCAATCCGATGGTCGGCTCATCGAGCACGTAACAGACCCCCTGCAGATTGCTCCCCAATTGGGCCGCGAGCCGGATCCGCTGCGCCTCGCCGCCGCTGAGCGTCGGCGCGCCCCGGTCCAGCGTCAGGTAACCCAGGCCCACCTCCTCCAGGAACAACAACCGGCTGCGGATCTCGGGCATCAGGTCGCGCGCGATGTCGTTCTCGCGTCGGCTGAGCCGGTCGCCGGCCTGCAGGGCCTCGACCCAGCGCCGGACCTCGGTCACGCTCATGCGCGCCAGCTCGGTGATACCGATGCCTGGGTGGGTCGTGCCTTGCGCGCCGAACCGTACCGCGCGTGCGGTCGGGTTCAGCCGGGCACCCTGACAGGCAGGACAGACGTCGTCAGCCACGTCTTCCAGTTCCACCTCGGCAAAGGTCTGCTCGCGACCTGAGTCCTTGTCGTCACGCACCGAGTCATCCATCGCCTTGCGCTGCTCCCGGGTCAGCCGCACACCGGTGCCGACGCACTCCGGGCACCAGCCGTGTTTGCTGTTGTACGAGAACAGCCGCGGATCGAGCTCGACATAACTGGTGCTGCACACCGGACAGGCGCGCTTGGTCGAAAACACCTGCAGTATGCCAATCGCACTGGTCGGGGCTTTGGCCAGCATCGCCTCGCGCAGTCCGGCGAGGTCGCTCAACACATGCACGACACCCTTGCCATGTTCGAGCGCACGGGCCAGCATCTCGCGCAGCAAGGCCTCGTTGTCTGGCGACACGTCCAGGCTGACCACCGGCAGTTCGATCGTGTGCTCCTTGAACCGGTCGATGCGCGGAAAACCCGTCGTCGGCAGGAACTGGCCGTCGACCCGCAGGTGCGTAAAGCCCCGCGGCCGGGCCCAGTCGGCCAGCTCGGTGTACACGCCCTTGCGATTGACCACCAGTGGCGCCAGCAAGCCGATATGCTGGCCGCGGAAGTGGCGCAGCAACTGTGCCGCGATGCTGTCGGGTGTTTGCGGCGCGACGGCCGCGCCGTCGTGGATGCAGTGCTGTACCCCGAGCTTGACATACAGCAGGCGCAGGAAATGCCAGACCTCGGTCGCCGTGCCCACGGTCGATTTGCGGCCACCGCGCGACAGACGCTGCTCGATCGCCACGGTGGGCGGAATACCGTACACCGCGTCGACTTCGGGCCGCCCCGCCGGTTGCACGATGCTGCGCGCGTAGGCATTGAGCGACTCCAGGTAACGCCGCTGGCCCTCGTTGAACAGGATGTCGAAGGCCAACGTGGACTTGCCCGAGCCGCTGACGCCGGTGATCACGTTGAAACGATCGCGCGGAATGTTGACCGTCAGCCCCTTGAGGTTGTGCTCCTTGGCATTGACGATCTGGATCGCGTCGGCGACCGGGTTGTCACGCGATCGGCCACGGCTACCGGCCCGGGCGATGACGGCTTGCGCCTCCTGGGCAGCATGCGCGCCCAGTCCCACGCTGGCGTCATAGTCGCGCAGCGCCTTGCCGGTATGCGAACGCGGATGCTGCCGCAAATCGTTCGGTGTACCGACCGCAACGACTTCGCCGCCGGCATCACCACCTTCCGGACCCAGGTCGAGCAACCAGTCGCTGGCCCGGATCACATCCAGGTTGTGTTCGATCACCAGCAGCGAATGACCGGCATCCAGCAGCTTGCGCAGCGCACGCATCAGCTTGGCGATGTCGTCGAAATGCAGGCCGGTCGTGGGTTCGTCGAACATGAACAGGCTGCCATGACGCGCCACTGGCTGGCGGCTGGAACTGCCATCACGCGCCGCCTGCGCCAGGAACCCTGCCAACTTGAGCCGCTGCGCCTCGCCACCGGACAATGTCGGTACCGGTTGGCCCAGCTTCACGTATTCCAGTCCCACGTCGACGATCGGCTGCAGGGCCCGGATCACGTCACGGTCGCCGGCGAAGACGCAGGCTGCCTCGCTGACCGTCAGGTTCAGCACATCGGCGACATTCAGGCTGGCAAAACGGCTGACCACGGGCATTGTGCGCTTGATCAGGGTCGGGTTGCCGATCCGCTCGCGGTCGGTGCCCGCAGGACCCGCTGCGGATGGCGCGTTGCCCAGCGTCGCCGCAGCAACGGTCGCGGCAACGGTCGCAGCCGGCGCTGACACGACCGGCCGCTCGATACGCACCTCCAGCACCTCGGGCCGATACCGCTTGCCGTCACAATCCGGACAGCGCAAGTAAACGTCGCTGAGGAACTGCATCTCGACATGTTCGAAGCCTGAGCCGCCGCAGGTCGCGCAGCGGCCGTCGCCGCTGTTGAAGCTGAACTTCGACGCCGTGTAACCGCGCTGGCGCGATAACGGCGCATTCGCGAACAGTTCGCGGATCGCATCCCAGGCGCCGACATAACTGACCGGATTCGAGCGGGCCGTCTTGCCGATCGGCGATTGGTCCACGAACACCACGTCCGACAACAGTTCCGCCCCCAGCAGCCGCTCATGCCGGCCCGGCGACTCGGTGGATCGGCCGAAATGCCGCATCAAAGCCGGAGCGAGCACATCCTGCACCAGCGTCGACTTGCCCGAGCCGCTGACACCGGTGATGCAGACCAGGCGTTGCAGCGGAATCTCGACCGTCACGTTCTTCAGGTTGTGTTCGGTCACGCCCTCGAGCACCAGCCGTGGCGTGCTGGCCGCGACCAGGCGCTGAAAACCCATGCCGACCTGCTTGCGCCCGCCCAGGTAGGCGCCGGTCAATGTGTCGGCACCACGCAGGTCTTGCGTCGAGCCGTCGAACACGATCTGCCCGCCGCGTTCACCTGGCCCCGGTCCCATGTCGATCATGCGATCGGCGGCCAGCATCACAGCCGGGTCGTGCTCGACCACCACCAGCGTGTTGCCGGCATCACGCAGCCGCTGCATCGCCAGAATAATGCGGTGCATGTCGCGCGGATGCAAACCGATGCTGGGCTCGTCGAGCACGAACAGCGTGTTCACCAGCGAGGTGCCCAGCGCGGTAGTCAGGTTGATGCGCTGCACCTCGCCGCCCGACAAGGTGCGGCTCTGCCGGTCCAGGCTGAGGTAACCGATACCGACCTCGACCAGGTAACGAAGCCGGGTCGTGATCTCCTCGAACAGCAGCTTGAGTGCCTTGTTCTCGGCCTGGTCAAGCGCCGGTGGCGCGCCGCCCTCGGCCAGGTCCTGTCCCCGGGTACCGGACAGGCGGTCGAAGAACTGGCGCAAACGATCGATCGGCAGCATCATCAGGTCATGCAGGCACAGACCCGGCAAGGCCTCGAGTTGCGCGCGCGACCAGGACACACCGGTGGGCATGAAGCGCTGTTCCGGAGCCAGCGCCGCGTCGGCATCCGACTTGTCGCCGATGCGCCACAACAGGCTTTCGGTCTTGAGCCTGGCACTGGCGCAACTCGGGCATGGGGTGTAGCTGCGGTATTTGGAGAGCAACACCCGGATATGCATCTTGTAAGCCTTGGTTTCCAGGTATTCGAAGAAGCGGCCCACGCCAAACCAGTGCTGGTTCCACTTGCCGTTCCAGTGGGGTGAACCGTTGATGACCCAGTGCTTGTGTTCCGCGCTGAGCTTGTTCCACGGCGTATCGCGCGGAATGCCGGCATCTTCGGCGTGGCGCATCAGATCGTCCTGGCACTCCTGCCAGGCCGGTGTCTGCATCGGCTTGATCGCGCCAGCGCGCAGCGTGAGTTTGTCGTTCGGTATCACCAGGCCGTAGTCGACGCCGATGACCCGTCCGAACCCCCGGCAGGCCTCGCAGGCGCCGACCGCGGAATTGAAGGAGAACGCCGAGGCGATCGGATCGACATACCGCAGGTCGCTTTCCGGGCAATGCAGGCCGGTCGAAAACTTCCAGATCCGCGGGGGGGCATCACCCTCGCCCCCGACATAGACGCCGATTCGCCCGCTGCCGCGCTTGAGCGCTACCTCGATCGCCTCGAGCACCCGGACCCGCTCAGTGTTGCCCAGCCGGAACCGGTCGGCGACCACGTCGAGCAGCTTGCGCCGCACCGGTGCCAGCGCCACGACCTTGGTTTTTCCGGGGGTTTTGGCCTTCTTGTCGGCGCCAGGCGACGCATCGCGGCCGTCGGGGACAACCTCGACTTCGCGCTCGGCCTGCACCCGGGTATAACCGCTGACCGACAACCACTGGGTGATTTCTTCGGCCGTGGTGTCGATTGGAAGTTCGACCGGAAAGGTCACCACCAGACGAGGGTCGCCATCCGACGCCAGCGCCTGCAACTGCGCGAATATGGTTTCCGGCGTGTCGTGGCGCACCAGCTGCGCCGTCGCCTTGTCGAACAGTTGGCCGGCGCGGGCGAACAACAGTTTCAGGTGGTCGTTGAGTTCGGTCATGGTACCGACAGTCGAGCGCGAGGAGCGTACCGGATTGGTCTGGTCGATCGCGATGGCCGGCGGAACACCCTCGACCTTGTCCACCGCCGGCTTGTCCATGCGGTCCAGGAACTGCCGCGCGTAAGCCGAGAAAGTCTCGACATACCGGCGCTGCCCCTCTGCATACAAGGTGTCGAACACCAGGCTCGATTTGCCCGAACCGCTGGGCCCGGTCACAACTGTCAGTTCGCCGGTGCGGATGTCCAGATCAAGGTTCTTGAGATTGTGCTGGCGCGCTCCGCGAATGCGGATGATTCCCTGGGACATGGTGGCGATGCTTTCTGCGGTGGGCCAAACATTCTAGATAGCGGGCTGCGCCACGGGCAGAACAAGGTTATCGCGCGAACCAGTGCGCGGGGGTGGCATGGCCGGCAAGACCGGCACGAGTGGGGTTCAGCAGGCGCGGCCCGTGCCCCGGCAACGGGTACGCTGACACTCCAGAGAGCCCAGCAGCATGGTGCGGACTGACTTGTTAGGATGCAAGCTGCCTGCCAACCGAACCTGAAAGGATGTCGCGATGAAATACCGTCTATTGGGCCGCACCGGTCTGTATGTCTCGGAACTGTGCATGGGTACGATGACGTTCGGCGGCGCATCGGGCATGTGGAAGATCATCGGCGACCTCGACCAGGCGGCATCGAGTGCGCTGGTCAAGCAGGCCTTCGACGCCGGTGTCAACTTCTTCGACACGGCCAACGTCTATGGTTTCGGCGCGGCCGAAACCATCACCGGCGCGGCCATCAAGCAGCTCGGGCTGCCGCGCGACGAACTGGTGATCGCCACCAAGGCCTACGGCGCCATGAAGGACAAGGTGGTCAATGCCGGCGGCCAGTCGCGTTACCACCTGATGAACCAGCTCGACGCCAGCCTCAAACGCCTGCAGCTCGACCATGTAGACCTGTACCAACTGCACGGCTACGACCCACTGACCCCGCTCGACGAAGTTTTGGACACCCTCAACGACATGGTGCGCAGCGGCAAGGTGCGCTATATCGGGCTGTGCAACATGGCCGCCTGGCAGGTCATGAAGGGACTGGGCATCTCCGACAAGCGGAACCTGGCCCGCTTCGAGAGCGTGCAGGCCTACTACACCGTGGCCGGGCGCGACCTCGAGCGTGAAGTGGTGCCGTTGCTGCAGGACCAGCAGCTGGGCCTGATGGTCTGGAGTCCGCTGGCTGGCGGCCTGCTCAGCGGCAAGTACAAGGCTGACGGCACCGGGCCGGACGGATCGCGCCGGGCCAGCTTCGATTTCCCGTTCGTCGACAAGGAGCGGGCATTGCGCTGCGTCGGCGTGATGCAGGGTATTGCCGAGCGCCATGGCGCCACCGTACCCCAGGTGGCGCTGGCGTGGCTGCTGGACCGGCCGAGCGTGACCACGGTCATCATGGGCGCCAAGACCCCGGCACAACTGGCCGACAACCTCGGGGCGGTCAAAGTGCAGCTGGACGCCGATGACATCGAGGCGCTGGATACGGCCAGCGCCTTGCCACGGGAATATCCGGGCTGGATGCTCAAGCGCCAGGGCGACCCGCGCCGCGCTGCGCCGGTACGGGGCTGACGACACCCGCGCCTCCCGCGCGGATTGGCAGGCCTCGCGTCTGACCCGTGTCCGGCCTGTTTTCCGACAGGGCAGGCGACACGACGGACACCGACTGTTGTACGCTGCGCCATGGCCACCCGTGTCACGCCATCCCCGGTAGAGCCGTCGCCCGAGCCTACCGCTGCCGATCCCGATGCGCCGCCGCGAGCTGCCGCCGGGATCCCGCTCGACACGCGCAGCGCGTCACTGGTCGTATTGGCCATCCTGGGTGCCATCTTCATGTTGCACTGGGCCCAGGCAGTGCTGGTACCGCTGATGCTGGGCCTGACCTTCAGTTATGCGCTGGCACCACTCGTCACTCGACTCGAACGTCTGCGCTTGCCGCGCGCCGTCGGCGCAGGGTTGGTGCTGATGGCGTTGATCGGCGTGGTGGGGGCGACGGCCGTCGCCCTGGAGGACGACGCCACGGCTTTCGTCGAGTCTTTGCCCGAAGCGGCACAGCAGATACGCCAGGCGGCGCGCGCAAGGCGCGGTGAAGCGGAAACCACGATCGAAAAGGTTCAGAAAGCCGCCACCGAACTCGAGAAAGCGGCCACCGAGAGCAGCAAGGCAAACACGCCGGCGCCCGATCGCGGAGTGACACGGGTGCAGATCGAGCAGCCGCGGTTCAGCGTGCGCGACTATCTGATGAACCAGATGCCTGCAATGCTGGCGGCACTGGGGCAAGCCACCATCGTGGTATTCCTGACGTTTTTCCTGCTGGCATCGGGTGACAGCTTCCGGCGCAAGATCGTCTCGCTGGCCGGACCGACCTTTGCACGCAGGAAGATCACGTTACAGGTGCTGGAGGAGATAACCGATCAGGTGCAGCGTTACCTGCGGGTCCAGGTGCTGATCAGCGTGATCGTCGGCATCGCCACCGGGCTCGCCTACTGGGCCATCGGGGTTGAGCATGCGGCGGTCTGGGGCGTGCTGGCCTTTTTGCTCAATTTCATTCCCTATCTGGGGTCTATCGTCGTGACTGGCGCATCGGCGCTGGCCGGGTTCGTACAGTTCGGCAGTGTCGACATGGCCTTGCTGCTCGGCGGCATCTCGATCGCATTGCACACCGTGTCCGGAAACCTGCTGGCCCCCTGGTTGACCAGCCGCGCCAGCCGGCTCAATCCGGTGGCCGTGTTCGTCGGCGTGCTGGCGTTCGGATGGTTGTGGGGCGTATGGGGCCTGCTGCTGGGCACACCGGTGATGCTCATCGTCAAGGCGGTTTGCGACCGGGTCGAGGACTTCCGCCCGCTGGGTGCGCTGCTGGAGCGCTGAGGGCGCGGCGCGCCGGCCTGACGCGATCGGCCAAGTCACCCCCAACGGAGCCGACCGGTGCATCACCGATAATGCCGTGCGTCGACTGCAGGAGTTGATGGCAGTCGATGACGCCGGCCCGATTGCCAGGTTGCCAGGTTGCCTGGTTGCTCGGCACATCGCACACACCGGCCGACATCGGCCAACCATGAGCCCTACCCCATCCGTAACCGATGAACCGCACCACGACATCGCCCTTCGACATCAAGAGTGCCACCATCCAGGGCCTGTCCCTGGTGCTGCGATCGGTCCACATGGGCGCGATCGAAGGTGATCTGGCCGCACGTGTGGCCAGTGCCGGAGACCTTTTCACCAATGCGCCAGTGTTGATCAATGTGTCTGCGCTGACCGCGGATGGCACCGCCGAGACGCTGGAACTGACGCGTCTGATCAACCTGTTGCGTCGGCATACCATGCGGGCGGTGGGCATCGTCGGCGCCACCGGGCTGCTGTTGAGACAGGCCCAGGCGCTTGGCCTGACGGAGGAAGAGGACATCCAGCCTCGGGTGCGGCGCCTGTCGCCGGGAGCGCAGCCAGAGCCGGAACCCGGGCCAGCCAACGAAAGCGCGCCCACGGTGGATGCGAAGGAGCAGCCGGCCGATGGCCCCGTCGTGGCAGACCTGTTCAGCGCCGAATCCGTTGCAGCGCCACCCGCATTGGGAGACGCGGCACCACAAGAGACGGCAGCATCCGCCAAACCCGACGCTCAAACGCGCTCAGCCCCCACCCGCGTCATCGACCGGCCCTTGCGCTCAGGGCAAAGAATCTATGCGCGCGGCGGCGATCTGGTGGTGCTGGGCCTGGTCAGCCACGGCGCCGAAGTGATCGCCGATGGCAACATCCATGTTTATGGGCCGCTGCGAGGGCGTGCCATCGCGGGCGCCAACGGGGACGCCGATGCGCGCATCTTTGCAGCCGCGATGGAAGCCGAACTGATCTCGATTGCCGGCACGTATCGCACGACCGACAAACCCCTGGCCGACGACGTGCGCGGCAAGCCGGCGCAGGTCCGGCTCCAGGGTGACAAGCTGCTGGTCGAGCCGCTGAAAAGCTGAGCGAGCCCATTTCAACCCCCTCGGGTCTGCCGGTGCCTCCCCGGAGCAGCGACACACCCCTTATCGATAGGAACAGACTGATGACGAAGATTGTGGTGGTGACCTCTGGCAAAGGCGGCGTCGGCAAGACGACAACCAGTGCCAGTTTTGCATCTGGCCTGGCGATGCGCGGGCACAAGACCGCGGTGATCGATTTCGATGTCGGACTGCGCAACCTGGACCTGATCATGGGCGTGGAGCGTCGGGTTGTGTACGACCTGATCAACGTGGTCCAGCAAGAGGCCAAGCTGAACCAGGCGCTGATCCGCGACAAGCAGTTGGAGAACCTGTACATCCTGGCGGCGTCGCAGACCCGCGACAAGGAGGCCTTGAGCCAGGAAGGCGTGGCGCGGGTGCTGGAAGAACTCAAGGCCATGGGGTTCGAGTTCATCGTCTGCGATTCGCCCGCGGGCATCGAGACCGGCGCGATGATGGCCATGCACTATGCCGACGAGGCGATCGTCGTGACCAACCCGGAAGTGTCGTCGGTGCGCGACTCAGACCGCATCCTGGGCATGCTCAGCAGCAAGACGCGCCGCGCGATCGAAGGCAAGGAGCCGGTCAAGGAACACCTGCTGATCACCCGCTACAACCCGAACCGGGTCGAGGGCGGCCAGATGTTGTCACTGGAAGACATCAACGAGATCCTGCGCACGCCGTTGATCGGGGTGATACCCGAGTCCGAGGTCGTGCTGGAGGCCTCCAACCAGGGCGTGGCGGCGATCCGCATGAAGGGCGCCGACGTCAGCGAAGCCTACAGCGACGTGATCGGGCGCTTCCTCGGCGAGACCATACCGATGCGCTTTACCGAGGCACCGAAGAAGAGTTTCTTCCATCGCCTCTTCCGCAGCTCGAACTGACGCGACAAAGGAACAATCCTCATGGACCTGATGCGCTTTTTCAAGAGCAAACCCAAAACATCCTCGCTCGCCAAGGAGCGTTTGCAACTCATCCTGGCGCACGAGCGGATTGGCCGTAACCCCAATGGAACCGCGATTCCGGACTTCCTGCCGCAACTGCAGCAGGACCTGATCGCGGTGTTGTCCAAATACGTGAAGATCAGCCCCGACGACGTCAAGATCAACGTCGACCGGCAGGACAACCTGGACCTGCTGGAGGTGAAGATCGAGATCAACCGCTGAGCGGTTGGGGTTTGCCCTGCGGTCAATCCCTGGGGCGGCTGAAGAACGGCGCCTTGCTTTCCGGAGCATGTGCCGACCGTGTGCGCAGCGGGCGCTGGAACATCAGGTTATTGGGTATCCGCACGAGTTGTGCCGACGGTGCGGGTTCGGCCTCGTGCCCCTGAACGGAGGTGCTGTCGTCCATCCCGCCCGGCTTCACTGGAGCGCCGCCCATGGAAGATACAACCGGCCTGGCCGCCGCGTCCAGCGCTGGCGCCACCGCCAGCGTGGTGTACAGCAGATTCATGTCCAGCACCCGGCCTCCTATCGTGAAGCCGTTGGTCAGTTCCATCAACTCGATCTCGTCGCCAATGCGAAACGGCCGAAAGGTCAGGATCAGCAAAGCCGCCGTCGCGTTGCTCAGCACGCTCCAGGCGGCGACAAAACCCAGCGCCAGCGCCGCCAGCGCGGTCGAGATCAGTGCCCATGCGCCCCGGAAAATGCCCAGCGCCTCCATGATGACCAGGACCGCCAGCGCGGTGATGAACCAGCGGCGCACGGTGTGCAGGCGGTTCGCGATCATGGGCGACACGTGTTTCATATCGCGCAGCACGTCGATCAGACGCTTGAGCGCTTGCGACACTACCAGCGCCGCCAGCACCACCACCAGCACCCCGAAGATTTCGTAAACAAACTTGGTGAGCAGCGGGATCAGGTCTGGCACGGCAGATTTCCTCAGCTTTTGGGGTTGCCATGGTGGACGACCGAACCGCCAGCCACCCTGCGTTTGTGACGCCTGGCACGAGCCGCTATTATCGTCACGACCCGCACGCACCCGGCTGACTCGCCCTTGTGCATCCGGGGTTACAGACCGAATCGGCCGGGGGCGAGCGGCGATCGGCGCGAGGGAGCCGGCAGACAGGCCGCGTGCGCGCCAACCAGCCAGCCGGGCCCTCCTGGTCGGGCCTCCTTCCTGGTCAGGCCTCCTGATAGACTTGCGCGCGCATGCGCAGTGCCAACGACTCCCCTGAACCCGCCTACGCCTGGGTCATCGTCTGGGCGACGTTCACCTGCCTGGCGCTGATCTTCGGCATCGCCTACTCGTTTGCTGCACTTTTCGAGTCCTTTGCGGCTGAATTCGCGGCCAAACGGGCAGACGTCGCACTGGTTTTCGGTCTGTCGGGCCTGCTGTACTTCACGCTCGGTATCGGCGGCGGCATGCTGGCCGACCGGTTCGGCCCGCGCGCCGTGTGTTGCACCGGCATGGTCTTCATCGCCGCTGGTCTGCTGGCCACCAGTTTTGCGCAATCCATGGCCGCCGTGTACCTGGCCTATGGCGTGGGCATCGGCGTGGGCATTGCGCTGGTCTATACGCCATCGATCGCCTGCGTGCAACCCTGGTTCACCCGTCGTCGCGGTCTGGCCGCCGGCATTGCCAGTGCCGGTATCGGCGCTGGCACGCTGGTCGTGCCCTTGCTGGCGGCGGTAGCCATCGCCTGGCTGCAATGGCGCGATGCGTTACGGTTGCTGGCCCTGGGAGTTTTGCTGCTCGGCCTGGGCGCAGCCTGGCTGCTGCGGCGTGCACCGGCCGCAGTACTGCGTGTCGGGGCCGCCATACCCGGCGCCAGCCTGCGCGAGGCACTGCACGACCGCAGCTTCTGGTGGCTGTACCTGGTCACGCTGACCTGCGGCCCGACCATGTTCATTCCGTTCGCTCATGTCTCGGCCGCCGCGCGCGACATGGGTATTGCCGACGCTCAGGCGGTCGGCCTGGTGGGCATGATCGGTATCGGCAGCCTGGTCGGCCGCTTCGCCATCGGCGCACTGGCCGATCGCTTCGGCCGCACGATGACGCTGGTACTGATGCAGGTGTCAATGGCAGCCTCCTACCTGTTGTGGTTCGCCGCCGGCGGCTATCCAGCACTACTCGTGTTCGCGCTCTGGTTCGGCCTGAGTTATGGCGGTATCGTGTCATTGCTGCCAGCGCTGTGCATGGACCTGTTCGGCGCACGCGCGGTCGCCGGCATCATCGGCTCCCTTTACAGCGGCGCGGCGCTGGGC
>JBBRVD010000060.1:0-19167 GCA_038247175.1 Burkholderiales bacterium | reverse complement strand
TACCTGAACGGTTACGCCGTTCGTTGCTTTTCTCCCAGTTGTAGCCACAGACGTCGCCCCAATGCAGAAAACATTCGTCAAAAAAGAGCAGCACCCGTTCCCCAGACACCAGTTCATCACGATAGCGTTGAAGAAGAAAATGTAGGCCAGGCCCAGCACCAGACCGGGTACGGCCATCGGCAGCATGGCCATGAACTGCGCCAGGACCCGCCCGACAGCGAACGAACGCGTCTTCTCGAGCAGATAGGCGCCAACGAAGATGATCACCGTGCCGATGACCGCCGTCCAGGCCGCCATCTCGACGGAGTTGACATAGGCCGACCAGCCATTGGTGTCGAACTCGCCAAAGTTGTAGTTCTTCAGCGTCAGCGCCAGGTTGTAAGGCCAGCGTGTCACGAACGAGGCCCAGACCGCCATCGCCAGCAGCACAAAGATCAGACTGCCAACCACTGCGCAGAACACGAACAGCGCGTTGTCGCGCCGGCTGTCGGGTTGGGGGATCAGCGGCACCGCGCGTGCGGACAGCAGCGCGACCTGCCGCCCCTGGATGATCCGGTCGGCGAAGAAGGCGACGACGGCCGGAATCAGCAGCACGAAGCCGACTACCGCGCCCATCTCGAAGTTCTGCTGTCCGATGACCTGCTTGAAGATGTCGGTGGCCAGCACATTGAAACGACCGCCAATCACCTTGGCGATACCGAAGTCAGTGATGACCAGCGTGAACACGACGAAACCGGCGCTGATGACGCCATATTTGGCGCCCGGCAACGTGACGGTGAAAAATACCCGTGTCTTCGACGCGCC
Organism: Burkholderiales bacterium; assembly: GCA_038247175.1. Classification (GTDB taxonomy): domain Bacteria; phylum Pseudomonadota; class Gammaproteobacteria; order Burkholderiales; family Burkholderiaceae_C; genus CAISIP01. The sequence continues at coordinate 18,363 of JBBRVD010000060.1, read as the reverse complement.
CAACGCATCGGCTGCTTCGTACAGGCGCGAATCGGCCATCGACAACGCAGCCAGCAGGATCATCAGCGCATGCGGGAAGCAATAGAAGACCTGGGAGATGACGATGCCGACCGGGCCGTAGATGTCGACGCCGAACATCCATTCCTTCAGGAAACCCTGATTGCCGAAGAGGTAGATCAGCGAGATCGCCGGCAGCAACGACGGGGCCAGGATCGGAATCAGTGCCAACGCCTGGAACAGGCCTTTCCAGCGCATGCAGCTGCGCTGCAACGCATACGCATAGATGAAGGCCAGCGGCAACACGATCACGGTGGACAACACCGCGACGAACAGGCTGTTCCAGACCGAGGCGAACAGCGCCGGAGTCGAGAAATACTGGATGTAGTTGGCCAGCCCGACGAACTGTCCGTCCTGGTTCTGGAAACTCTTGGACAACAACCACCACAACGGCAGGATCAGCGTGATGCCGAGCCACACGATCATCAGGCAGATGCCGCCGCGCATCAGCCAGTCGTCTCGATCCAGGCGGCGGCGGGTTGGCGGCAGGTCCACCGCGGCGCTTGCGGCGGCTGGGTTCACGGCGGCTTGGGCGTGCCGGGAAACACCCGGATACGCTCGCTGGGCAGGCCGACCAGCATCTGCATGCCTTCGGCAATGGACAGGTCGCGCACGGTGTTGATGGAAAAATCTGCCAGCAGCGCGGGTTTGGCGTCGCCGTTCAAGGTCAGTCCGACACGGCAGAACGAGCCGAGAAACTCCATTTCAGCCACCCGCACCGAGAACGTGTTCTCGGCATTGGCGTCGACATTGCGCACCACCACGTCCTCCGGACGGATGGCCAGCGTGACATCGCTGCCCGGACCGGGCTTGATGTCTATGGAACAGCTCAGATCCATGGCGCCATAACGGACCAGGCCCGGCTTGACGACGATGCCCGGCAACAGGTTGGTCTTGCCGACAAAGTCCGCCACGAAGGCGCTGCTCGGCTCTCGGTAGACCTCCAGCGGTGTCCCGACCTGCTCGATCACGCCCTGGTTCATGACCACGATCCGGTCGGCCATCGTCAGCGCCTCTTCCTGATCGTGCGTGACCATGATGGTGGTCACGCCCAGGCGCCGGTGCAGGTGACGGATCTCCAGCCGCAGGTAGGCGCGAACCCGCGCGTCCAGGGCGCTGAGCGGCTCATCAAGCAGTAACAGGCCAGGCGACAAGGCCAGCGCCCGCGCCAGTGCCACGCGCTGCTGCATGCCACCCGAGAGTTGCGCCGGGTATTGGGGGCCGGAATCCGGCAATCCGACCAGTCGCAGCAGATCGGTCACCCGGGTCGCGATCTCGACCTTGGGCAAACGCCGACTGACGAGGCCGTAACCGACGTTGTCGGCCACTGTCAGATTCGGGAACAAGGCATACGACTGAAACACGATGCCGAAATCGCGTTGCGATGCCGGCAGGTTCGAGATTTCCTTGTCGGCCTGAAAGATACGCCCCGAGGTCTGGATGTCCAGCCCGGCAATCGCGCGCAGCAGCGTGGTCTTGCCGCAACCGGAGGGGCCCAGAAAACAGACGAACTCGCCGGGCAATATCTCCAGCGAGATGTCCTTCAAAGCCCAGAAACGGCCGAATTGCTTCTTGAGCCGTTCGATCCGCAGATAAGGATTCTTGACTGGGGTGGCGTCTTTTTCTTGCATGGTCACGCGCAAAGATAAGGCGCCCGGCAGGCGTGCCGGGCGCCGCTACCGACCGTTGAGCAGCTTCGGTCGGCGGTGAAGCCAGGCTTATTTGGGTGCCGACTTGCCGTCGTAACGCTTGGTCCACTCGGCCAGGATACGCGCGCGCTCGCTGCCCATCTTGGCAAGATCGATCTTGACCATGGCTGCGTCTGCGCTCGGCGGATAGTTCGGTGGCGCCGGGTTCATGCCGGGGTAACCAACGATGGCGTAGTACTTGCCATACAACTCGTAGGCGCCCTTGCTGACCGCGAAGTCGGCCAGTTTCTGTGCCGCAGCCAGGTTCTTCGTGCCCTTGACGATGGCAGTGGCCTCCATATCCCAGGGAGAGCCCTCCTTGGCCAGGATCAAGTCGATCGGAGCGCCGCCGGTTTTTTCCCTGGCACCGCGCATGTCGAATCCGATGCCGATCACGCGTTCGCCCTTGGCGGCCTGCACGCAAGGTGCCGAGCCGGAGTGGGTATAGACCGCCACATTCTGGTGCAGCTTGTCCATGAATTCCCAGCCGGCCTGCTCACCCATGATCTGCAACCAGGCATACACGGCCTGGTAGCCCGTGCCCGACGAGGCCGGGTTGGGCATCACGATGGAGTCCTTGTAGACCGGGTTGGTCAGGTCGGCCCAGCTGGCCGGCTTGGGCATGTTCTTCTTGGCGCCCTCGATGGTGTTGAAACACATCACGGCCAGCCAGGCATCCATCCCGGTCCAGGTGGGCGGATTCTTGTCGCTCCGAAAGGAGGGCTTGATCTGCTCCACGCCCTTGGGTGTGTAGGGCTGCAACAAGCCCATGGAGTCGAACAGCGCGATGCTGGAGGCACCCAGGCCCCAGATCACGTCGGCGCGCGGGTTGTCTTTTTCGGCCAGCAGACGGGCGGTGATGACGCCGGTGGAGTCACGCACCCAGGCAATCTCGACATCGTTGTGGGCGGTTTCGAAAGCCTGTTTGTAGGCGCCCAACTGGTCATTTTCCAGTGCCGTATAGACCGTGATCTTGGTCTTCTGGGCCACAGCCGGGACAGCCATCATCGCGGTGACCGCAAGCACTGCAACGCCTTGCAGCAGCTTGCGGACGGTGGGTTTAAACATGGTGAGGATTCCTTTTCGAGTTAGGACGCGGTTTGCCGGACATCCCGGCACGGGTGACACACTGTATGAACAGTCAATGACAAGACTGTTACATGAATACTCGCGGATGCAGTGTCATGACATTCAGCAGAATTGTCAACAATTTACAAAAAACAGTTTACATAGCATTCGGGCGACTAGCGAGCCCAACCGCCGTGCCTGCAGCATACGCTGCCTGCCCTCGAAGCAGGCGCAGGATTTACCCGTATGAAGCACCGGTATCGTGTTCCAACGCAACCACCGCATGCGCCTGCAACAAACATGCCTGGAACACCCGTGCCGCACGCGATGGCTCCGGCGAGCGGCGCACGATGGCCAGGAACTGGCAGGAGTACCGGAACAACTCCGGACGCAAAGCCCGCATCTGCCGCTGCTGCACGAAGCCGCCGGCATAGTGATCGGGCAGAAAACCCAGGAACCGCCCCGACAAAATCAGGGTGGCGATCGCCTCCTGGTCGAATGCCGTGGCCTGGCGCGCAAGCCGCATCTGCTGGCTGATTTCCATATTGGGTGAGTGGTAACCCAGGCCGGCAAAGCGGTGCGGCGCAAGCAGGTCCCACCCCATTGTGGTGTCATCGGTGGTGAACAGCGCATGGTCGGCACCACAGTAGAGCAGCATGGTCTCGTCGAACAACGCGTCATAAGCCAGGCTGGCCGAGCGGCGATGGCCGGGAAGGACGCCGACCTGGAACTGGCCGTCGATCACGCCGCGCTCGATCGCGTTGATCGGCGCCACATGCAGGTTCAGGCTCACGTCGGGCGCCTGCGCACAGAATAACGCAATCGCCGCGCCAATACGGGCCGCCGGATTGGTTGCGGTCTTGTCGAACACGGCCACGTGCAGCTGGCCGCCCAGCCGGCGGTGGATCTCGTCCACGCCGGCGCGAAAGGCTTCGGTCGAGGCGAGCAGGCGCAGTGTTTCGGCATAGATCTGCTCTCCCTCGGCCGTCAGCGAGAAGCCCCCCCGGCCGCGCCGGCACAGGGTCATGCCCAACCGCACCTCCAGATCCTTGACGTGGCGGCTGATGGTCGAGGTGCCGATGTTGAGCTCGAGTTCGGCCGCCGCCATGCCGCCGCAGTCGACGACGGTCTTGAACACGCGCAAAAGGCGCAGGTCCATGTCGCCCAGCTGGCCGAGTAGCGCATGACTCTTTACTTGCATATTGCGGCAACTGAATGGTGATATTTAGACATTCATAAGAGTAACAGAGCGAGCCACAATGCCGGTTCCACTACCCAGCCATTCTGGTATCTGCCGGAGAAACACCATGAACCTGAACGACACCCAGCACCTGTCACCTGCGCCCCGCCTTGATGCCGCCTGGCTGGAACCGCACTGGATGCCGTACACCGCCAACCGCAACTTCAAGGCCAACCCGCGCATGATGGTCAGCGCCCAGGGCTGTTACTACACTGACGTCAACGGCCGCAAGATCTTCGACGGCCTGTCAGGCCTGTGGTGCTGTGGCCTGGGCCATGCGCGGCCGGAAATAACCGAAGCGGTGAGCCGGCAAATCAGCAAGCTCGACTATTCGCCAGCTTTCCAGTACGGCCATCCGTTGTCGTTCGAGTTGGCCAACAAGATCAAGGACCTCACGCCCGAGGGCCTGGACTACGTGTTCTTCACCGGTTCGGGTTCGGAGTGCGCCGACACCTCGCTGAAGATGGCACGCGCCTATTGGCGCCTCAAGGGCCAGGCCAGCAAGACCCGCTTCATCGGGCGCGAGAAAGGTTATCACGGCGTGAATTTCGGCGGTATCTCGGTCGGCGGCATCGTGGCCAACCGCAAGGCCTACGGTCAGACCATCGAAGCTGACCATATGTCACACACCATGCTGCCCGGTAACGAGTTTTCACGTGGCATGCCCGCCACGGGCGCCGAACTCGCAAACGAGCTGCTCAAGTTGATCGCCTTGCACGATGCATCGAACATTGCGGCGGTCATCGTCGAGCCGTTCTCGGGTTCGGCTGGTGTCATCATCCCGCCAGTGGGTTACCTGCAGCGCCTGCGCGAGATCTGCACTGCGCACAACATCCTGCTGATTTTTGATGAAGTCATCACCGGCTTCGGTCGCTGCGGCACCTTCACTGGCGCGCAGGCCTTCGGCGTCACGCCCGACATCCTGAACGCCGCCAAGCAGATCACCAATGGCACGCAGCCACTGGGCGCGGTCGTGGCCAAGAAGGAAATCTACGACACCTTCATGTCCGCCGGCGGCCCCGACTACATGCTCGAATTCGTGCACGGGTATACCTATTCCGCGCACCCGGTAGCCTGCGCCGCCGGCGTAGCCGCGCTCGACGTGCTGGTTCGGGACGACCTGGTCAACCGGGTCAAGGGCCTGGCACCGTATTTCGAGCAGGCGGTGCACAGCCTCAAGGGCGTCAAGCATGTGACCGACATCCGCAACTACGGGCTGGCTGCGGGGTTCACCATCGACGCCGTGCCCGGGGAGCCGGCCAAGCGCCCGTACCAGATCGCGATGAAGTGCCTGGAGAAGGGCTTTTACGTCCGTTACGGTGGCGACACCATCCAGCTGGCTCCGCCTTTCATTGTCGAGAAATCCGAGATCGACAGTCTGATCAACGCGTTGGGCGACGCGCTGCGCGAGACCGACTGAGGTTTTCCTGGAGGACGGCACAGCCATGCGCGGGGACACGCGCCGGCACCTCTGGCGATTGAAGCCGAGCATCCCGACGCGCGCGCCCGGTGCCGGAGACCGGCTTGCGGTTACCGGCCCATCCGCGGATTCATTCACATTCACCATTCGACGGAACTCACCATGTACAACGATCCTTTCCTGCAAGTCGCTGGCACCAGCAGCACCGCGATGCCGACGATCGGCCACCTGATCGACGGAAAGCTCGTCGCTGGCGGCAGCCGCTCCCAGGACGTATTCAACCCGGCCACCGGCAAGGCGGAAAAACGCCTGATGCTGGCCGATGCGGCCACGCTGGAGCTGGCGATCGCCTCGGCGCAGGCTGCTTATCCGGCCTGGCGCGCGACGCCGCCGCTCAAGCGCGCACGCGTCATGTCCAAACTCAAACAGCTGCTGGAAGAACATGCCGACCAGCTGTGTGCGCTGCTGACCGCCGAACACGGCAAGGTCGTCGGTGATGCGCTCGGTGAGTTGCAGCGCGGCATCGAGAACGTCGAATACGCCAGTTATGCGCCGGAGCTGCTCAAGGGCGAACACAGCAAGAACGTCGGCCCGTCGATCGACTCCTGGAGCGAATTCCAGCCGCTGGGCGTGACCGCCGGCATCACGCCGTTCAACTTCCCGATCATGGTGCCGCTGTGGATGTGGCCGATGGCCGTGGTCTGCGGCAACACCTTCATCCTCAAGCCGTCCGAGCGCGACCCCTCGAGCGCGCTGATGGTGGCGCAACTGGCGCTGGAGGCCGGTCTGCCGCCGGGCGTGCTCAACGTCGTCAACGGCGACAAGGAGGCCGTGGACGCGATCCTGGCCGACAAACGCATCGCCGCGGTGAGCTTTGTCGGCTCCACGCCGATCGCCGAATATGTCTACGCCACTGGCTGCGCGAATGGCAAGCGGGTGCAGGCCCTGGGCGGCGCCAAGAACCACGCGGTGGTGATGCCCGACGCCGACGTGCCCAATGCGGTCAACGCGATGATGGGTGCTGCCTATGGCTCCTGCGGTGAGCGCTGCATGGCGGTGCCGCTGATCGTCGCCGTGGGCGACGAGACCGCCGACGCGATGATTGCCGGCCTCAAGACCGAGATCGCCAAGATGAAGGTCGGCCCGGGCACGGACGCCTCGAACGACATGGGCCCGCTGGTCACCAAGCCGCACTTCGAAAAGGTCAAGGGTTATGTGGACCAGGGCGTCAAGGAAGGCGCAAAGCTGCTGGTCGACGGCCGCGGCGTCAAGGTGCCGGCCGGCCACGAGGACGGATATTTCATGGGCCCGTGCCTGTTCGACGACGTCAAACCCGGCATGTCGATCTACCAGGACGAGATCTTCGGGCCGGTGCTCGGCATCGTGCGCGTCAAGACGCTGCAGGAAGCGATGGAGCTGATCGACAAGCACGAATACGGCAACGGCACCTGTATCTTCACCCGCGACGGCGAAGCGGCGCGGTATTTCAGCGACAACATCCTGGTGGGCATGGTCGGCGTCAACGTGCCGCTACCGGTGCCGGTGGCGTACCACTCGTTTGGCGGCTGGAAACGCTCGTTGTTCGGTGACCTGCATGCCTACGGGCCCGATGCGGTGCGGTTTTATACCAAGCGCAAGACGATCACGCAGAGATGGCCATCGGCGGGAGTGCGGGAGGGGGCGGTGTTCAGTTTTCCGTCGAATCGGTAACTTCACAGGTCGAGGCGGTGGCCGCCGGAGCGACGGACAGTATCCATTTCGGGTTTTACCGCAATTTTCCCGGTGCGATGTGGGGCAAAAGCCCGATTTCGGGCATCCTTGGCGCGGCTTGGGCTAGGATGGAAAGCTGAACTGTTCGAGTGCCCATTTCATGAAGCCAATGCGCCATCCTCACCCTCGTCGCCCGCATCTGCAGCGCTATTTGCTCGTACCGCTGCTGGGTTGCGCCATCAGCGTGGCCGGCATGCCGCTGTTCGGACAGACCAACGCCAAGGCTTCTGGTTATTACGAGGACGCGCTCGTTCGTTACGAAAAAAAGGACATGCCGGGGGCGATCATTCAGCTTAAGAATGCATTGCAGATCGACCCGAAGATGCTGCCAGTGCAGTTGCTGCTAGGTAAAGCCTTGATCCGCCACGGGGACGTGACCGCAGCGGAAGTTGCCTTGAGCGAGGCCCTGCGTCTTGGCGTCAACCGGGCAGAGGTTGTCGTACTGCTAGGCCAGTCGTACATGGCGCAAGGCAAGCATCAACTGATACTGGGGCAAGACGTCTTCAAACCCGCCGGATTGCCGCCGGGCGTTCAGTATCAGCTGTATCTGCTGCGGGCCACCGTACAAGGAGAACTCGGCGACGCAAATAGCGCCATTCAGTCTATCGAACAAGCTCGCGCCATCGACAGCAGCAATGTCGAGTCCTGGTTGACTGAGATACCGATCCGAATTCGCGCGCGTCAATTTGGTGAGGCAACGGCTGCATCTGGCAAAGCAATGTCGATAGCACCTGAGCTCGCCGAAGTCTGGTACCAGAAAGGCTCCATTGCACAGGTGCGCGGCAATGCGCGTGACGCGTTGGCCGCATATGACCGGACTTTACAGATTGACCCAGCCCATGCCGAAGGGCGGTTGGCGCGCATCGGAATCTACTTCGATCTGGAGCGGTATTCGGATGCCGCCAAGGACGTTGAAGAGGTACGACGCCAGATGCCGGGTGAACCTCGCGGCGCCTATTTCAGGGCATTGCTTGCAGAGCGCAACGGGAACGAACAGGCGACATCTGAGGCCCTCAAGGAGGTCACCAACCTGCTGGATCCCGTGCCGTTGGATTACATGCGTTTTCGCCCCCAACTGCTGATGCTCAATGGACTGGCCCACTTTGGCCTTCGCCAGAGCGAAAAAGCCAAGCAATACCTTGAAGCATTCCAGCGGGTACAAAACAACAGCCCCGTTTCGAAACTGCTGGCAAGAATCTATCTGGCCGACGGCAACGCCACGACAGCTGTCAACGTTCTCGAAAGTTATCTGCGTGTACAACCCGGTGACGCCCAGGCCCTTACTCTGCTGGCGTCGGCCCACATGGCACTTGGCCGTCACGCCAAAGCAACCTCGCTGATGCAGGAGGCGTTGAAGTCCCAGGACAATCCTTCCTTCAGAACGGCACTGGGACTCAGTTTGGTCGGTGATGGCAAGGTCAACACTGGTTTGTCTGAGCTCGAGACGGCGTACAGGAAGAATCCGCAGCAGATCCAGGCCGCATTGGCGTTGATCCAGCTGTATCTGAGCAGTGGTCAGTCGCGCAAGGCGCTGCCGATCGCAGACAGGCTAGTCAAACGCGATGCCAACAATGTCGAATTCCTCAATCTGCTCGGTATGGCGCAAGGACAAACGGGAGACTTCGCGGCCTCGCGGGCGACTTTTGGGAAGGCCGTCGCACTCGATGCCAATTCAATTTCTGCCAGACTGAATCTGGCTCGGCTGGAGATCGCCAACAGGTCTTTCGACACAGCCACAAACCTGCTCAACGCCTTGGTCAGTCAACACCCAGCCAATGTCGAGACCATGTATGAACTGGCGGTTATTGCAGAACGCCGCGTCCAGCCATTGGAAGCACAACGCTGGCTGGAAAAGGCCCGCGATGCAAGTGTTGCGCGTGACGTTCGCTGGGATTTGGCGCTCGTGGAGTTTCACTTGCGCAATGGCAATGCCAGTGCAGCGTTGGATGCGGCCAAACTCGCCTCCGGCAAAGCGCCTGAGAATCTGCGCGCGTTGATGGCCTATAGCCGGGCCCAACTGGCCAGCGGCGACACGGTTGCAGCCAGGAGTTCGCTCACGACTGCAACGCGCTTTGCGGAGTACAACGCTCCGTTGCAGGTCGAAATTGCCACTTTGCAAATGACTGCCAATAATGTGGCCGGGGCGGCCTACAGCCTGGACAAGGCGTTGGCAAACCAGCCGAATTTTCTGCCGGCCCATGCAATGATGGTCGATATTGAAATCCGTCAAGGCGAGTTGGCCAAGGCTGAAAGGCGCGCCAAAGACATACTCGTTCAACACCCGAAAATGTCCATTGGCCATACGCTGCTTGGCGATATCGCCATGGCGCGAAACCAGGGTGCAACGGCCGTAGAGTCTTATCGGCGCGCCCATCAAGTCGAGAGATCCAGTCAGACCCTGTTGCGCCTTTTCTACGCGTTGTCCAATCAGGACGGCGGCAAGGCATCCGTACCACTGGCTGAGCAATGGCTGAAACAAAACCCCAGGGATCTTGCCGTCATCAAGGCACTTGGTGACGCCCATGCGCGCGCCGGGAACTTGCAGGCGGCGCGCCTCACTTACGAGGCGGGCCGTACCATCAAGGCGGACGACGCCGAACTTCTCAACAACCTTGCCAACGTTCAGATATTGTTGAAGGATCCGTCTGCCGTCAAGACTGCAGAGGCAGCATTGGCAAGCGCACCCGGCAACGCGTTGATGACCGACACACTGGGATGGGCCTTGTTCCAGAACGGTCAATCGGAGCGCGCATTGCAACTACTGCGGGATGCGCGGTTGCGGCAACCCGACAATCCGGAGATCCGCTATCACTTGGCGGTCGTGCTGGCGAAAGCAGGTCGAACGACCGAAGCCAGGAGTGAACTGGAATCGGCATTGAAATCGCCCCCGCGAAGTTTTGAGAGCGCCACGCAGGCACAGGCTTTGCTCAAATCGTTGCTTTGAATCGAATTGGCGGTTGTCGGAATTTCTTACGCTATCTCAAGCCTCTTCTTTGAGAATCGCCGCAACTCATTGTCAGTGCTGAGTTTTATTTTGTGGCCCGTTATTTGCTTCCGCCTTGACCAGTCGAGTTCTATTGAGCCGCATTGTCGGCGCAACACAAGGAAGCAGGAGTCATGATCACAACAAACTACAGCCTTATCGGCACCGCCAAGGTGGTTGCTGCGATGTCGCTGCTCGCAGTGTCCTCTTCCGCACTCGCAGTGGCCACCTGGACTTTCGGCAACAGTCCGTGCCAACCTACAGTTACCAGCTGTACTGCCTCGTCGACTGACGAGGGCGGTTCAACAGCCAAGATCACCCAGGCTTCGGCGTATGCGACAACCGGTAGCGGATCAACATTCGCGTCCGCGACATTGTCAGACCAAAATGGGAGCGGCCTTGGCGTTTCGGCCTCAGGTGAGGCTACGGGTACGCCGAACCACGCGATGGACAACAATGGATCGACCGAGCTCATGGTGTTTCGTTTTGATAAGGACGTCATCATCGACAAAGTGGTGCTCGGATGGACCTATCAGGATGCCGATATTTCCTTGTTGCGCTGGACGGGAGCCGCTGCGCCGACCTTGGGCACGGCCCTGGCTGGAAAGACAGTAAGCGGCCTGACCAGTCTGGCGAATACGTGGGGTCTGGTCGGTCACTACGATGGTGTAGGCGGTAGCATCTCGAATTCTACACAACAAAGCCTCGACGTCACGCTGGATGTCAATGCCGGCGGCACTGCGTCCAGCTGGTGGATTGTCAGTGCCTACAACTCCGGTTACGGCGGCACCAGCCTTGGCAATACCACGTCCGACTACATGAAGGTCTTGGCGCTTGTCAGCCAAAACCCCAAGCCGCCTGCGCCAGGTACCGGGGTACCAGAACCCGGGTCCTTGGCTTTGATGGGTGCCGGACTTCTCGGCTTATTGGCAGCACGTCGCAAGAGGCTGCGCACCGCCTGATTACGCTGGGCAAGGCCCGAAGAAAAAGCACTGGATGACCAGTGCTTTTTTTGTTTCGGTGCCCGGGATGATGCTGATGGCACACGCCGGTGCGAAACATCTTCCATCGAACGGATAATCGAGCTAGAGGCATTGCATGCGTATCGGACTACCCAAGGAAATCAAGAACCACGAATACCGCGTCGGCCTGACCCCCGCCAGCGTACGCGAGTTGACAACCCGTGGTCACAAGGTGCTGGTACAAACTGGCGCCGGCGCAGCAATTGGCCTGTCCGACGCTCTCTACGCAGCCGCTGGCGCGACCGTCGCCCCGGATGCCCAGACCGTCTTCTCCCAGTCCGACCTGATCGTCAAGGTCAAGGAGCCCCAAGCGCAGGAATGCGCCATGCTCAGATCCGGCCAGATCCTGTACACCTACCTGCACCTCGCGCCTGATCCGGAGCAAACCAAGGCGCTGGTCCAATCCGGTGCCATCTGCATCGCCTACGAAACCATTACCGGCCCCGGTGGCGGATTGCCGCTGCTGGCGCCGATGAGCGAAGTGGCAGGCCGGATGTCCATTCAGGCCGGCGCAGCACATCTGGAAAAGTCCAAGGGCGGCATGGGCGTGTTGCTCGGCGGCGTGCCTGGCGTGCCCGCGGCCCATGTGGTCATCATCGGCGCAGGAGTAGTGGGAACCAATGCCCTGCAGGTCGCAGTCGGCATGGGCGCCCGCGTCACCGTGCTCGACAAGAACATCGACCGGTTGAGGCAACTCGACCTGGTGTTCGGCAACCGCATCCAGACGTTGTATTCGACCGCGCAAAGCCTGGAGGACGCGGTTCTGGACGCGGAACTGGTGGTCGGCGGAGTATTGATCCCCGGCGCCGCCGCGCCCAAACTCGTCACGAAACAGATGATTGGCGCAATGAAAAAGGGCGCCGTCGTCGTCGACGTGGCGATCGACCAGGGCGGCTGTTTTGAGACCTCGCATGCCACTACCCACGACGACCCGACCTTCGTCGTCGATGGCGTGGTGCACTACTGCGTGGCCAACATGCCCGGCGCCGTGGCGCGTACGTCGACCTTCGCACTGAACAACGCGACCATCGGCCACGCGCTGGCGCTGGCCAACAAGGGCTGGAAGCAGGCGCTCAAGGATGATCCGCACCTGAAAAACGGACTCAACGTCGCGGAAGGGCGGGTCACCTACGAAGCAGTCGCTCGGGCCCTGGGTTACGACCATGTGAGTGCCGATACAGTTCTGGAGTAGGGTTCCAGCCGCGCCCGGAAACGGTGACGTTCACCCGCCCGACTGAATCCCCACCACGTCGACGCCCTCACGTACATAGCAGTCCGTGCCGCCATAAACCAGCATCCGGCGCTTCACCTGGCTGCCAAGTAGTTTGCCCACCCGATGCAGGGAGGCCGTGGAATCTGCCACGAAAGTCTGGCCTGACTTGATTTCCACCAGACCGAGCGCACCCGGCGGCATGGCGTTCTCGACCAGCAGGTCGACCTCCAGGCCATTGCTATCGCGCCAGAAGTGCAATTGGGCACGCTCACCATGGTGCTCGGCGTACTTCACGAATTCCATCACGATCAGATTTTCGAACAGGTTTGCGCGCAAGGGGTGGGTCGCCAATTGCGACTGCTGTTGAATGCCCATCAGCCATGCAGCCAAGCCAACGTCACAGAAATACAACTTGGGTGATTTCGTGAGCCGCTTTCCCAGGTTGCCAAACCACGGCGCAAGCAGGAAGACAACGAAGGATGCCTCCAGCAGACTCATCCATTGCCGCGCGGTCGGGTCGGACACGCCGGCATCGGCTGCCAGACCATGCAAATTCAGCACCTGGCCCACGCGCCCGGCGACCAGCTTGACGAAGCGGCGAAATGCATGGAGATTGCGCAACTCGATCAGCGCCCGCAGGTCCCGCTCCACATAGGTCTCGAAATAGTCGCCCAGAGTGACAGCAGGGTCCAGTCCCGTGGCGTGAATACGCGGATAGCCCCCGGCATGCATCAATCGATCCGTGTCACTGGGCAATCCGGCGTCCCGCAGTTCGTTGATCGACAGGGGGAATAGTCTCAGTAGCGCGGTTCGCCCCGCCAGCGACTGGGTAACCGCCGCCATCAACTCGAATTGGTGACTGCCCGTCAATATGAATTGCCCAGGCGACTGATCTTGATCCACACGCACCTGTATCCAGGAAAGCAGATCTGGAACGCGCTGGATCTCGTCAATCACCGCCCCGGTCGGAAACCGCGCCAAAAAACCAACCGGGTCACTTTGCGCAAAGGCACGCGTATCGGGTTGTTCGAGATTGGCATAGGGCTTGTCGGCGAAGGCCATGCGGCACAAAGTGGTCTTGCCAGCCTGGCGGGGGCCCGTGACCATGACCACGGGGTAGCTCAGGGCCCGACCGAGCAATGTCGCAAGCAAGTGCCGAGCAATCTTCATCTATGCAATATTAAAGTTGTACTTTATTTTTACATAGAAACAGACAGCCAGCCATCGCAAGATCGTGGATCAATCCCTTCTTTTGCCTGCACAACTGCGCACAATCGACTCGAAGTGCTCTGCGCTTGGCCCCCGGTACCCAACGATCTTGCCCTCCTCGTCCCAGCGCCGCAGCCGGATGGCATCGGCAAAAAACGGCTCCGCTTCAAACGCCCGCACCTGCTCGGGCGACATGGGGCCGCCCTGGAGCTTGAGCGACAACTTCGAGGCGTCCGACAACCGGTCGTGATAACCCGCCTCGGTCGCCGCAAGGTAACGCTTGGCCGCAACATGCATGCGCACCGGCTCGGTCAGTTCCGGACCGAAATATTGCGACAACCAAGCCGACCCTGTCGACTCATGCTGCGTGTCCACGCCGCTATCGGCAATGTCCTGCGGCAGGTCGTGCAGCAGATGACCAATGTCGTGCAGGTAGGCTGCCGCCACCAGCGCGGGGCTGGCACCGTCGCGTTGCGCGAAGGCGGCGCACTGGACCGCGTGTTCCAGCTGGCTGACGCCTTCGCCATATCCTTCGTTTCCGCGCCGGGAAAAGGCGCCGCGAATTTCGTTCATTACATCCATGGTCGTCTTTCCATCGTCACGGTGCTCGCACCGCACGATAAGTGGATCGGTGGGGGTTGCGCGACCGGCCAACCGATCCAGCCGCGCCACGGCCATTTGCTCCGGCGATGCAGTTGCAACAGAGCCGGACACTATTTTCGCGCCTCTCGCAACGCCACCAGCCCGGCCGCGGCAATTAGCATGGCCCCCATCACGGTGGTCCAGCGCGGCACCTCATCAAAGAACAGAAAACCCCACAACGGCGCCCATACGATGCCGGTGTATTCAAACGGCGTGACCCGGTTCGCCGGGCTGATGCGGTAGGCGTTCGTCAACAGCAACATGCCCGCCGATGCGATGACGCCGCAGGAAGCGATCAGCAAACCGTCGGACAGGCTTGGCCAGACCCAGGGCCGCACCAGGAACGACACACTCGGATGCCCCGCGTCCTCGATGCCCAGCCAATGGGTGCATACCGCGATCACTGCCGCACCGACCAGGAACACGCCATTTTGGTAGAACGCCATGACCGAGGCCGGTTGCGCCGTGCCGATGCGCCGGGCCATCAGCATCGACGTCGCGTACATCAGGGCCGCGAGCAACGACAACAACGCCGCCCACTGGAACAGACCCGTTCCCGGCTGCAGGATGACCAGTACACCGGCAAACCCTGCCAGCAGCGCGGCCCACGCGACCAGGCCGATACGTTCACCCAGCACCGGACCGGCCAGTGCGGTCACGAACAGCGGCACGGTGAAATACAGCGCCACGGCATACGCCAGATTCATGGCCGGGAACGCCATGTAATAAGCCGTATAGGACACGAACATGATACCGGCGCGTACCGCCAGCGGACGGAACTGCGGTGAGAAGATTGCCCGCCAGCCCGCTTCGAGCTGCACCAGCACCAGCAGGATGGGAATGGCCACCAGCGACCGGATAACAACGACCTGGGTCAGCGAATAGTCGCCGCTGACCTGCTTGACCACCGCGTCCTGCAGCGAAAAAACGAAAACCCCGGCACACAGGAACCGGATGCCGCGGGCAGCGTCGGGGTGGGTCACGATGGTGCTGCAATAAAGGGCCGAAAGTGGCGATATTGTGCAGCTGCCGCAGGCTGGCGCGAGGTGCGACGCGATCGATCCCTGCGCCTTGATGCGGGAAACAACACCTGACTTGCCCGTTTATCGCAGGCGGGCCGTGCCACTGTCAACCTTACTTGCCCGCGACCACCCGCGCCATCTCCAGCACCTTGCACGAATAACCCCACTCGTTGTCATACCAGGAAACCACCTTGACAAAGGTGCTGTCCAGCGCCATGCCCGCGTCGGCATCGAACACCGACGTGCAGCTCTCACCGCGGAAGTCGGTGGAGACCACCTTGTCCTCGGTGTAACCCAGCACGCCCTTCATGCTGCCCTCCGACGCCTTCTTCATCGCGGCGCAGATTTCGGCATAGGTCGCCTCCGTGGACAATTCGACGGTCAGGTCCACCACCGAGACGTCGGAGGTGGGCACGCGGAACGCCATGCCGGTGAGTTTCTTGTTCAATTCGGGAATCACCACGCCCACGGCCTTGGCCGCGCCAGTGCTGGACGGGATGATGTTCTCCAGAATGCCGCGGCCACCACGCCAGTCCTTGTGCGACGGGCCGTCGACCGTATTCTGGGTTGCCGTGGTCGCATGCACGGTTGTCATCAGGCCGCGCTTGATGCCCCAGTTGTCGTGCAGCACCTTGGCCACCGGGGCCAGGCAGTTGGTGGTGCATGAGGCGTTGGAGATGATGGCCTCGCCCTTGTAGGTCTTGTCGTTGACACCAAAGACAAACATCGGCGTGTCGTCCTTGCTGGGCGCGGACATGATGACTTTCCTGGCGCCAGCAGTAATGTGTTTCTGCCCCGTTTCCTTGGTCAGGAACAGCCCGGTGCACTCGATTACGATGTCGGCGCCAATCTCACCCCACTTCAGTTCGGCCGGGTCCTTCACCGCAGACAAGCGGATCTTGCTGCCATTGACCACCAGCGTATCGCCGTCCACCGAGACCTCGCCCTTGAAGCGGCCGTGCACGGAATCGTATTGCAACATGTAGGCCAGGTAATCGGGCTCGAGCAGGTCGTTGATGCCCACGACCTCGATGTCCTTGAAGTTCTGCAGCGCAGCACGGAACACCATCCGCCCGATCCGGCCGAAGCCGTTGATACCAATCTTGATAGCCATATCCTGTACCTCCGTTAAATGAAACTCCGTGAATCCGCTGCGTGTCCGCCAGCGCGCCGATCAGCGCTTGGCCAGCACCTTCTGCACCGTGTCGGCAACGTTCTCCGGCGTGAAGCCGAAATATTTGAACAAAACCGATGCCGGCGCAGACTCGCCATAACTGTCGATGCCGACGACCGCCGCACAGCCGTATTTCCACCAGCCGTCGGTGACGCCCATCTCCACCGCAATGCGCGGCAAACCGGCTGGCAGCACCTGCATCTTGTAGTCCACGGACTGGCGGTCGAACGTGGTGGTGCTGGGCATGGATATGACCCGCACCGCAATCTTGCGCGCCGCCAGCAGTTCCTGCGCCTTGAGCGCCAGTTGCACCTCCGAGCCGGTGGCGATGATCACGGCCTGCGCCTTTTTGCGCAGACCGACTTCCGTGGGTTCAGCCAGCACGTAGGCTCCCTTGCTGATCGCATCCAGCCCGGCCGCATCGGGCGCGGCGGCGCAGTGGCCCTTGGGCGCATAACTGATACCTTGGCGGCTCAGCAGCAGGGCGGTCGGCATGGTGCGGTTCTGCAACGCGACCGCCCAGGCCACGGCCGTCTCGGCCGTATCGGCCGGACGCCAGACGTCCAGGTTCGGGATCAGGCGCAACGACGCCGCGTGTTCGATCGACTGGTGGGTCGGCCCGTCTTCGCCCAGGCCGATGCTGTCATGGGTGAAGACATGCACCACACGCAGCTTCATCAACGCCGCCATGCGGATCGCATTGCGGCTGTAGTCGCTGAAGGTCAGGAAGGTGCCGCCATACGGGATGTAGCCGCCATGCAGCGCCACGCCATTCATGATCGCGGCCATGCCGAATTCGCGCACGCCGTAGTTGATGTGGCGCCCACCATGCATCGCACCGTTGGCGCCCGGTGTCTGCACCACCCGGCCGTGCAGGTCGAAACGCAGGCTCGGCGTGCTCTTGGTGTTGGTCAGGTTCGAACCGGTCAGGTCGGCAGAGCCGCCCAGCATCTCCGGCAAAGCCGCGGTGAAGGCCTCCAGCGCGAGCTGCGACGCCTTGCGGCTGGCTACGGTTTCGGCCTTTTCATGGGCGCCGATGACCGTGTCGACGGCGGTCTGCGCAAAACTGCGCGGCAGGTCTGCGCGCATGCGGCGCACCAGTTCGGCAGCCAGCTCCGGATGGGTGACCTGGTAGGCGGCAAAACACTGGTCCCATTGCGACTCGGCCGTTTCGCCAGCCGCCTTCGAATCCCAGGCCGAATAGATGTCCTGCGGCACGACGAACGGCGGCTCGCTCCAGCCCAGTTGCTCGCGCACCAGCGCGATTTCTTCGGCGCCCAGCGGCTCTCCATGCGCCTTGGCAGTGTTGGCGCGGTTCGGGCTGCCCTGGCCGATATGCGTCTTGCACATGATCAGCGTCGGGCGCTCGCCTTGCGCGCGCGCCTCGGCAATGGCCCTGGACACGGCAGCCGTGTCATGCCCGTCGATGGGTCCCACCACGTTCCAGCCGTAAGCCACGAACCGCAGCGCAGTGTTGTCGACGAACCAGGGCGTGACCTGGCCGTCGATCGAGATGCCGTTGTCGTCGTACAGCGCCACCAGCTTGTCGAGTTTCCAGGCGCCCGCCAGGGCGGCGGCCTCGTGGCTGACGCCTTCCATCATGCAGCCGTCACCCATGAACACATAGGTGTGGTGATCGACGATCGCGTGGTTCTCGCGGTTGAACTCGCTTGCCAGCAACTTTTCGGCCAGCGCCATGCCCACGGCATTGGCGAAACCCTGGCCCAGCGGGCCGGTCGTGGTCTCCACGCCCGGCGTCAGACTGACCTCCGGATGACCGGGCGTCTTGCTATGCAGCTGACGGAAATTCTTCAACTCGTCCATCGGCAAGGCATAACCGCAAAGATGCAGCAAT
>JBBRVD010000059.1:0-19390 GCA_038247175.1 Burkholderiales bacterium | reverse complement strand
GGCGCCGCGCCCAGGCCACCGGCCTTGCGGATGAAACGCTCGTACCACATCCAGGCCTTGGCCGGCCACATGAACGTCTTGTAGTAGAAGCCGGCCGGAAACAGCGGCGTGAACCAGCGGTTGATGCTCAGCAGGTGTTTGGCCGCGCTCGGCCAGGGCAATGCACTTTCCGCCTGCAGGCCGTCGTACAACTCGACCTCGGGCATCTTGGCGTTCGGGATCGTGTACGCGCCGGTCTCCATCTGCACCAGTGCCGCCGGCTCCTCGACGCCACAGGTCAGGACGCCGCGCGGACGATGGTATTTCCAGGACCGGGACAACACGGTGTCGCCGGTGGCCAGCACCGCCGACGCCAGCGTGTCGCCGGCAAAACCCTGGTAACTGCGGCCGTTGAAGCGAAACTGGACCGTGCGTTTGCGGTCGAGCCGGATGCCGGCCTTGTCGATGCGGGCACCGCTCATGCCCGGCTCTCCTGCGCGACCACGGGCCCGACCGCATCGGCCGGTGCCGAAGACGCGGGCGCGCCCCCAACCATTTCCGCGGCGGCGGCATCGACGGTCGCGGCCGCAGCAACGCCTTGCGGCTGCTCACCCGGCTTGTAGAACTGCTTGAAACGGTAGCTCACGGTGTCCCGTTCCGCGTTGAACCAGCGCCGGCAACCCTGGCTGTGGTGCCATTGCTCGAAGTGTTGTCCCTTCGGATTCTTGCGCATGAACAGGTAGTCGCCCCACTGTTTGTCGTCAAGCGCGTCGGTGTCGAGCGGGCGCGCGATGTGCGCCTCGCCACCACAGCTGAACTCGCTTTCGCCGCGGGGGCCGCACCAGGGGCATGTGATTAGCAGCATCGTCTTGTCAATCCAGGGAGGCGCCAGGCGCCATCAGTGCGCGACACCGGCAGCGCCGTGTTCGTCGATCAGGTGGCCGGTATAAAAGCGGTCGAGCGCAAACGCCGCATTGAGCTCATGCGGGCGGTCCTGCGCCATCGTGTGCGCCATCACCCAGCCCGAGCCCGGCGTCGCCTTGAAGCCGCCGGTGCCCCAGCCGCAGTTGAAATACAAGCCCTGGATATCGGTCTTGGAGATGATCGGGCAGGCGTCGGGCGACACGTCGACGATGCCGCCCCACTGCCGGTTCATGCGCACCCGGCGAAAGATCGGGAACATCTCGCAGATCGCCTGCAGCGTGTGCTCGATGACCGGGAAACTGCCGCGCTGGCCATACCCGAGGTAACTGTCGATGCCGGCTCCGATCACCAGGTCGCCCTTGTCGGACTGGCTGACGTAGGCGTGAATGGCGTTGGACATCACCACCGTGTGCAGGATCGGCTTGAGCGGCTCGCTCACCAGCGCCTGCAGCGGATGGCTCTCCAGCGGCAGCCGGATACCGGCCATGTCGGCCAGCACCGTGCTGTGACCAGCCGACACAATGCCGATCTTCTTCGAGGCGATCACGCCACGCGTGGTCTCGATGCCGGTCACCTGGCCACCGTCACGCCGGATGCCGATGACTTCGCAGTTCTGGATGATGTCCACACCCAGCGCGTCGGCGGCACGCGCAAAACCCCAGGCGATCGCGTCGTGGCGCGCCACGCCCGCACGCGGCTGGAACGAGGCGCCCATGACCGGATACCGCAGCGAGGACGAGGTGTTCATGATCGGCACCATGGCCTTGATCTCTTCGGGGCTGAGCACGACACCATCGACACCGTTGAGCCGGTTCGCATTCACACGCCGGTGGATATCGCGCATGTCCTGCAGCGAGTGGCCGACGTTCATGACGCCGCGCTGGCTGAACATGGTGTTGTAATTCAACTCCTGCGACAGACCTTCCCACAACTTCAGCGACTTCTCGTACAGGTGCGTCGCGTCGTCCCACAGATAGTTGGAACGCACGATCGTGGTGTTGCGCGCGGTATTGCCGCCACCCAGCCAGCCCCGCTCGACCACGGCGATGTTGCGCATGCCGTGTTCCTTGGCCAGGTAATACGCCGTGGCCAGACCATGCCCACCGCCACCGACGACGATCGCGTCGTACTCCCGCTTGGGTGCAGGGCTGCGCCACTGCTTCTGCCAGTTCTCGTGATACGACATGGCATTGCGGGCAATGCTGAAGATGGAAAATCGGTTCACGGCGTGTCAGGTCGTTGGGTCAGAAAAAAGCACCGGCATTTGCGTGCAGGCACACGGCCAACCGCAGCAGTGGCCCGCAGTGCGCGATCGACAAGCCGGGCCTGACTTGCCCATTGCGCACCGCTACCGATTTGTCCTGCGATGCCGCATGCCAACCCTTCGGCCTTGGCCATCACCAACCCAGCGTGCTTGACACAGACTTCCTCCATCTCAGCACTCGATGACATTGACAGCCAACCCGCCACGGCTGGTTTCCTTGTACTTGGTCATCATGTCGCGCCCGGTGTCGCGCATGGTCTTGATCACCTTGTCGAGCGACACGTAATGCGTGCCGTCGCCGCGCATTGCGATGCGCGCCGCGTTCAGCGCCTTGACTGCACCCATGGCGTTGCGCTCGATGCATGGAATCTGCACCCGCCCGCCGACCGGGTCGCAGGTCAGGCCCAGGTTGTGCTCCATGCCGATCTCGGCCGCGTTCTCGACCTGCTCGGGCGTGCCGCCCATGACGGCTGCCAGCGCGCCGGCAGCCATCGAGCAGGCTACACCGACCTCGCCCTGGCAACCGACCTCGGCGCCGCTGATGGACGCGTTTTCCTTGTACAAGAGGCCAATCGCGCCGGCGGTCAGCAGGAAATCGCGGATACCCTGGTCGGACGAACCGGGAACGAAGTGCATGTAGTAGTGCAGCACCGCCGGCACGATGCCGGCCGCGCCGTTGGTCGGCGCGGTCACGACACGGCCGCCGGCCGCGTTTTCCTCATTGACCGCCATCGCATACAGATTGACGAAATCGAGAATCGAGAGCTGGTCCTTGAGCGCCTGCTCGGGACGCGAGCTGAGCCGGCGGTGCAGCTCGGCCGCCCGGCGCTTGACCTGCATCCCGCCCGGCAGATGACCCTCGGTACGGCAGCCGCGCGCCACGCAGCCCTTCATCACATCCCAGATATGGTCCAGACCGGCGTCGAGTTCGGCATTGGTGCGCCAGGCGTGCTCGTTCACCCGCATGATCTGCGCAATCGACAATCCGGTTTCCCGGGTGAGAGCCAGCAGCGCATCGCCGCTGCTGAAGGGATGCGTCAGAACGGTGGCGTCGGCAACCAGGTGCGGGTCGCAGGCGGCCTTGTCCGCCTCTTCCTGGGACACGACGAATCCGCCGCCGACCGAGAAATAACGCCGCTCCTCGAGCACACTGCCATCAGCAGCAAACGCGCTGAAACGCAAGCCGTTGGAGTGGAACGGCAGGGTTTCACGACGCAGGAACAACAGATCCTTGCGTTCGTTGAACGCAATGCCATGCACGCCATCGATGGTCAACCGGGCATCCGAGCGCATCGCCTGGATCCGCGCATCGATGCTGTCAGGGTCGATGGCGTCGGGCATCTCGCCTTCAAGTCCGAGCATGACCGCGGTGTCCGTACCGTGGCCCTTGCCGGTCGCGCCCAGCGAACCATACAGCCTGGCCTCGATACGCACGACCTGCGGCAGTAGCTCGGCCTTGTTGAGCCGGCGCGCGAACATCGCGGCCGCCTTCATCGGTCCCACCGTGTGTGACGACGACGGGCCAATGCCGATCTTGAACAGATCGAAGACGCTCAGGGCCATGGCGGGCTTCCAGTGGACGGGTGGTTCGTGCCGGGGATGCGGATCAGGCCGGCACCGGATGGCGGCGACACAGGGCCACCACTTTCTCGGCCACTGCCTTCTCGACCGCAGCGTCGCCGAGCTTGTCCAGCACATCACACATCAGGGTGGCCACCTCACGACACTCGGCCTCCATGAAACCACGCGTCGTGATGGCCGGTGTTCCAACCCGGATGCCGCTCGTGACAAACGGCGACTGCGGGTCGTTGGGCACCGAGTTCTTGTTCACCGTGATGTGGGCCCGGCCCAGAGCGGCGTCCGCTTCCTTGCCGGTCAGGCCCTTCGGAATCAGGCTCACCAGCATCAGGTGGTTGTCGGTGCCGCCGGAGACGATGTCGAATCCGCGTTGCATGAACACCGCGGCCATGGCCTTGGCATTGACGATGACCTGCTGCTGGTAAGTCTTGAATTCGGGCTCCAGCGCCTCCTTGAAAGCCACCGCCTTGGCCGCAATCACGTGCATCAGCGGGCCGCCCTGGGTGCCGGGAAAGACCATGGAGTTGAGCTTCTTCTCGATCTCCGGGTTGGCCCGGCACAGGATCAGGCCACCGCGCGGGCCGCGCAGTGTCTTGTGCGTGGTGGTGGTGACCACATCGGCGAACGGGATCGGGTTCGGATACACGCCAGCGGCCACCAGGCCTGCCACGTGCGCCATGTCGACAAACAGCAATGCGCCGACCTTGTCGCAGATGGCGCGGAAACGCGCAAAATCGAGATGCCGGCTGTAAGCGGAGAAGCCGGCGATGATCATCTTGGGTTTGCAGGCGACGGCCTGGGCTTCGATCGCGTCGTAGTCGATCAGGCCGGTCGAGGTATCGATGCCGTACTGCTCGGCGTGGTAGATCTTGCCGGAAAAGCTGACCTTGGAGCCGTGCGTCAGGTGCCCGCCATGGGCCAGGCTCATGCCCAGGATCGTGTCACCCGGCTGCAGCAGCGCCATGTAAACCGCCGCGTTGGCGCTGGAGCCCGAATGCGGCTGTACATTGGCCCATGCGGCGCCGAACAACTGCTTGGCGCGCTCGATGGCCAGCGTTTCCGCCACGTCGACGAATTCGCACCCGCCGTAATACCGTTTGCCAGGATACCCTTCCGCGTATTTATTCGTCAGCACGCTGCCCTGCGCCTCCATGACACGCGGGCTGGTGTAGTTTTCGGAGGCGATCAGCTCCAGATGATCCTTCTGGCGCTGCGCCTCGGCGGCCATTGCGGCGCCCAGTTCAGGGTCGAATTCCTGGATCGAAGACATCAATGCCATTGCTGTGGTCCTAAAAAGTGATGAAGCGCGCTGGCCCGGCGCCAAGAAGGGGCGACTCACGCGCCGGCCGCAAACCCGCCATTATCCTGCCCCCGGATTGTCGAGACGGCCCACCGCGACAGTGTCCACATTACGACATGGCACGACCCGAACGCGACGTTCCATGCCGGGGTAGGGGTCTGCACGTCGGTAGCACCGCCTTCGCAAAGGACCCGCACCCCGCTGGCGCGCAACCTGCATTCGCTCTGTCGCGCCTAAGGGTTTCACCCGATGGGCACACCCATTAATTAATGAAACATTAAAGACCGCAGCTGGCATGGTGCCAGTCTGGCCAACACAAGCCGCCGGCCTGTCGGTCCGTGGCATTCATTGATCGGAGACATGATGCTGAATTTGTCGAAAATTGCGACCGCGGTGACGCTGGTCGTGGCTGCTGGTGCCACAACCGCCGGCGAGGTGGAAGTGCTGCACTGGTGGACCTCGGGCGGCGAGGCCAAATCGGTCGGTGAACTCAAGAAGATCATGGAGGGCAAGGGTCACACCTGGAAGGACTTTGCCGTGGCCGGAGGTGGTGGCGACGCCGCGATGACAGTGCTCAAGAGCCGGGTAGTGGCTGGCAACCCGCCGGCCGCCGCCCAGATCAAGGGGCCAGCCATCCAGGAGTGGGCACGGGAAGGCGTGCTGGCCAATCTCGACGCAACCGCCAAGGCCGAGAAGTGGGACAGCCTGCTGCCCAAGGGCGTGGCCGATGTCATGAAATACAAGGGCAACTACGTGGCCGCGCCGGTCAATGTGCACCGTGTCAACTGGATGTGGGCCAATGCCGAGGTATTGAAAAAAGCCGGCGTGGCCGGCGCTCCGAAGACCTGGGACGAGTTTTTTGCCGCGGCCGAGAAGGTCAAGAAAGCCGGCCTGATTGCGGTCGCGCATGGCGGCCAGAACTGGCAGGATTTCACGACCTTCGAGGATGTGGTGCTGGGCGTCGGGGGTGTCAAATTCTACGAAGACGCCATGATGAAGCTCGACCAGAAGGCGCTCACCAGTGCGACGATGACCAAGGTGCTGGAGACCTTTCGCAAGATCAAAAGCTACACCGACCCAGCCGCGCCAGGCCGCGACTGGAACCTGGCTACGGCCATGGTGATCGACGGGCGCGCTGCGTTCCAGTTCATGGGCGACTGGGCCAAGGGTGAATTCACCGCGGCCAAGAAGGTACCGGGCAAGGACTACCTCTGCGCCGCCGCACCGGGCACCGGCAACGCCTACACTTTCAACGTCGACTCCTTCGCCATGTTCAAGCTCAAGGATGCCGGAGCGCAGAAGGCACAGGCCGACCTGGCGGCGTCGATCATGGACACACCGTTCCAGGAAGTCTTCAACCTGAACAAGGGCTCCATCCCGGTGCGGCTGAATATGGACATGGCCAAGTTCGACGACTGCGCCAAGATGTCGTCCAAGGACTTCGTCGCAACCTCCAAGACGGGCGCCCTGGTGCCATCGATAGCGCACGGCATGGCGGTCAGCCCGGCTGCCGAAGGCGCGATCAAGGACGCGGTCAGCCAGTTCTGGAACGACGACAAGATCTCGGTCGCCGACGGCGTGAAGAACATCGCCAAGGCTGCAGCCACCAAGTAAGCGCCGTGCGCTGCACGCCCATCCGGCCCGCGCCGGACGGGCGTGCCTGAAGGTATCCATGAAAAGCGCCGAGAACCTACTTCCCAAGCTGGTGATTGCGCCGGGCTTCGTGCTCGGATTTGCCTTCATCTATGGCTTCATGATCTGGAACGGCGTGCTGTCGGTCACCGGCTCGCGCATGTTGCCCAACTACGACGAGTTCGTGGGCCTGGAGCAATACGTCGAACTCTGGCAGATGGACCGCTGGTACGTGGCGCTGACCAACCTGGGCATCTTCAGCGTGCTGTATGTGGGTGTCTCGATGGGGCTGGGCATGGTGCTGGCCATCTTGCTGGACCAGAAGGTGCGCGCGGAAGGTCTGCTGCGCACCGTCTACCTGTATCCGATGGCCTTGTCGTTCATCGTGACCGGCACCGCCTGGAAATGGATTCTCAACCCCAGCCTGGGCCTGGAAAAACTGATGCACGATCTGGGCTGGGGCAGTTTCAGTTTCGACTGGCTGGTGCAGTCCGACATGGCCATCTACTGCGTGGTGCTGGCCGGCGTCTGGCAGTCGGCGGGTTTCGCGATGGCGCTGTTCCTGGCCGGCCTGCGCGGCATCGACGACAGCATCATCAAGGCGGCGCAGATCGACGGTGCGTCGCTGCCGCTGATCTACTGGCGCATCATCCTGCCGATCCTGCGCCCGGTGGTGTTCTCCACCATCCTGGTGCTGTCGCACTTGTCGATCAAGAGTTTCGACCTGGTGATGGCACTGACCTCGGGCGGCCCGGGTTATGCCACCGACGTTCCGGCCACCTTCATGTATGTGATGAGTTTCACCCGCGGGCAGATCGGCCTGGGCGCCGCCAGCGCGACGATGATGCTGGCGACCGTGGCCGCGATCGTGGTGCCCTACCTTTACAGCGAACTTCGCGCCAAGCCCCATGATCGCTAAAGTCCTTCCCCGCGCCGCGCTCTACGGCTTGTTGCTGGTGGCCGCGTTCTTCTTTCTGGCACCCCTGTATGTGATGCTGGCCACGTCGCTCAAGGACGCCGATGAGATCCGCTCCGGCAATCTGCTCAGCCTGCCTGGGGCGCTGAACCTCGAGGCCTGGACCCTGGCATGGTCGTCTGCCTGCACCGGCGTCGACTGCCGGGGACTGAAGCCCTACTTCATGAACTCGGTGATCATGGCCGTGCCTGCCGTGCTGATATCCACCGCCTGGGGCGCCATCAACGGCTACGTGCTGAGCATGTGGCGGTTCCGGGGCAGCGAGGTCCTGTTCGGTTTCCTGCTGTTCGGTGTTTTCATGCCGTTTCAGGTGGTGCTGCTGCCGATGAGCCAGGTCCTCGGGTACCTGGGTATTTCGAGTTCCATCGTCGGCCTGATCCTGGTGCATTGCCTGGCGGGCTTGGCAGGCACCACATTGTTCTTCCGCAATTACTACACCGCGATCCCGCGCGAACTGGTCAACGCCGCACGGATCGACGGCGCAGGTTTCTGGCGCATCTTCCTGCGGATCGTGGTGCCGATGTCCACCCCGATCTTGATGGTCACGCTGATCTGGCAGTTCACCAACATCTGGAACGACTTCCTGTTCGGTGTCGCATTCAGCGGCGCCGACAGCAAGCCGGTGACAGTGGGCCTGAACAACATGGCCAACACCACCAGCAGCGTCAAGAACTACAACGTCGACATGGCTGCGGCCGTCATCGCGGGCCTGCCCACCATGCTGGTCTACGTGCTGGCAGGCCAATATTTCGTCAAAGGACTCACGGCCGGCGCCGTGAAAGGTTGAACCGCATGGCTTCTTCTTTGCAGATCGCGGGTATCCGCAAGACCTTTGGCAAGGGCGCCAAGGCCGTCGAGATACTCAAGCGCATCGATATCGACGTTGCGCCGGGAGAATTCCTGATTCTGGTCGGACCCTCGGGTTGTGGCAAGTCCACGCTGCTCAACATCATTGCCGGGCTCGAGGAGCCGACCGAAGGCGAACTGCGCATCGCAGGCAAGAACGTCATCGGCGTGCCGCCGGCGCAACGCGACATCGCGATGGTGTTCCAGAGTTATGCGTTGTATCCGACCATGACGGTGGCCGACAACATCGGCTTCGCGCTGGAGATGCGCAAGGTGCCCAAGGAGCAGCGCAAGAAGCGAATCCAGGAGGTGGCCGCCATGCTGCAGATCGACCAGCTGCTGGACCGCCGCCCGGCGCAGCTCTCGGGTGGCCAGCGCCAGCGGGTCGCCATGGGCCGCGCGCTGGCGCGCAACCCGCAGCTGTTCCTGTTCGACGAGCCGCTGTCCAACCTGGACGCCAAGCTGCGGGTGGAGATGCGCGCCGAGATCAAGCGCCTGCATCTGCAGAGCGGCATCACCACGGTCTACGTGACACACGACCAGATCGAGGCCATGACGCTGGGCAGCCGTATCGCGGTGATGAAGGGCGGCGTGCTGCAGCAGATCGGCACGCCCGACGAGATCTACCGCAACCCGGTCAACACCTACGTTGCCGGCTTCATCGGTTCACCGACCATGAATTTCATCGATGGCCGCGTCGAACGCAAGGGCGAGCAGACCCGTTTCGTGTTCGCCGGCGGAGCCCTCGACCTGCCATGCCCCGATACCGTTGAAGCGACGCTCGGCCAGCGCCCCGAACACATCCACCTGAGCGCCGACGCGCCCTGGCGCGGCGAGGTGGTGCTGGTCGAACCCACGGGGGCGGACACCTACGTGGTGCTGAAAACCGGGGTCGGCCTGATCACGGTGCGGGCGCCAGCCAACACCAAGGTCGGATTGGGCGAGTCGGTTGGCATGACCGTCAGCGGCCGGCACAACAACTGGTTCGACAAGAACAGCGGTTTGCGCATGGGCTGAGCAGGCGGGCAGCACACGCAAAGCCAGCCCGCTCAGGCCGGCCCGCGGCGTTCACCACCCGACAGCGGCAGTGCGATCTCGATCCGCAAACCGTGCGGCGCCACGGTCTGCACCCGCGCTTCACCGCCATGGCGGTGCGCGATTTCCCGCACGATCGCCAGGCCCAGCCCGCAGCCGCCGGGCTGGCTGCTCGCGCGCCAGAAGCGCTGGAACACATGCGTGAGTTCGTCCGCGTTCAAGCCGGGGCCATCATCTTCGAAAACCAGATGCGCCTGCGGGCCGGACTGCGTGACACGGATGGTCAACCTGCAGCCCCGCCCGGCGTATCGCAGCGCGTTGTCGATCAGGTTGGCCATGGCCTCGCGCAGTTGCAGCTCATCGCCGTCGATATCGAGCTGCTGCACTCCCTCGAAACCCAGGTCGACACCGGCAGCGAGGGCGCGCGGTGTCCACTCCCGCGCCACATCACGCGCCAGCGCGGCCAGGTCGATCGCCCGCAAGCGCACCTGGGTCTCGCTGCGGGCCAGCGTCAACAACTGGTGGACCAGGTGGGCGCTGCGTTCGGCGCCGGTCAGGACCTTGACCAGGCGCTGGCGCAGCAGTGGGTCGCTGGTTTCGTTCTGCGCCAATTCCACCTGGCTGATCAATCCGGCCAACGGCGTGCGCAACTGGTGCGCGGCATCGTTGATGAAGCGCTTTTCCTGGTGCACGCTGCGCGCCACCTCATCGAGCAAACCGTTGACCGCCTGCACCAGGGCATGCACTTCACTGGGCGCCTGGGTCATGCCGATCGGCGAGAGCGCGTTGACCGAGCGGTGCTCGAGCTGAGCGGTGAGGCGGGTCAGCGGCGCCAGGCCGCGCCGCACGCCGCCATAGACCAGCAGGCTGAGCAACACGCCCAGCGCGAGCAGAGGCGCCAGCATGTCGGCCACCAGTTCGCGCGCGATCTGTTGCTGCACGGCCAGGCTCTTGCCCACCTGCACGCGCAACGTCTGCGGCGCACCGGCCTCGCCATAACCCAGGTCCAGCGCCACGATGCGCTGGGGTTTGCCATCCACCAGCGCGCGGTACAGGACCGGCTCGCCGGCCAGCGGCGGACTCTGCGGGGGCTGCGGCATTTGCTGGTTGCCGAGCAGGAAACTGCCCGGTGGCGACGACACCATGTAACTCAGCTTGTCCTTGGGGTCCTGTTCCAGCACGTCTTGCGCCGCGCGCGGAAAGTCCACCAGCAGCCCGGAGCCGATCGGCTTGACCTGGCGCCCCAGTGCCCGCACCGACTGCGTCAGCGATTGGTCGATCGCCTTTTCGGTATAACTCAGCGCGATGCGATAGGCCAGCAGGCCACCGCCGGCCCACAACACCAGTTGCGGCAGCAGCAGCCACAACAGCAACTGGCGGCGCAGGGACAGGCTGGCAGGTTGCTGCATGGCCCGGGCAGGCTCACGGATTGCCGAGTTCCAGCATGTAACCCAGACCCCGGATGTTGCGGATGTTCAGTGCGGGATGGGCCAGCTTGCGTCGCAGCCGGTGCACATACACTTCCAGCGCGTTCGAGGCCAGGCCAGCGGCTTCGCCCGACTCGGATTGCCAGGCCGCGAATACGTCCTCTCGACTGACCACCTGGCCTTGCCGCGCAATCAGCAGCGCCAGCAGTTCCCATTCGCGCTGCGTGAGCTCGACCGGTTCGTCGAGCAGCCAGGCACGGGGCATAAGGGAATCGATGCGCAGCAGTGTCACCTGGCCGCCACCGACGGCGATGGCGACGGGCGCTTCGGCTTGTCCGAATGCCGGCAGCTTGGCGCGGCGCAACATCGACTGCAACCGCGCCTTCAATTCGTCACCATTGAACGGCTTGGTGAGGTAGTCGTCGGCGCCCGCGTTGAGCCCGGCCACCCGGTCTTCGACACCGTCTCGCGCAGTGAGGATCAGCACCGGCAGCGTGGGGAGTTGCTCGCGCAACCGTTGCAGCACGGTCAGGCCGTCGATCCGCGGCAGACCCAGGTCCAGCACCACGCCTTCAAACGCACCGCCAGCCAGTTGCGCCAGCGCCGACTCGCCGTCCGGCGCCATGCTCACCTGGTGCCCGGCGTGTTCCAGCAGGCTGCCCAATGCGTCGCGCAGCAGTTCATCGTCTTCCACAATCAACAAGTGCGCCATCGCGCGAATTATCCGGGCATTTGCGCGCTGACTGGCTGCCCCCCGTCCTGTGTCAGGCGGCAGGCAATGCGCCCCACAGCCACCCACCGTCGCTCAGGCCGAAGCAGCAGCACAGCCTGCGATGGCGTGAGCGTGCTAGGCAGCGTCGCATGCGGATCACATGATTGGCCCGGCTTGACCATACTCTCGCTACTTCAGGGCGCCTGGCGCCCACGACACACTTTTCTCGGAGATTCCCCATGGATGAGGCATTGGTACCAGTGGCGGAATCCGCCCCACGCGGTCGGCGCGCCGGCGGCGGACGCGAGGCCAAACGGGCTGCCCGCAGCGCACGCAGCAGCCATTCAGTGCCTTACATCACTCGCCGCATCCCGTATTACGAAGTGCTGGACGAGGAAGGCCTGCAGACCATCGAACGCAATGCCGACACCATCCTGGAGGAAACCGGCATCGACTTTCGCGACGATCCGGAGGCGCTCGAGCTGTTCCGCGCCGCCGGTGCCGACGTCAAGGGCGAGCGGGTGCGGTTTCCGTCCGGCATGGCCCGCAAGCTGGTGCAAGCCACTACACCGCGCGAATTCACGCAATTTGCACGCAACCCGGCCCGAAATGTCGTTATCGGTGGCAAGAACACGGTATTTGCACCGGCTTACGGCTCGCCCTTCGTGCGCGACCTGGACCAGGGCCGGCGCTACGCGACGATCGAGGACTTCCGCAATTTCGTCAAGCTGGCCTACCTGGCGCCTTCGCTGCATCACTCGGGCGGCACGATCTGCGAGCCGGTCGACCTGCCGGTGAACAAGCGCCACTTCGACATGGTGTACGCCCACATGAAATACAGCGACAAGCCGTTCATGGGCTCGGTGACGCATCCCGAGCGCGCCCAGGACACGGTCGAGATGGCCAAGGCGCTGTTCGGCGACAACTATATCGATCCGCTCACCGGCAAGCCGCGCACCGTGATCATCAACCTGATCAACGCCAACTCGCCGATGACCTTCGACGAGACCATGCTCGGCGCGGCCAAGGTCTATGCGCGCAACAACCAGGCCACCATCATCACGCCGTTCATCCTGGCCGGCGCGATGTCGCCGGTGACGGTGGCCGGCACCTGCGCCCAGACGCTGGCCGAGGCGCTGGCCGGCATGGCCTTCGTTCAGTTGTGCAACCCGGGCGCGCCGGTGGTACTGGGCAGTTTCGCCTCCAGCATCTCGATGCAGTCCGGCGCCCCGACCTTCGGCACGCCCGAGCCGGCGCTGGTGCTGTACGTGATGGCGGCGCTGGCACGGCGCCTGGGCGTGCCGTTTCGCTCCGGTGGGGGCTTGTGCGGCTCCAAGATCGCCGACGCACAAGCGGCGTCCGAGTCAGCCAACACCATGCTCCCGACCTGCCTGGGCGGAGTCAATTTCGTGCTGCACACCGCCGGTTGGCTCGAAGGCGGGCTTTCCATGGGCTACG
This sequence comes from Burkholderiales bacterium, assembly GCA_038247175.1. Classification (GTDB taxonomy): domain Bacteria; phylum Pseudomonadota; class Gammaproteobacteria; order Burkholderiales; family Burkholderiaceae_C; genus CAISIP01. The sequence goes on along the minus strand of JBBRVD010000059.1, from coordinate 6,259 downwards.
AAAAATTCGTCATGGACGTTGACCAGGCCGGCATGATGCACACGCTGCTGGCCGGCGTCGACATGTCGGAAAACGGGCAGGCCATGGATGCGATCCGCGAGGTCGGCCCGGGCAAACACTTCCTGGGCTGCGCGCACACCCAGGCCAACTTCGAGAACGCGTTCTACCGCTCGCCGATCACCGACAACAACAGCTTCGAGCAGTGGGAAGCCGAAGGCTCGCGCGACCTGGCGCAACGTGCCAACGCCAGCTTCAAGAAACAACTGGCCGAATACGAGGCACCGGCGCTGGACGAGGCGCTGGACGAGGCGGTCCTGGACTACGTGAACCGGCGCAAGTCCTCGTTCGCCGATTCGAACGTCTGACGCCGCGCGGGCGCCGACATTGCCGGTGGCTGCGGCAAGCGCGATCGCGCCGTGGGACGGCCATGGCAAAGCGGCTGGCGGCGCCCTGGTGTGGCTGAACCGCAATGCGCGACGGTGATTTCGTGTCGGACCGGAGCCGATACCGGCCTGATCAGTCGAACGCCCAGGCCGATACCGCGGTTGGGCCCACCGCACCGGTCCACAACTTGCGACCAGGCGCATCGCCGCCAGCGCCAGAGGCGACCATCAGCGGCAACAGATGTTCTTCGCGCGGATGTGCAATGCGCGCCGAGGGCGCAAGCGACCATTGGGCCAGCCTGATCCGCCGGTGTTCGGCGTCACCGGCCAATGCGCTGTCGAGCCAGCGGTCGAACTCGCTCGCAGCCGCGGCATTGCCCATCTGGCGCAGGTTGTGGTAACTCATGCCGCTGCCCATGATCAGGACTCCGTCGTGTCGCAACGACCGCAAGGCCTCGCCGATAGCCTGGTGTTCTCGCGCATCGAGACCCAGCTTGAGCGACATGGCCAGCACCGGAATGTCGGCCTTCGGGAACATCTGCTTGAGCGGGATGAAAACGCCATGGTCCCAGCCGTGCGCCGGGTCCACCGCGGCCTGGTGGCCGGCCTGGCGCAACAGGCCGGCCACCCTTTCAGCCAGCTCCGGCGCGCCGGCTGCGGCATAAGTCAGCGAATACGTTTCCGGCGGGAACCCGTGATAGTCGTACATCAGTTGCGGCTGCGGGCCGCCGCAGAACGTCGTCACAGCAGCCTCCCAATGGGCGGTTACGACCAGAATGGCCTTCGGCCGGAACGGCAGTTGCCCTGAAAAGGTTGCCAGAAACCGGCCCATGGGACGGAACAGGTCGGCCATGCCGCCAGACATGAAAAAAGCGGGGCCGCCGCCGTGGGGGAGGTAGACGGACGGCATGATCGAATGGTCTTGCATGCACGCGATCGTACGATGATTCCCGAAGACGACAACATCGGGCGGCGCTCGCTGGGGTGCAAGATTGGTGGCAGATCGGCTGGACGCGCCACGCCCCGCTGCGGCGTCTCGGGAATGCTGGCCAAAATCCGATGGCTCGGCAGCTGCGTCGTCAGCCGATGCTGCGTTCGCCGAAACCGGGCTGCCCGTCCCGGATCCAGTTCCAGTCGGTGGAGCCGTGGTAACCCGAGCGGGAGTGACCTGGCCAACGAACACGCGAGCGCGAAGGCGAAGGGTCGGAGGCAACCTGCGACAACGAGGGCTGGAACACTGGCTCGCCCTGCGCGGCGCGAACCGTGAGCGCACCAGCCATGGGCAGGTCAATGTCGACCGCCGGTGCCTGTTGCAGAGGCAAGCTGACATCCACTTGGGAGGTTGTGATGCTGCGCGGTGTTTGAACGACTGATTCCATGGTGTCTGTGTCCTTGCGGGTGGGGCTGATAGCGTACCCATGGTCTCGCAACAGTGGCAGCTCCGGAATCAGCGCATCCCCGGACCGGGCGTCAGCCGGTTCCTACACAAGCGCGTCGGTGGCGGCAGGGCGCCGCACCCGTCATCGTGTCGCAGCCGCGTCAGCCGCGCGTTTGGCCAGCACGCCATCGAGCCAATCGCTGCGCATGATCGGCACGGCAGTGACCAGTTGCTCGGTATAAGGGTGGTAAGGCCCCTCGAAGATAGTGTTGGTGTTGTCGAAAGCGACGAACGAACCCTTGAGCATCACTGCCGTACGGTGCGCGATGCGGTGCACCACGTCCAGGTCGTGTGTGATCAGCACGTACGACAACCCGAGTTCCGCCTGCAGGCGTCGCAACAACTTGAGAATCTCCTCGGCAACCAAGGGGTCCAGCGCCGATGTGGGTTCATCAAGGATGATCAGGTCCGGCCTGGCCGCCAACGCGCGCGCCACGCACACCCGCTGCTTCTGCCCACCCGAGAGTTCGGTCGGACGCCGCATCAGGAAGCTTTGCGGCAACTCCACCATATCCAGCAACTCGCGCGTGCGCTTTTCCACGTCGGCAGATTTCATGCCGAAATACATGCTTGACGAGCGGTCCAGCGTCTCTTTCACGGGTCGATCGCCGTCCTCGCTGACCATGCTCTGGTTCCCACCAAGACCGGCATAGAAGCTGACAGGTCGGCCAATCGTCTCGAGCAGTCGCTGGCGCGGATTGAGCGCGACATCCGGTATCTGGTAGACCAGCTGGATCTGGCGCTTGAGATCCTTGCTGCGCTCGGCCAGGCTCTTGGGCAAGACCTTGCCCTTGAACAGGATTTGGCCACCAATCGGCGGCAACAAACCGGTGATGATGCGCGCCAGCGTCGATTTGCCTGAGCCCGATTCACCCACCACGGCGACGGTCTCGCCCTTGCGCACATCCAGACTGACGTCGTTGACCACCTTGAAGCTACCGTAGGCCGCATCCACGTGCTCGACCTTGAGGATGAGCTCGTCCTGAACCGACGACTGCACCGCCCGCTCGCTGGCAGCGGCGCCCCGCACGGCAACCAGTTGCTGGGTGTACTCCTGTTTTGGCGCCTGCAGGACCTCATCGACCGTGCCCTCCTCGACTTCCTTGCCGTGCCGCAGTACCTTGATGCGATCCGCCACCTGGGCCACAACTGCCAGGTCGTGCGTGATGTACAACGCGGCCGAGCCGTATTCGCGGATCAGCGACTTGAGCAGGATCAGCACTTCGATCTGGGTGGTCACGTCCAGCGCGGTGGTGGGTTCGTCCAGCACCAGAATGTCCGGCCGACACGACATCGCCATCGCCGCCATCGCGCGCTGCAACTGGCCACCCGAGGCCTGGTGGGGATACCGGTCGCCAAAGGTTTCAGGCTCGGGCAGATCCAATGACGTGAACAACTCGCGCGCCCAGGCCTGCGCCTCCTGCCGCGTCATGATGCCGTGAATCATCGGCGCTTCGCAGACCTGGTCCATGATGGTGTGGGCCGGATTGAATGCCGCCGATGCCGACTGGGCCACATAGGCGATGCGCTTGCCGCGCAGGTCGCGCCGGCCGGCGGCATGGAGTTCACGGATGTTGACGCCGTCTATCTCGATTGTGCCGCCGGCGATGTGCACACCCGCGCGGGCATACGACATCGCGGACAGGCCGATCGTCGACTTGCCGGCACCGCTTTCACCGATCAGTCCCAGGACCTGTCCGGCATACAGCGTTACATCGACGTTGTCGACGATGACGTTTCCGCCACGCACGGCTTCCAGCCGCAACCCCTTGATCTGCAGAATGATTTTCTTGTCGGTCATCTCGTCCTCACATTTCCGCCTGTGCGCCCGACGGGCGGGCTTCGACCGACAGCAGCCAGTCGACAACCATATTGACGCCGACCGTAAGGACCGTGATCGCCAGTGCCGGCCAGATCGGCGCCAGCATGCCGAAGTTGATGGCCGCCGAGTTCTCGCGCACCATGCCTCCCCAGTCGGCGAACGGCGGCTGTATTCCCAGGCCCAGGAACGACAACGCGGCGATGAAAAGAAAGTTGAAGCAGAACCGCAGCCCAAACTCGGACAGCAGCGGCGCCGACGCATTGGGCAGGATTTCGCGGCGAATGATCCACCAGGTACCTTCCCCTCTCAGCCTCGCAGCCTCGACATATTCCAGCACCGTCAGGTTCATGCCCAGCGCCCGCGACAATCGGAACACACGGGTCGAATCCAGTACCGCGATGGTAACGATCAGCACCGGGATCGACGAGCCGAAAACGCCCAGGATGATCAGGGCCAAAATCAGCAGCGGGATCGACAGGACCACGTCGACCAGGCGCGAGATGATGGTATCGACCCAGCCACCAAGCACGGCGGCAGCGAAACCCAGCGTGATACCGATGAAGAACGAAAGGGCCGTGGTGGCCAGCGCCACGCCGATCGTCATGCGGGCTCCGTAGATCAACCGGGTCAGCATGTCGCGCCCGATCTGGTCGGCGCCCAGCAGCATCTGCAAACTGGGTTCGTCCCAGGTCGAGCCGACCGTCTGCGACTCTGAATACGGCGCGAAAACCGGGCCGAAGATCGCGACCAGCAGGTTGACGGCGATGATGCCCATGCCGATCCAGGCGGTCACGGTGGGTTTGTGTCCGAGTACTTTCATTTTTCTTGTCCTCGTTCAGCGCCTGTGGCGCAGGCGCGGGTTGACCAGGATGATCGCCACGTCCGCCAGCGTATTGAGCACGACGAACACCATGGCAAACACAAGGCCGCAGGCCTGGATCACCGGCACGTCGCGCTTCGATACCGCATCGACCATCAGTTGCCCGATGCCGGGATAGACGAACACCGCCTCCAGCACCACCACACCGACGACCAGATACGCCAGGTTCAGCGCGATGACGGTGATGATCGGCGCCGCCGCGTTGGGCAGGGCATGAAGCGCAATCACGCGGGTACGCTTGGCGCCCTTGAGGAAGGCCATCTCGATATACGGGCTGGACATCACCGACAGCACCGAGCTGCGCGTCATGCGCAACATGTGCGCGGCCACCAGCATCGTCAGCGCCACCGCCGGCAAGGTCGTGATGTACACCCGTTCACTGAACTCGATGCCGGGGTAGACGGTTGCCAGCGACGGAAACCAGCCCAGGTTGACGACGAAGAAGATGATCATCAGATAGGCAATGAAAAACTCCGGTATCGAGATCGTGATCAGTGTCAGGATGTTCGACGCCTTGTCCACCAGCTTGCCCTCGTTGATAGCGGCCAGGATGCCCAGGCCGACCGACAGCGGAATGGCGATCAGCGCCGCATAACCGGCCAGGAACAGCGTGTTGTACAGGCGAGGCAACAGTTCGTCGATGATGATGCGCTGGTTCGTCATCGATACCCCGAGGTCACCGCGTACCGCGCCCCACAACCAGTTGAAATACCGGGTGTAGGCAGGTTCGTTCAGTCCCAACTCCTTGCGGAACGCGGCCAGCGCCTCGGGCGTGGCACCTTGGCCGAGCACTGCCGAGGCGACGTCGCCGGGCAGGATTTGAGTACAGACGAAGATCAGGACGGAGACCGCAAACAGCGTGATCACCCCCTGACCCAGCCGACTGGCTATGAGCTTTAGCATGGGTTGGTCTTTCTAAGAAGCCGTTAAGACCAGCGGGCCGTTATCGCCCCGACCGGCAGTTCATGATGCAAGCGCCCACAAAAAAGCGCGCTTGCCAGTCCCGAGAGCCGGGACTTGCGCAAGCGCGCTTCTTTGTTTGTGACCCGGACCTTTGGCGACCAATCCATCATTGGGTCCGGGTCCGGACGCACACGATCAGGCGAACCAGCCCTTTTCGGCCAGGCGCTGGTCGTTCAGGTCGTAGCGCGCATGCGCCTCAAGGCCACGCAGTTTGGTGGCGCCCGCATCGAGCGCGTCACCGATCGCAAAACAGAGCATGCCGGCCTCTTCCGACAGCAGTCGCTGGCACTCGGAGTACATCGCCAGTCGCTTGGCTTCGTCGAGTTCGACCCGGGCGTCCACAATCAACTTGTCGAACTTCGGGTTCGAATAGCGGGTGTCGTTCCAGGTCTGGCCGGTCACGAAAGTCTGCGACAACTGCAGGTCGGCGGTCGGACGGTTACCCCAGTACACGGCACAGAATGGTGCCTTGAGCCAGACATTGTCCCAGTAACCATCACCCGACACCCGCTTGACATCCAGGTTGGCCTTGGCCTTCTTCAGCGACTCCTGGAAGATCACTGCGGAGTCGGTCGCACCGGTGTAAGCGCCTTCGGACACCTGCAATGGGAACGGGCCGCTCGTGCCAGCCTTCTTGAAGTGAAATGCGGCCTTGTCCGGATCAAAGGCGCGCGGCTTCTGCGTCTTGTCGTAATACTTGTTCAATGGGCCGACGGTGTGGTCGTTGCCTTCGGTCGCATAACCCGAGAATACGTTCTTGATGATGGTCTTGC
>JBBRVD010000058.1:0-19538 GCA_038247175.1 Burkholderiales bacterium | reverse complement strand
CCAAGCTCGAGACTGCCGTCAACAATGGCGACGAACTCAAGAACCTGCTGCGCATCGACAACGGCAATCCGCTGACCAATGGCGTGGCATCCAAGTTCTCGGCCTTCGCCAAGGGGCTGCTGGCCACCGACGGCCTGTTCAACAACAAGGACGCATCGCTCAAGCGCTCGCTCGACCTCAATACCAAGGACCAGACGCGGCTGAACGAAAAGGTGGCCCGCATTGAAGCCCAGCTCAACCGCCGTTACAGTGCGCTGGACGTGCAGCTCAACAGCCTGAACGCACTCAACGCCTATGTGACGCAGCAGGTCGCGCAGTGGAACCGGCCCAATAATTGAGCCAGCTTGGCGAACTGGGTGGCAAAGCCCTGCCTTTTAGCGGCGGCAAAGTCTTGATTTGCACGCCAGCCTGCCGATAAAGAAGACATCACTTCAAGGAACGTCCGCATGTTTTCCCAGATGGGTCCCCGGTCCGCAAAGGCCTACAAGACGATTGGTGTGGAGACCAGTGTCAGTCAGGCCAGCGCGCATGATCTGGTCGACATGTTGTTCGATGGACTGCTGGTGGCGGTGCGCTTGGCCCGGGTCGCGCTGGCTGCGGGTGACGTCAAGAACAAGTGCGCCAACATTGTTTTGGCCGTGCGAATCCTGGAGGAGGGGCTCAGGGGCGCTCTGAATACGGAGCAAGGCGGGCCATTGGCCGCCAACCTGCAGGAGTTGTATGGTTACTGCGTGGTGCGCCTGACTCAGGGCAACGCGCGTAACGACATGGCGGCGCTGGACGAAGTGTTGCGGCTGATCGAACCGATCGCCAGCGGCTGGAAACAGATGGGCCAGACAGCCGACGCGCAGCCCGGGCCGCGCCTGCGGGCGGCTTGAGGCGCTGGAATCACCATGAGCAACACCCTGATCGATTACTACCGGGCGCTGGAGTCCGCCAGCGTCAGCATGCTGGAGTCGGCCAAAGCCGACGACTGGGACGGCGTGATCCGGCTCGAAGGCACCTGCGCGGTGCTGATCGAGCAATTGCGTTTCGCCTCCAACAACCAGGAATTGCCGGCTGAACAGCGGGCCGAAAAATCCGGCATCATGCGGCGCATACTGGCCAACGACGCCCAGGTCCGTTATCTGGCCGAACCCTGGCTGGCGCACTTCGAGAAAAAGCTCGGAGGTCTGCAGCACATGCTGCACTGACTGCAGACCACTGACGCGGTCGATCAGACCTGCATGTTCATGATGTCGGTGTAGGCCTGCACCATCCGGTTGCGCACGTGCAGTGTGGCCTGGAAGCCGATCTGGGCCTTCTGGATCGCGACCATGGTGTCCTCCAGGCTGACCGTGGGATTTTCCATCTGCACTTCGCGCTGCATCTGCCGCGACTGGTTCTGTGCCGCGCTGACCTCATGCAGCGCACTCTTCATTGCTCCGCTGAACCCGCCTTCCGCGCCTGTCACGGCCTTGTCGGGTGTCAGGCGCGTCAGGGCCAGCGGGCGAATGGCCGCTGGCATGTTGATGGGGGGCAGACGTAGATCCATTGTGTCCTCCGAGGACGGTCCGTGTGATGCAGCCATGCTAGTCACTGAAAGCCGGTTGGATTAGTCGAAATGGCGGGTGAATGCCGGTTTAATCGGCCTCACGTTTTCGGCGCGCCGATCCAATAATGTTCCCCGATGTGGCTGCGACCTCGCGCCACGATGTTTTCGGATCGCTCGATGACCGCCGTTGCCACTGTTGTTGCCAATCCCACCTTGTCCGAGCGCCTGGGCGCCCTGGAGTCGGGGCAACGCATGCGCCTGGCCCTTGGCGCTGTTTTGCTGCTGGCGGTCGCGATCGGCGGCGTGTTGCTGGGCGGCCAGCCCGACTACCGGGTGTTGTACGCCAACCTGGCGGACAAGGACGGCGGCGCCATCGTGGCCCAACTGTCGCAGATGAACATCCCTTACAAATATTCTGATGGCGGAGCCGCCATCCTGGTACCGGCGGACCGGGTGCACGATACCCGGCTGCGCCTGGCCTCGCAAGGGCTGCCCAAGAATTCGGTGGTCGGATTCGAGATGATGGAGTCGAACCGTTTCGGCATGACCCAGTTCCAGGAGCGGCTGACGTTCCAGCGCGGGCTCGAGGGTGAGTTGACGCGGTCGATCCAGGCCTTGTCGTCGGTGCAAAGTGCGCGTGTCCACCTGGCTTTGCCGAATCAGAACGGCTTTTTCCGCGAGCAGCAGAAACCGTCCGCGTCGGTACTGATCAGCCTGCATCCGGCCCGCTCGCTGGACCGGGCGCAGCTGGCCGGTATCGTGCACCTGGTCTCGTCCAGTGTGCCGGAGATGACGCCGTCGGCCGTCAGCGTGCTCGACGATACCGGCAAGCTGTTGTCCGAACCGGTCGACGGGAGTGGTGGCGCGCGAGGGGTGGACGCGGAGCAGCTGCAATACACGCAGCAACTCGAACAGTCGTTTGCCCGGCGCATCCTGGATATTCTCGAGCCCATCGTCGGCAAGGGCAATGTGCGCGCCCAGGTCACGGCCGATGTCGATTTCACGCAGACCGAGTCCACGTCGGAGTCGCACCGGCCCAACCAGACGCCGGACTCCGGTGCCATCCGCAGCCAGCAGCTGATCGAATCCGGCCCCGGTGCCGGTGGCCCCGCGCCGCCAGCGGGCGTGCCTGGCGCGGTCACCAACCAGCCACCCGGCGATGCCACGGCACCGATCAATGGCGCGGCGCAGACGCTGGCCGCGGCTGGCACCGCCGGTGCCGGCTCCCAGGGAGCGAACAACGGCGGCAAACGCGAGTCGACCATCAACTACGAGGTCGACAAGACGGTGCGGGTGGTGCGGGGCGGCACCGGGCAAGTCAAGCGCCTGAGCGCGGCTGTGGTTGTCAACCACCAGACCGGCCTCGATGACAAGGGCAAGGCGACCAGCGTGGCCTTGACCGCAGATCAGATCGAGAAGATGACGGCGCTGGTGCGCGAGACGATCGGCTTTAACCGGGAGAGGGGCGACTCGGTCAACCTGATGAACACGCCGTTTGCCATACAGACGACGCCGCAGTCGGAGTTGCCCCTGTGGCAACAACCGCAGATGCTCGACCTGGCGCGTAACCTGGCCTGGCCGATCGGCATCGTGTTGCTGGTCGCGCTGCTGTTGTTCGGCCTGGTGCGTCCAGGCCTCAAGGCGATGGCCAAGCCCCCGCCGGCGCCCGAGCCCGAAGAGTTGACCCAGCTCGACGCCCTGGTGGCCGACGACACGGAGCGTCCGCCGCTGCTGACCAACAGTGCATCGGCCCAGGCAGAAGCCGGTCTGACCGAGGCACAACTGCGGCTTGAAGGTGCGCGCAAGCTGGCGCGGGAGAACCCGATGGCCGTGGCCAACATCGTCAAGGACTGGATCGGTAGCGAGGCTCCGGCCTGACGCTGGGAGGATATTGATGGCTGATGACGGATTACAGGACGCCGCGGTACTACTGATGTCGCTCGGCGAGGCCGAGGCGGCGGAGGTGTTCAAGCACCTGTCGCCCAAGGAAGTGCAAAAACTCGGCGAGGCGATCGCCCGGACCAAGGGCATCACCCGCGACCGGGTCGACAGCGTGATCGAAAAGTTCACTGAACTGGCGGGATCGCAAAGCCTGCTGGTGGCTGATTCGAGCGACTATGTGCGCAACGTGCTCAGACGTGCGCTGGGCGACGACAAGGCCACCTTGCTGATCGACCGCATCCTGCAAGGTGGCGACGTCTCTGGCATCGAGAGCCTCAAGTGGATGGATGCCTTGTCGGTGGCGGATTTGTTGCGCACCGAACATCCGCAGATCGTTGCGGCGATCATGGTCCACCTCGACGTCGATCAATCTTCCGAAATCCTCAAGCTGTTCACCGAGCGCCAGCGCAACGAAGTCATGTTGCGCATCGCCACGATGGAAGGTATTCAGCCCACTGCGCTGAAGGACCTCAACGAAGTGTTGTTCCAGGTGCTCTCGGGTACCGACAAGGTGCGCAAGTCCTCGCTGGGCGGTGTCAAGGCCGCGGCCGAGATGATCAACCTGATGGGAGCCAATGTCGAAGGCACGGTGATCGAGTCGATCCGGAGCCACGACCCGGATCTGGCGCAGAAGATCATGGACAAGATGTTCGTGTTTGACGATCTCATCAAGCTCGACAACAAGGCGATCCAGACCGTGCTCAAGGAGGTCGCCTCCGACACACTGATCTCCGCTCTCAAGGGTGCGCAGCCCGAACTCAAGGAGAAGTTCCTGTCGAACATGTCGTCCCGGGCGGCCGAGACCTTGCGCGAAGACCTCGAGTCGCGTGGTCCGATGCGCCTGTCCGAGGTCGAGGCGCAGCAGAAGGAAATTCTCAAGACGGTGCGGCGCCTCGCCGACGAGGGCCAGATCGTCGTGGGCGGCGGCGGCGCCGACGACGCGATGGTCTGACGCACCGACTCCGCCATGCGCAATCTGTCCCGTTTCATTCCCGGTGAAGAGATCGGTGCAGTCGCACGCTGGGATTTCGGCGATGTCGATGCAGACCTGCTGCAGCTCGCGGCGGACGCCCAGGCCCGGACCGACGCCCAGGCCCATGCGCACCAGGCGCAGCGCGACGCCGAGCGCGATGTGGTGGTACGCCAGCAGGCTTACGCCGAGGGTTTTGCACAGGGGCAGGCGACGGCCACCTTGCGCGCGGAGCAACAACACCAGGAATTTGTCGATAACCAGGGACTGCAGGCGGCCCGGCGTTTTGGGCAATTGCTGGCGTCGGCGCGAAAACAACTGGTGCAGTCGGAGCAGGTGATGGCGCAGGGTGTTCTGCAACTCGCCTGCGTTCTCGCGCGCCAGCTGTTGCGCCATGAGCTGTCGGTCAATCCCAACGCCTTGCAGCCTGTGCTCCGTGAAGGTCTGCAGATGCTGGGCGACGACACAAAGGCTGCCGCGGTGCGGTTGCATCCGTTGGATCTGGACATGTTGCAGGATGTGATCCAGTCCGAATTCGCGGCGCTGCAGCTCACGCTCACGGCAGACGCGACGATCGAGCAGGGCGGCTGCCTGATCAGTTCGGCTGGCGCCATCATCGACGCCAGCCTGGAAACCCGCTGGCGCCGCGCCATTGCCAAGCTGGGCCTGGAGGTGCGGTGGGATGACTGAGGACGCCACCCCGGAGCACGCCGCCATCGAGGTCGGCGCGCCGAGCGAGGCCTGGCAGCAACTGCTCGACGATGCCTGCGCGCGGGTACGCACGGGCACCAGTCTGGAGCGGCGTGGCACGCTGACGCGCATGACCGGGCTGGTGCTCGAGGCCAGCGGACTGCGCGTCCCGGTGGGTAGCCAGTGCCTGATCAAGGCACCAGAAATGAAACCGGTGCTGGCCGAGGTGGTCGGATTTTCCAACGACCGTGCCTACCTGATGCCGGCTGGCGACATGCATGGTCTGTCCAGCGGGGCCAGCGTAGTGCCGTCCACTGCCTTCGTGCCGACACCGCGTCTGGGTCAGGCGACGCACGTGCCGTCTGATCTGGAGGCTGGCCGGCTGCGCCTGCCGCTGGGCGACGGGCTGCTCGGTCGGGTGGTCGATGCGCAAGGCCAGCCGATGGACCGCATGGGCCCGATCGGGGACGTGGTGGCGCGGACGCTCGACCGCGAACCGGTCAATGCGATGGACCGTGCGCCGATCCGCGATGTGCTCGACACCGGGGTGCGTGCCATCAATGCCTTGCTGACCATCGGGCGCGGCCAGCGCATCGGGCTGTTTGCAGGCTCCGGCGTCGGCAAGAGCGTCTTGCTGGGCATGATGGCGCGCTACACCAGCGCCGACGTGATCGTGGTCGGCCTGATTGGCGAGCGGGGGCGGGAGGTCAAGGAGTTCATCGAGGACATCCTGGGTGTACAAGGTCGTGCCCGCTCGGTGGTGGTGGCAGCGCCCGCTGACGCGGCGCCGATGTTGCGCTTGCAGGGGGCCTCGTACGCGACGGCGATCGCAGAGAGTTTCAGGGACCAGGGCAAACACGTGCTGCTGCTGATGGATTCCTTGACGCGGTACGCGATGGCGCAGCGCGAGATTGCGCTGGCCATCGGCGAGCCGCCAGCGACCAAGGGTTATCCGCCGTCGTGTTTTGCCAAGCTGCCACAGTTGGTGGAGCGCAGCGGCAACGGGTTGCACGGCGTCGGCTCGATCACCGCTTTTTACACGGTGCTGACCGAGGGCGACGACCAGCAGGATCCGATCGCGGACGCTGCTCGCGCGATCCTGGACGGCCATATCGTACTGTCGCGCGCATTGGCCGAGTCGGGGCATTACCCGGCGATCGACGTCTTGCAGTCCGCCTCGCGGGTGATGCATAACGTGGTGCAACGGGACCATTTCGAGCTGGCGCGCCGTTTCCGCGCCGTGGTGGCGCGTTACGACAAGGGTCGCGACCTGGTGCAGATTGGTGCCTATGTCGCAGGCTCGGACCCGTCGATGGACCAGGCGATCGCGTTGCACCCGCTGACCGAGGCGTTCCTGCAGCAACACATGCACGAGGCGGCTTCGCTGACCGACAGCACGGCATCCATGCGAGCGGTGTTGGGGGCCTCCGCGGCATGAGTACCGGCAACAAACTCAAGGGCAACGACTTTGCTGCGTTCTGCCTTGGCGGAGGTTGCGCGTGACCGTGCCGGGCGTATTGGGGGTGGCGGTCGAGCTGGCCACCCGCAGGCGCGATGAAGCGGGCCAGGCCTTGGCCCAGGTGTCGCGGCGCCACCAACATGCATCGCAGCAGATGGAGCAACTGGAGAGTTATGCCGCCGATACCCAGGCCCGCTGGTCGGTGTCGGCGCAGTCCAGCACGACACCGCAGCTCGTGGGGCACTACTACCAGTTCATGGCCAGGCTCGACCAGACCATTCACCTGCAGCAGGGCGTGATCGACGATGTGCTGCGGCAGTGCCAGGCAGCCCGGCGGGTTTTGCTGGACGCCGAGGTGCATCTGGCCGGATTGAATCGCCTGCTTGAGAAGCGGCGCCAGGAACAGGCTCGGATCGCCGCGCTGCGCGAGCAAAAACAGACGGACGCTTTTGCCAGCCGACGGCGCATGACCCCTCATACTGCAAACCAGGACACACCATGAATATCGACGCGAACGCCGGCTCCAGCCCGCCGTCCCCCGTGCAAAAACCAGGTGCCAATTCTGTGCGTTCTCGCGCTTCCGGTGACGCCGGCAGCGAGGGGACAGGCAGCGCCTCCTTCCTGTCCATGCTGCATGCGCTGACCGTCCCGGCGGCTGTGGCTGACGGCTCTGCGCCGTCCGGGAAGCCTGATCAGGATACCGGCTCCGAGCACGGTAAAGATGCGATGGGGGACTCCAGGGCCGGGTTGCGGACGCCGTCGGAGTCGTCTGCAGTCGCAACCGGACCGGTCGCGTCGGCACCAGGCCCTGCCGTACCTGCGCCGGCGCAGCTTGGCTCCGCCCATGCGGGATTGCGTCGTGGGCCAGGACAGGCTGCCGACACGGCAGCGCATCGCGCGTTGGCGGATGCGGCCAAGCTTGCCGAGGACGCGGCTGACCTGACCGATCCGGGTCCGAAGGGGACTGATCTCGAGCCGGGAGCGAGATCGGCCAACCAGCCATCGGGTGCGGCGACAGCAGAGTTCGACAGGCTGGCTCGCCAGCAGGCAGCGGAAGCGTCCGCACTGGCGCGTGATGGGTCCGGGCGACCCGAGGCTTCAGCCAAGGAGTCCGAGACTGCGCAGTGGCGGGCGCTGGTGGCGCCGCAGTCCGGCAACGGAGCCGCGTCGTCCGTTGTTTCCATGTTCGAGGCTGGCCTGGCGGGCTTGCGTGCGGGGCCGGGAATACGCGAGCATCAACGGGGAGCGAACCGAATTCAGCTGCCGGACGCGCCGAGTGCCGGATTTGTCGCCTGGTCAGACGCTGCGCCGGGCAGCAACGCAGCGCAGCCGGCAAGTCCGGTCTACGCGCCCACGGCGTCGACACCGGTGCCGTCTGCCGCGCTGGCGCAGAAGATGCATTACTGGGTTGCAGGTGGTGTGCAGAGCGCCGAGCTGCAACTCGATGCATTCGACGGCGGTGCGGTCGATGTGCGTATCGCGGTCAGGGGCAACGAAGCCTTCGTGGAGTTCCGATCCGACCAGCCGCAGGCGCGCAAGCTGCTGCTCGATGCGATGCCGCAACTGCAGGAGTTACTGGCCGGTGAGGGGTTGATGTTGTCCGGCGGCTTCGTTGGCGGCTCCGCGCAGCATCCGGACGATGGCGGCTCGGCGCGCTCGGACCGGTTTGCTCGCGCGCGCGCGGCGCCGGCGCGAATGCAGGAGGTAGCCATCGTCCCGGCGACGGCGACGCGCCAGGGCTCGGGCAGGGCGGTTGACCTGTTCGTGTGATCTTTGCGGGGCGGGTAAGCCGGCGGGATTGCCATGGAATCCCGGTCTTTATCAGGCCATCATGGTGGTGAGGATGCAGAATAATTGCCTCTGCAACTGTTTCCAGGATGAATTGTGGCCACCAAACCCGCTGAAGCCGCCGCCGCGCCACCCAAGAGCAAGAAGATGCTGGTGATCGTGGTGGCCATCGTGTTAATTGTCGTTTTGGCGGCTCTGGGCACCATCCTGTATGTCAACAAGCAGCGTGCCGCTGCCGCACTCGGGGACGAGGAAGAGCACCCGGTGGCCCGACAGGTGCAGACCGGTCCGCCAACCTACCTGCCGCTCGATAACATGGTGGTCAACCTGTCGGATCCCGGCGGCGAGCGGGTGGCGCAAATCGGCATCACGCTGGAATTGCAGAACGCGGCTGCGGCCGAGCGGGTCAAGCAGTATCTGCCGACGATCCGCAGCGGCGTTTTGTTGCTGGTGTCGCAACGCACGTCCGAGGATCTGTTGAAGATCGAGGGCAAGGAAAAGCTGGCCCGGGATATTTTGCGCGAGGCGTCCGAACCTTTTGGCGGCATCGACGAGGACGTGGAAGAGGCCGACAACGGCAAGGGCGCCACCGCAGCGAAGCCGAACCGCAAACGCCGCCGTGCGCCGGTGGACCAGCCGGTGCAGCGGGTTTTGTTCTCCAGTTTCATCGTTCAGTAACACCATGGACGGTACCGACCATGTCTGAATCGTTCCTGTCGCAGGAAGAAGTCGACGCACTGCTCGAAGGCGTCACTGGCGAGAGCCAGAAGGAAGTCGAGGAGGCGGCGCAGAAAGGCGAAGTCCGGCCGTATGACATTTCCAGCCAGGAACGCATCGTCCGCGGGCGGATGCCGACCATGGAGATCGTCAACGAGCGCTTCGCCCGCAATCTGCGGCAGGGGCTGTTCAACCTGATCCGGCGCACGCCCGAGGTGTCGATCGGATCGATCGCGGTCCAGCGATTTGGCGCGTTCCTGCGCGAGTTGTCGGTGCCCACCAACTTCAACATCATGGCAGTGCGCCCATTGCGGGGCAATTGCCTGATCGTCTGCGAGCCAGCGCTGATCTTCGGAGTGATCGATACCTTGTACGGTGGCACCGGCAAGTTTCAGACCCGTATCGAGGGGCGGGACTTTTCGGCTACCGAGCACCGGGTCATCGCGCGCCTGGTGAAGGTCGTGGCGGAAGAATACAAGAAGGCGTGGAAAGGCATCTACCCGATCGACCTGGAATACCAGCGCTCGGAGATGCAGCCGCAGTTCGCCAACGTGGCCACGCCCAGCGAAGTCGTGATCTGCACCTCGTTTCAGCTCGAGATCGGCGAGGTGGCTGGCGCAGTGCATTTCTGCATGCCGTATGCGACGCTGGAGCCGATCCGCGACGTGTTGTATTCATCGACCCAGGGCGATTCGATGGAGGTCGACCGGCGCTGGGTCAATGTGCTGACGCAGGAGATCCAGGCAGTCGAGATCACGATGGTTGCAGAGCTTGCGCGCACCCGGGCCACGGTCGAGCAGCTGCTGGCGATGAAGAAGGGTGATTTCATCGAACTCGACCGGGCTCCGCGCATCCAGGCGTCGATCGATGGAGTGCCGATGTTCGAGTGTCAGTATGGCACCCACAATGCCAAATATGCGATCAGGATCGACAAGAGCCTGAGGGGTTTCGGCGCGGACTGGATGGGAGAAAGAAATGGCAATTGACGAACCGCAATCGTCCGCTGGCGCTGCCGGTGAAGACGCGTCGAGCGAGGCTGACTGGGCCGAGGCGCTGGTGGATCAGCGCAACGCAACAGCAGGGCAGGACGAGTCGGGCGGCGTTTTGTCGGGCGATTCCACTCGGCCCCTGCATGGGGCGGGTGGCGATGCCGATGCGCCGGTCAACGACATCAAGATGGTGCTGGACATACCGGTCCAACTGTCGGTGGAGCTGGGCCGTACCCGGGTATCGATCAAACATATCCTGCAATTGGGGCAGGGGTCGGTGGTGGAGCTCGATGCACTGGCGGGCGAACCGATGGACGTGCTGGTCAACGGTTATCTGATCGCACAGGGCGAGGTGGTGGTGGTGAATGACAAGTTCGGCATCCGACTGACCGATGTGGTGACGCCGTCCGAGCGGCTGCGCCGCATCAACAAGGCTTGAATCGGGCATGACGCAGACATTGTTCACGGTCGCGGCCTTCGTATTGCTGCTGGCGATGGTACCGATGGGTATTCGGTGGTTGCAGGCGCGTTCGGTCGTGCCCGGTCCTGGCGCTGGCGCTGCGAACCGGGTGCTGTCGGCTGTCGCGGTGGGACCGCAGCAGCGGGTTGTGACTGTCGAGGTGGGGCCCCAGGACGCCCGCGTATGCCTGGTACTGGGTGTGACTGCGCAATCGGTCTCATGCCTGCACACGATGCCGGCCCAGACGGGCGGTGCGCGCTTCGACCTGGCTGCGCAGACGCAGCCGCCGGCGTCGTTGGCCGCACGGCCCTGAAGGGCGCATCGCGTGTCGGACCTCCTTTCTTCCCGGGGCAAGCGCCGCTGGCCCCTCGTCATCCGCAACGCCATGGTGCTGGCGGGTGGATGTTTGCTGCAGGGCTTGGCCCTGGCGCAGCAGCAGGCTGGTCAGTTGCCGCTGCTGGTGGGCAGCGGGCCCGGCGGCACCAGTTTCTCGGTGCCGATCCAGACTCTGTTGTTTTTCACTGCCTTGTCATTTCTGCCGGCGGTGCTGCTGATGATGACCGGATTCACCCGTATCGTCATCGTGTTGTCGTTGCTGCGCCAGGCGCTGGGCACCCAATCTTCGCCGCCGAACCAGGTCATCGTTGGCCTGTCATTGTTCCTGACCGTATTCGTGATGGGTCCCACGCTGGACCGGGTCTACGAAGACGCCTATCTGCCGTACAGCAAGAACACCATACCGTTCGAGCAGGCACTGGAAAAGGCCGAGGGGCCGATGCGCCAATTCATGGCAAAGCAGACTCGCCAATCGGATCTGGGGCTGTTTGTGCGGCTGGCCAAGCTACCGGCCGACGCTACGGCCCAGACGGTTCCGATGCGGGTTCTGGTGCCGGCGTTCGTCACCAGTGAGCTCAAGTCGGCGTTTCAGATCGGCTTCATGATCTTCATACCATTCCTGGTGATCGATATCATCGTGGCCAGTGTGCTGATGTCGCTGGGCATGATGATGCTGTCGCCGGTGCTGGTGGCGCTGCCGTTCAAGCTGATGTTGTTCGTGCTGGCCGATGGCTGGAATCTGCTGATCGGTTCGCTGGCCGCGAGTTTCGCACAGTGAACGTGCAAGAGGTGGCCCAGTGAACGCGCAGATGGTGTTGACGATGGGGCAGGATGCCTTGCTGATGCTGTTGATGGTGTCGGCGCCGATCCTGGGCATCGTGCTGCTGGTGGGCCTGGTGATCAGCCTGTTCCAGGCCATCACGCAGATCAACGAAGCCACGCTGACCTTCATACCCAAGCTGATCGCTGCCATGCTGGCGTTGGCGATTGCCGGCCCCTGGATGCTCAGCATGCTGGTGGATTTCATCAGACGCACCATCGAGACGATTCCTGGCTCGTTGATATGAACGCGCTGGCGCGACCGTGATCTCGATTTCCGAAGCGCAGATCATGGCTTGGCTGTCGCCGATCCTGTGGCCTTTCCTGCGTGTGCTGGCGGTGTTCACGGCGGCTCCGGTGTTCTCGTCGCGCTCATTCCCGATCCGCGCCAAGATCGGGCTGGCTTTTTTGGTCGCTTACGCTGCCCAGGCCAGCCTGCCCGATCAGCCGATCATCGACATCAACGGGCCCGATGCTCTGGGGGCGGTGGTGCAGCAGGTCGGGATCGGCCTGGCGATCGGGTTCGCAGCGCGCCTGATATTTAGCGCGTTCGAACTGGCCGGGCAGATTGTCGGCTTCCAGATGGGCCTGGGCTTCGCTGCTTTCTTCGACCCGTCCACGAGCGCGCAATCCAGCGCGATGGGGCGCTTTTACAACAACATGGCGGTGTTGCTGTTCATCGTGTTGAACGGCCACCTGATGGTGTTGATGGCGGTGATGCACAGCTTTTCCGCTTTTCCGATTGATCAGAACTTTCTGGTGGCGCTGAAGGAACTCGGCATGTATCGGCTGGGCGCGGAGCTGTTCGCCAGCGCATTCTGGATCTCGTTGCCGGTGGTGGCGATGCTGATGTTCGCCAACCTGGCGCTGGGCATCGTCTCGCGGGTCGCGCCGCAGATGAACATCTACGCGATCGGCTTCCCGATCACGCTGTCGGTTGGTCTGATCGGCGTGGCTGTGACGCTACCCATGCTGGAGCAACCCTTCGCTGCTCTGTTGCAGCGCATGATGGATCTGTTCGCGCGTTGACGCCGCGCATTCAACCGACAAACGGCAGTTGAATGCGCTCGGGTGCGTAGCGCTCTCACCCAACCGGTGACTGGGTTCGTGGCCGAAATCGTCAGGTCCCCTGCGCATCTCCAGCGCAATTCGAGCGGTCAACTGCCGTTTGTAGGTTCAGACCATGTTGTTGCGGATGGCGTAGACCGTCAGTTCTGCGTTGTTGGAGAGCTTGAGTTTTTCCAGCACCCGTGAGCGGTAGACACTGACCGTCTTGGGACTGAGCATCAGTTCGGTGGCGATATCCGACAGGCGCTTTCCCGAGGCAATCTTGAGCAGCGTCTGCATTTCGCGCTCCGACAAGGAGGCGTGCAGTACCTCGTTGGTTGGCGCGTGGAGGTTATCGACCAGCATCTGGGCCACTGCCGGGCTCACGTATTTCTTGCCCTGCGACACCGTGCGCACGGCAGCGACCAGTTCGCTCGGGTCGCCTGCCTTGTTGACATAACCCTGTGCTCCGGCACGCAGGCACCGGATGGCGTATTGGTCCTCTGGATACATTGACACGATCAGCACACCGACCTTCACCTCGGCATCTTTCAGGCTGCTGAGCACTTCCAGGCCACCACGGCCCGGCAGGCTGAGGTCGAGCACCAGTACGTCGCACGGCGTGGTGCGCAGTGCCTCGCGCACTTCGGAGTAGCTGCCGGTCTCGCCGACCACCTGGATGTCGACCGCATCGGCCAGGGTGTCGCGGATGCCGCGGCGAACCACGGCGTGATCATCACAAAGTATCACGCGGATCATGCTGGTATTTCCTTGCTGTCCGATTCGATGGGCTCCAGCGGAACGGACAGGATGATGGAGGTGCCCTTGCCGACACGGGTACTGATGTCAAGCCAGCCGCCAACCGATTTGGCGCGTTCCTGCAGGCCTTTGAGTCCATACGCCTTGGGTTTGCCTTGCTCGGACGCAGAGATGCCCTGCCCGTTGTCACTGACCTCCAGCGTCAGCACGTTGCCGCTGTCGGTCAGGTCGATTGTGACCAGGTCGCAGCGTGCGTGCTTTGCAATGTTGGTCAGGGCTTCCTGGGCCGTGCGGTAGGCAGTCAATTGAACCGTCTTGGGCAGTTCATGGCTGGAAGGGCCGGCGCGCAGCACGGTCCGGATGCCGGTGCGGCGCTCGAATCCGGTTGCGAGCCAGTCGACGGCGGCGGTCAGTCCCTGATCCAGGATGGCGGGGCGCAGGTTCATCATGATGCGCTGGCTCGCGCCGAGTGCATGCTGGAGCATTTCCGTTGCCGCGGTGACATGTTCCAGCGTGGTGGGGTCGAACTGATGACGTCCGATCCAGGCCAGATCCAGCTTGGCCGCGGCCAGCGCGCCTCCGATGTCATCGTGGATCTCGCGCGCGATCGATGCACGTTCCTGTTCGATCGTGGCCTGCAGGTGTTCGGCAAACTCGGCCAGCCGGCGCTCGGAGATGGCCAGTTCCGTGTCGGCGCGATCCTTGGCCAGGCGGGTCTGCTGCAGTTCGATCGCCCGCAGCACCATGGGCGCGAGTTTGGCGAGGTCGTCCTTTTGCAGATAGTCGCTCATCCCCAGCTTGATGGCGGCCACCGCGGCGGACTCGCCGATCGCACCAGACAGCAGTATGAACGGCGGCGCATTGGTATGGGACTTCAAGACCTCCCATGCGTCGATGGCGGTGAATCCGCGCAGCCGATAGTCGGCGACGATGGCGTCGTAGACGTTCGTGCTGGTTGTGGCGCGGAAGTCGGTCAGGGTTTCCACGTGGTCGATCGTGAAGTCCAGTCCGGAGCGCACCAGCGCTCGGCGCACCAGCGCGTGGTCAACCGCCGAGTCTTCCAGATGCAGTATTCGCAGGGGGCTGTGGGTGGTCTCGTCGTACATGCGGGGCGCGGGGGTCCTG
Organism: Burkholderiales bacterium; assembly: GCA_038247175.1. Classification (GTDB taxonomy): domain Bacteria; phylum Pseudomonadota; class Gammaproteobacteria; order Burkholderiales; family Burkholderiaceae_C; genus CAISIP01. Next base: position 4,904 of record JBBRVD010000058.1, on the reverse strand, counting down.
TCTGCAGGGGGCAGCGCTGGGATGGTCATCACTGTGGACCGGCAGATCGGCAATCTCCGGGTCGCATCAGGGCAACCACCCGGCGGCGGATTCCTGATAACCTTGATGTGTGCAAATTCTAGTGCCAAGGTCCGGTGCATTGCGAAGTGCAACATTTTGTTGCGCGGCAGGGGCACGATTTCCCGCCTATCGGGTCATTGCTGGTGCCCTGCATGTCGCCCCGCATTGGAACGAGACACCGCAGAGTTGGCGTCGGATCATGCGGGCGGCACGTGTCTTGAGATCGACTGCGTCGGTCGACAGCGGTCGAATGCGCCAGGCGTTTGCGGTTGTGCGACGTTGATGCTGCCCGACGCCATATTTCTGGATGAAGCGATCGCCAACCTGGACGCGATCGATGCCGAACTGTGCCGGGTCGACGCGTTCGACAGCCCGGACAGTGTTCATGCGATGTTTCGTCAGGCACATTCGGTCAAAGGCGGCGCCGCGGCATTCGGACTGGATGCGGTGGCCGACCTCCTGCATCTGATCGAGTCGGTGCTGGATGTTCCGCGCCAGTCGGGCAATCCGCCGGAACTCGGCACGGCAGATCTGCTGCGTGAGGCTGTTGACGCCGCGCGTCACATGTTGGTGGATGGAGGTTTTCCGCCAGCGCCTGCAGTGCTGCAGGAGTTGGCAGTGCGGTTGCGCGACCGCGCTCTGGTGCCCGCGGCATCTCAGGGTAGTCGCCTGCGGCGGATCACGGTCCGTTCCTCCGAGTCGGATATCGTGTCGGCTGCCGTGGTCGGATTTTTCAACGATATCGCCGGTCTGGGCGAGTTGGTGTCATCAGATGCGGGCGTTAGCGACGAGCGGATTTTCGTTGTCCGTACCGCCGTTTGCGATCAGGAGTTGCTCGACCTGTTGGCCATGCATGTGGAACGCCGCCATGTGACATTCGATGTACCGACGTCACTGCCTTCCGCGAAGCCGGCCATGGCAGAACCCAGTGTTGGGTTGGACGCCATCGAGGGCATGGTTCGGGTGCACGCAACCGAGCTGCGGCGTCTGGTGCTGATCGCCCGCAGGCTGACGGAAGGCGATGTCACACCCGATGGCGCCGCTGGCCATCCCGGCGGGCCTGTTGGCGCACAGTCGGCGGGATTGGAGATCGCGCAATGGCAATGTGATGCCAGGGCTTTGCGCGAAGGACTGGAGAAACTGGCCAGCGCTCCAGTATCAACCGTGTTCAGTCGCATCGCACCCTTGTTGCGGCGTTTGTCGGTGCGCCTGAACAAGCAGTTCGTTCTGTCGGTGCGCGGAGACGATTTACAGATGGACCGCGCTCTCTTGCAGCGACTGGCTGATCCTTTGACGCATCTGGTGCGCAATGCCTGCGACCACGGTATTGAATTGCCGGCGCAGCGCTTGTCCGTCGGCAAGCCAACCCAAGGACACATCGAAGTGTCAGCCTGGCGTGAGCCCGGTCTGGTCCGGATGTCGGTGCGTGATGACGGTGCGGGCCTCTCCCGCGAAAAAGTGCTGCAGGCTGCGCTCGTTCGGGCAGTTCCGGTGCCTGTCGGCCTGGACGATCAAGGTGTCTGGCAGCTGGTTTTTGAGCAGGGTCTGACCACGGTCGCCTCTGTCAGCGACGTGTCCGGGCGCGGTGTCGGCATGGATGTCGTACGGCGCCAGGTCGTCGCGCTGGGCGGGGACGTATCGATCACGTCCTGTGCCGGCCAGGGCGCTTGTGTGACCATGTCGATACCGGTTGACGAGGCCGGCGGGCGGGCGATGATCGGATGATCGACTAGGCTTTGGCTTGGCGCGCAGACAACGCGTCCCATCGTTGCAGGGACCGCATGAGCGCCTCTTCGATCTCTGCATCGCGTGCGTGCAGCGTGGCGGCGCGTTCAGCGTCTCGCTGGTACAAAGAGCCTTCTTCGAGTTCGGCCCGAAGCTGCTTTTGCTCCTGCTCGAGCGCATCTATGGAGCTCAGCATCTTGTCGAGCTCGCGTTGTTCTTTGTAGCTCAGCTTGGCGGCGGTTACCCGTTCGTTTTTGCCAAGCACAGAGCTGGATATCGATCTCTCTGCGGGCAGGGCGTCGCCAGAGGCTCGATCGTTTGTTGGCAGCGTTTTGCCATTTGCTTGCATGGTGCGTGTTCGCGCTGACTGCAGCAACCAATCCTGCACGCCACCTTCGTACTCGCGCCATTTGCCGTCTCCCTCAAACGCGATTGTGCTGGTGACGACGTTATCCAGGAAACTGCGGTCATGGCTGACCAGGAAGACTGTACCGTCGTAATTGGCAAGCAGGTCTTCGAGCAGTTCAAGCGTGTCGATATCCAGGTCGTTGGTTGGCTCGTCGAGCACGAGTACATTGGCCGGACGCGCAAACAGCCGGGCCAGCAGCAGGCGGTTGCGTTCGCCGCCCGACAGGGATCTCACCGGAGCGTTGGCTCGCGCAGGGGAAAAAAGGAAGTCGGAGAGATAACTCTTGACGTGTTTGCGCTGGGTGCCGATTTCGATCCATTCGCTGCCTGGACTGATGAAATCTGCCAGCGTGGCATCAAGGTCGAGCGCATTTCGCATCTGATCGAAGTACGCCACCTGCAGGTTGCTACCTTGACGGACCGTGCCGAGTGAAGGTTGCAGGTCTCCCAGGATCAGTTTGAGCAGGCTGGTCTTGCCAGCGCCGTTCGGGCCGATCAGGCCGACTTTGTCGCCGCGCAGCATTGTGGCGGTGAAGTCCTTGACAATCGATTTGTCTGCGAAGCTCAGCGAGACGTTGGCAAGTTCCGCGACGATCTTTCCGCCCGTGGCGCCGGTGGAGACATCCATTCTGACGCTGCCGACGGCCTCGCGCCGAGAGGCATGCTGGGCGCGCAACTGCTCCAGGCGACTGATGCGGCTTTGACTGCGGGTGCGCCGGGCCTCGACACCCTTGCGGATCCATGTTTCTTCTTGGGCAAGCAGCTTGTCGGCTTTGGCGCTCAGTGTGACTTCCTGGGTAAGTTGCTCCTGCTTTTGCGTCAAATACGCAGCGAAGTTGCCTGGGTAGGATTGCAGCCTACCGCGGTCGAGCTCTACGATCCGAGTGGCCACGCGATCCAGGAAGCTGCGGTCATGGGTGATAGTGACAATGCTGCCATTGAAAGCAACCAGCAGTTCCTCCAGCCATTCGATCGAGTCCAGGTCCAGGTGGTTGGTCGGTTCGTCGAGCAGCAGCACCGATGGTTGAACAACCAGGGCTTGCGCCAACGCGACGCGCTTGCGCGTGCCCCCTGACAGGGAATCCACGCGCGCAGCGGGATCGAGGTGCAGTCGTTGCAGCGTCTCGGTTACCCGCTGTTCCCAATTCCAACCGTCTTGCAGCTCGATGGCGTCCTGCAAGGCATTGAGGTCGCCGGTCCCCTGGCTGTACGCATCTACCAGCGCTCTGACAGATGCGAGACCGAGGCACGCGACGTCAAATACGGACTCATGCCCGGCCAGGATAGGCTCTTGCGCCACATGGGCCAGTCGCAGCCCTTGCTGCATGTGGAGGATGCCGTCATCTGGCGTTTCGATGCCACCGAGAATTCGAAGCAGAGATGACTTACCAGTCCCGTTGCGACCGATGAGGCCGACTCTTTCGTTGGCTTCCAGGGAGAAGTCGGTGTGGTCTAGTAGCGCGACATGGCCGTAGGCCAACTGGGCGTCAAGGAGGGAGATTAAGGCCATAAGATCGTGATTATCCGGGCTACGGTCCTTCGACGTGGCCTGCTGTCCCGCCGGTGGGTGTCCGACCATTCTCGTCAACGGAAAAGGCAAGGTTTCCCAACGTGCTGCCCTCACCCGCTGATCTCCCGGGGCATGTCTTGATGCGAGGATGCCTTATATTGGCCATGTTCGGACCGGGTTAGGCGACCCTTTGGGTGTTGATCAAAGAGTCAGCTGACGATCTGTCGAATGCAGCAGCGCCATCGCATGTGGTTGGACTGCCAATGGTTCCCTGGTCACCATTTGCGGCATTCCAGAGCCACAGAAGGCCGCATCGGCGCGCCATTGGCTGTGCATTGGATTGACTTGCTGCCACTGTGTCTGCGCAGCGAATCGGCTTTGGGGCGTAGTCCGATGAACCATCCGTTAAGGCGCTGGCGCACCTCGGTGTACCGAAGTTGACCCGGATTGCGATAGGGTCGATTCCAAGCCTTGCCGAGTGGTGTGATCGGTTCGCAGTTGGAGCAGCGTCGAGAACCTGAGTAACGGCCATTCGCGACCGCTGAAGATCGATGTCAATTGGAGCCTTCGTTTACCTCGCTTGTCTGTACCGATGCCTTGCTACCTGCGTAGATAGACAATTCCCAACCAGCGGCGACTTCGTTGCCATTGCGTGATGCCTAGGAGCATCCCATGGGCCTGGCGCACCTGGTCGCAAATTTGGCGGGTCGGCGCGGGAATTGCTGTATATTTGCGGGTTCTGATACTCCTGAAATGTTGGTAATTTGCAGTGACGGAGGCGCGCAAAATTTTGTCTCCTCCGATATACGGCGCTGCCAAGGAAATGGCGTTGCTTCGGAATGTGATGGCGGGTTAAGCGGGTTTCGGCAAGACCGCATGAATGCAAGACAGGCCTGTGGAAAACATTTCGCAGATGGTGGCAAAGTCAAAAAAACTGTGTCATAATTCGAGGCTTCGCTGATCACGGTGAAGCTGGCAAGCAAGCGTAAAGCGGGTTTGCTGATCTTTAAGAATTTACAGCCGATAAGCGTGGGCGTTTGAAGGCAATTGCCAAGTTCTTCGGAACTGGGTCTTAACTGACCCGCAAACGCTCATGAGAATAGAAGTGAAGTTCACTTCAATTCCGTTTTTATGAGTTGCTTGAGAGATCAAGCGAAAAAATTCAAGATCGAACTATAGAGTTTGATCCTGGCTCAGATTG
>JBBRVD010000057.1:0-19729 GCA_038247175.1 Burkholderiales bacterium | reverse complement strand
GCATGTGCAAGGTCTTGGCGCCTGGCATGGACAGGGGGAGGTGGCGCTGGTGGTGGCGGCGCACAGCCTGCAAGGGCTGGCGGCGGCGGGGGCTGACGCGGCATAGCCGCACGACTGACAGCTCAGCGGGACTGTCGGCCAGACACATGTCCGAAAACAGCCAGTTCCCATGCCCGATCGGCGTACCATGACCCTATGGCCGACCCCACCAGCACGATTGATCCGGACGCCTGTTATTCGGCCCTACTGGCCCGCGACGCGCGGTTCGACGGTCGTTTTTTCACCGGCGTGACCTCCACCGGCATCTATTGCCGGCCAGTGTGCCGCGTACGGACACCGCGGCGCGAAAACTGCCGTTTCTTCGCCCATGCGGCGATGGCCGAGACAGCGGGCTTTCGACCCTGCCTGCGCTGCCGTCCGGAACTGGCCCCGGGCACGCCCTGGTGGTCGATCCAGGATGCGTCGGCGATCCTGGCGCAGCAGGCGGCACGGCTGCTGGACGAGCCCGACGACTGGGCGGGTGAGGGCCTGTCGGTCGCGCGGCTGGCGGCCCGGGTCGGTATCAGCGACCGCCATCTGCGCCGCATCTTCGAGACCCAGTTGGGTGTCTCGCCCATCCAGTACCTGCAGACACGCCGGCTGCTGGCTGCCAAGCAATTGCTGGCCGACACCGAGCTGCCGGTGCACCAGGTCGCGCTCGCCAGCGGTTTTGCCAGCGTGCGCCGGTTCAACGATGCCTTCCGGGCGCATTACAAGCTCAACCCGACCCAGCTGCGCCGCGCCGGGGCGCAGCCGGCGGCCGCCGGCGTACGGGTGCGGTTGGGTTACCGCCCGCCGCTGGACGCCGCGGCCATGGGCTTGTTCTTTCAACAACGGCAGATCGCCGGCGTCGATCAGGTCGACATCGATCCCGCGGGCGACGGCTTCACGCTGGCGCGTACCGTGCGGCTGTCCTCACGCGCCAGCGAAACCCGCGGCTGGCTGGTGGCACGGCTGCAGCCTTCGCGCAACCAGGTCACTTTGCAGGTCTGCGATGCCTTGCGGCCGATGTTGCCGCAGCTGATCCGTCGTGTGCGCCAGCTGTTCGACCTCGACGCGGATCCGCAGACGATCCACCAGTTGCTGCAGGCCGATTTTCCCGACGGTGCAGGGCTGCGGGTGCCCGGCACGCTGGACGGATTCGAGCTGGCGGTACGCGCCGTGCTGGGGCAACAGATCACGGTGGCGGCAGCCCGCACACTCACCCAGCGGCTGGTACAGGCTTTCGGCGCACCGATCGCGACGCCCCACCCCGCACTGACAAGGCTGTTCCCCGACGCGGCGTCGCTCGCATCGGCCGACCCCGATCGGCTGGGCGCCATCGGCATCGTGCGCCAGCGCCAGCGTGCGATCCAGGCGCTCGCGCTGGCCGTTGCCAGCGGCCAGTTGGTGCTGCGCGCCAGCAGCGACATAGCCGCAACGATCGCCCAGCTCAGGGCGCTGCCGGGCATTGGCGACTGGACAGCGCAGTACATTGCGATGCGGGCACTGCGCTGGCCGGACGCCTATCCAGCCGGCGACGTCGCGCTGCACAACGCGCTGGGTCTGCGCGGCGAGCCGCACCCGGCACGCGCGGCCGAAGCCCGCTCGCAGGCCTGGCGTCCCTGGCGCAGTTATGCGGTGTTGCGGGCCTGGAATACATTGCAGAGCGCTCATTGCGCCGCTTGCGCCCCTTCCACTTCTTCGCTCTCAACCGCGCCTGCGCCAGGAAATTGACATGCACCCGACCACCGAACGTCTGCATAGCCTGATCGACACCCTGCTGGGCCCCATGACACTGGCCACCACTTCCCGTGGCCTGGCCGGCGCCTGGTTCACCGACCAGCGCCACTATCCGCGGCCAGTCGCGCTCGGGCTCCGAGACGACCGGCACCTCCCGCTGCTGATAGCTGCGCAACAGGTGCAGGAGTTTCTGGCCGGCACCCGGCAGCATTTCGAACTGCCGCTGGACCTGGACGACGGCACGCCGTTCCAGCAATCGGTCTGGCGCGCGTTGCTGCAAATTCCCCTCGGTACGACCCGTTCCTACGCGGATATCGGCGCTGCCATTGGCAAACCCTCCGCGGTACGCGCGGTGGGAGCGGCGGTGGGACGCAATCCGGTGAGCATCGTCGTGCCGTGTCACCGTGTGGTCGGATCCAACGGCGCGTTGACCGGCTACGCGGGAGGACTTGCGCGCAAGGCGCGGCTGCTGGCGCTGGAGGCATCCAAAGGCGGGACAATCCCGACCTGAACCAGCGGGCCACTGGCAGCGCGATGACGCCGCTGCCTGCCCACGCCCATGTCGCGCACTGCGACCCACGACCTGCATGAAAACCAACCCGATCATCGAATTCGTCGCGCTCGCCGCGATCTGGGGCTCCTCCTTCGTATTCATGCGACTGGGGGCTGCCGACTTCGGCGTGGTGGCCACGGCCGGCGCGCGGGTTGCCATCGCATCGATGCTGCTGCTGCCCATCCTGTGGTTCAGCGGGCACTGGGGCGCCCTGCGCAACAATGCCGCCCGCGTCCTGTTCATCGGGCTGATCAACTCGGCGCTGCCGTTTCTGATGTTTGCCTACGCGGTGATGCACATCAGCACCAGCCTGTCCGCGATCCTGAATGCAACTGCCCCTCTGTTCGGCGCCCTGATCGCCTGGTTGTGGCTGAAAGACCGCCTGACCGTCCTGCAGGTGCTGGGATTGATCATTGGTTTTGCCGGTGTTGCGTTGCTGGCTGCAGGCAAGGCCAGCTTCAAGCCCGGCGGCGGCGGCTGGGCGGTGCTGGCCTGCCTGGTGGCGACGCTGTGTTATGGCTATGCGGCCAGTTACACCAAACGCCACCTGCGCGGCGTGCATCCGCTGGCGATCGCCACCGGTAGTCAACTGGGTGCCACGCTGGGCCTGGCGCTGCCGACCGCGTTCTTGTGGCCGGCGCACAATCCGGGCTGGACACCGTGGTTGTCGCTGCTGGTGCTGGGCGTGTTGTGTTCGGGCGTGGCCTACATCCTGTATTTCCGACTGATCGCGCAGCTGGGCCCGGCGCGCGCCATCACCGTGACTTTCCTGGTGCCGGTATTCGCCGTGCTGTACGGCACCACGCTGCTGGGCGAAAACCTGACCGGCTGGATGCTGGGCTGCGCCAGCATCGTTGTGCTGGGCACTGCGCTGTCCAGCGGTGTGTTGCGTCTGCCCGTCAGGCGATCGGCGACAGCCGCAGGGCCACGGAGCTGAACCGCGGCCGCGTCACTTGCGCCAGAATTCGGGGACGAACAGCACGATGACGGCCAGCAACTCGAGTCGCCCCATCAGCATGCCCAGCGTTCCGACCCAGGTCTGAAAATCGTTCAGGATGCTGAAGTTGGTCGAGGGCCCGACCTGCCCCAGGCCCGGGCCGATATTGTTGACAGTCGCCACCACGGCCGAGAACGCCGTCACGATATCGAGCCCCGACAGCAGCATCAGCATGGTCAGGCCCAGCGTGGTCGCTCCATAGATCAGCATGTAGGCCATCACGGCGGCGATCACCGTGGCCGGGATCGTCGCGCGACCCAACGTGACCGGGTTGACGACCCGCGGATGGATCGCGCGCACCAGTTCCCGCCTGGCTTGCTTGACCAGCACCACCATGCGAACCATCTTGATGCCACCGCCGGTCGAGCCGGCGCAGGAAACAAAGGTGCCCAGGAACATCAGCCAGACCGGCGCGAAAACCGGCCACATCGCATAGTCGGTCGCAGCATAACCCGTGGTCGTGGCGACCGACACCACATGAAAGGCCGCCGACAACGCCGCCTCGGCCAGGTTGTCGTAGGTCTGGTGCGCGAGCAGGACGGCGGTCAGGCCCACGATGGATGCCAGCAAGACCAGCGCATAGGTCCGCACCTCGGGATCGCGCAGCAACGAACGAAACGAGCGGGAGCGCCAGACGATGAAATAACGCGCGAAACTGATGCCGGCCAGGGTCATGAAGACAATGGCGACCGCTTCGATTTCGACCGACTGCCAGTAACCGAAACTGGCATCGTGCGACGAAAAGCCGCCCAGGCCCATCGTCGTGCACATGTGCATGAACGCGTCCGGCCAGGACATGCCGACCCAGCGGTAGGCCAGCATGCAGGCGACCGAGAACGCGAAATATACGCCCCACAGGCCGCGAGCGGTCTCGGCGATGCGGGGGGTGAGCCGGGCGTCCTTCATCGGGCCGGGTGTCTCCGCCTTGTACAACTGCACACCGCCGAGCCCCAGCAACGGCAGCACCGCCACCACCAGCAGCATGATGCCCAGGCCGCCGATCAGTTGCAGGAAGCAACGCCAGACGTTGACCGACACCGGGAGGTTGTCCAGCCCGCTCAGCACGGTGGCGCCGGTCGCGGTCAGCGCGCTCATGGCCTCGAAGTAGGCATCGGTGAAGCTGAGCTGCTCCATCGCCAGCATCAACGGAATGGCCGAGAAGAACGGCAGCACGATCCAGACCAGGTTGACCAGCAGGAAACCGTCCCGCGGCTGCAACTCGCGCTTGCTGTGGCGCGTGAGCATCATCACCAGCAGACCAGTGCCCAGGGTCAAGGCCATGCCGGTCGCCCAGACCCCGTGCAGGTCGGAATGGTCCAGCGACAGCGCCCATCCGAGCGGTACGAGGAACATCAACGAGAACCCCACCATGATGGTGGCCAGCACATTGAGGACTGGAACCAGACCGTTCATCGCCGGTCAGAAGAAGGTTGCGCTGACCTGGAACATTTTTTCCACCGCCCGCAGCTGGCGCTTGTTCGGCACATAGATGATGACGTGGTCGCCCTCTTCGATCACCAGGTCGTGGTAGGGCATCAGGACCTCGCACCGCGCACCCGCGCCCCGCACGATGGCGCCGAAACGGGCTCCCGTGGGCAGCTCGATCGCGTCGATGCGCCGTCCCACCAGGCGCGAATTGCCCTTGTCGCCACGCGCGATGCCCTCGATCGCCTCGGCAGCGCCGCGGCGCAGGCTGTGCACGGCTGCGACATCGCCACGCCGCACATGCACCAGCAACTCGCCGATCACGGTCTGCGCTGGCGACAGCGCGATGTCGATCGCGCTGCCCTGCATCATCTCGGCATAGATGCGCCGGTTGATCAGCGAGATCACGCGCCGCGCACCGAGCCGCTTGGCCAGCATCGCGGCCAGGATGTTGTCCTCGTCATCGCTGGTCAGCGCGATGAACAGGTCCATCTCGCCGACCCGCTCCTCGATCAGCAGATCCTCGTCGGTCGAGTCGCCCTGCAGCACCATGATGTCGCCCGGCAATTCGCCCGCCAGGTATTCGCAGCGCTTGCGGTTGGTCTCGATGATCTTCACCTGCACCTGCCCCGACAGGCTGCGTGCCAGACGCATGCCCACCTTGCCGCCGCCGGCGATCATGACGCTGCGCACCGGACGGTCATCCTTGTGGATCGCGCGCAGCACGGGGCGGATCTTGTCCTTGTCGGCCAGCACGAAAACCTCGTCACCGGGCCAGACCTGGGTGCTGGCTTCGATCGGCAGTTCGCGGTCCTGCCGGTAGATCGCCACCACCCGCATCGGGGCCTGCGGGAACAACGCGCGGAACTCGCCGATGCTGTGGTTGACCAGGGTGCTGCCAGAGGCGGCGCGCACCGCGATCAGGTGCGCACGGCCTTGCGAGAATTCGAGCACCTGCAGCGCTTCGGGATAGTCGATCAGCTGGTTGATGTAGTGCATCAACGACTCTTCCGGACAGATCACATGGTCGACCGCGAACCCGTCTGCCGCCAGCAGCGGCTGCCCCTCCTCGAACTCGGGCGAGCGCAGGCGCGCAATCGTGGTCTGGATGCCGAACACGCTGCGCGCCACCTTGCAGGCAGCCAGGTTGGTTTCATCCAGCGAGGCGCAGGCGATGAACAGGTCGGCGTCCTCTGCTCCTGCGCGGCGCTGCACCGATGGCTGCACGCCATCGCCCGCGACGCCGCGCAGGTCGAGCCGATCTTCCAGCACGCGCAGCAGATCGGGATCGGGATCGATGACCGTGATGTCGTTTTGCTCGGACACCAGACTCTCGGCGACACTCTCGCCTACCCGTCCGGCACCCAGGATGATCATGCGCATGGGAAACCTTGGAACTCGCTGCATGATAGCCGGTCGATCAGCTCGCGCTGGCTCGCGCTGGCTCGCGCTGGCTCGCGCTGGCTAGCGCTGGCTAGCTGGCTAACGCTGGCTGGCGCTGGCTAACGCTTGATCTCCGCCGCGACGCGTGGTGATGGGGTCACAATGCAGTGGGCGGCGTCTGCGAGCCGTATCGTCCAACCGAGCACCGCCCCGATATTGTCCACAGTCCCGCGCATGGCGTCTCTGACCCCCACTTACCCGCCGATCGAGCCGCTGCGCGGCGGCATGTTGCCGGTCGATGCGCTGCATACCCTTTACTGGGAAGAATCCGGCAATCCGCACGGCGTGCCCGTGGTGGTGCTGCATGGCGGGCCCGGCTCGGGCACGACGCCGCTACACCGCCGGTTCTTCGACCCGGCGTATTACCGCATCATCCTGTTCGACCAGCGCGGCGCCGGCCGCTCGATACCGATGGGGGAGATCCGCGACAACACGACGCAGTTGCTGGTGGCCGACATGGAGCGGCTGCGTACGCTGCTCGCGATCGAGCGGTGGGTGCTGTTCGGCGGCTCCTGGGGCTCGACACTGGCCTTGGCCTATGCCCAGGCCTGGCCTCGGCATTGCCGCGCGATCGTGCTGCGCGGCGTGTTCCTGTGCACACCGGCCGAGATCGATTGGTTCCTGCAGGGCATGGGCTGGTTCTTTCCCCAAGCGCACGCCGCGCTGTGTGACGCGCTCGAACCGGTGGAGCAAGGGGACCTGCTGCACGCCTATGCCAGCCGCTTGTTCGGCGATGATCCGGTGCGTCGCCAGCATGCGGCCCGGGCCTGGAACCGCTATGAAAGCAGCTGCCTGTATCTGCTGCCCCAGCCCGACGAGGAGCAGGATGCCCAGGCCGATGCCCACGCGCTGGCGGTGGCGCGACTCGAGGCGCATTATTTCCAGCATGCCGGCTTCCTGGGGCCGCAACAGCTGCTGCGTGGCGTGGGCCGGTTGCAGGGCATACCGGCCATCATCGTGCAGGGGCGTTACGACGTGATCTGCCCACCGGCCACAGCCTGGCGGCTGCAACAGGCCTGGCCACAGTGCCACCTGCAGATCGTCGATGACGCCGGCCACTCTGCGTTCGAACCGGGTATCCAGGCGGCCCTGATAGCCGCCATGGACCGATACCGTGACCAGGGCCATTTCGGCCTGCCCGATACCGACTGACCGGGCGCAGACCCGCGGCACTGCTGTTGTCGGGATCTGCTACCACCAGCAACCCAACTCCGACCTCGATGGCACGCCAGCCCCGCCTGTACCAATCGCTGCACCAGTTGCTGCACCACACCCGTGTCGCATCGCTTGGAACCCTCGGCGACGACGGCGCACCGATGGTGTCGATGGTGCCGTTCGCGATCGCGTCGCCGTTATCCGCACTGGTACTGCATGTCAGCGCATTGGCCGCCCACACTGGCAACATGGCGCGCCATGACGCGGTCTCGTTGCTGGTGATGCAGCCTGAAGTCGCCACCGAACCGGTGCATGCCTTGCCGCGGGTCACGCTGCTCGGCCATGCCGAAACGTTATTGGGCGACGACACTCGCCGGCACGCGGCGCGCGTCGCCTACCTGGCGCGGTTCCCCGAAGCCGAACCGATGACGCAACTGGGCGACTTCCAGTGGGTGCTGGTCCATGTCGAACAGGCACGCCAGGTCGCCGGTTTCGGCGCGGCGCGATCTGTCGGAGCTGCCGAATTGCTGCAGGTGATACGCAGCGATGCGAGCCGGTGAGCGACCGCGCGGGTCGTCGGTCGTTGGAAGTCGACGCGCAACGCTCAGGCCTTGGGCCGTTTGTCGATGACCCGCCGCGCCTTGCCGGTCTGGGTGCGCTCGACGCAGTGGGGCGCCAATACGCTGATCCGGGTGCTGATGCCGACCATGCTCTTGATCCGGTGCTGCAACCAGCCGGCGATCTCGCGCACGGCGGCTTCGGACTGGTCGGCATGGGCGCTTTGCAGCTCGCACAACACCTCGACCTGGTCCAGCGGGCCTTCGCGGGTCACAACGATCTGGTAGAGCGGCGACAACTTGCCATGCTGCAGCACCAGTTCCTCGATCTGGGTCGGAAACACGTTGACGCCCCGGATGATCAGCATGTCGTCCGAGCGCCCGACGATCTTGCCCATGCGACGGAAGCTGCGCGATGTGGGCGCCAGCAGGCGGGTCAGGTCGCGGGTGCGGTAACGGATGATCGGGAATGCCTCCTTGGTCAGCGAGGTGAAGACCAGTTCACCCTCCAGGCCGTCGGCGACCAGTGCTCCGGTTCGCGGGTCAATGACCTCCGGGTAGAAATGGTCCTCCCAGATCACCGGGCCGTCCTTGGACTCGACACATTCGCTGGCTACGCCCGGCCCCATGACCTCGGACAGTCCGTAGATATCGACCGCATCGATGCCTGACAAACCCTCGATCTCGCCGCGCATGGCCTCGGTCCAGGGTTCGGCGCCGAAGATGCCGATCTCCAGCGAGGTGCGGCGCGGGTCCTGACCCTGGCGCACGAACTCCTCGATGATGACCTGCATGTAGGACGGTGTCACCATGATGATGCGCGGCTGGAAGTCCTGGATCAGCTGCACCTGCTTTTCGGTCTGGCCGCCGGACATCGGGATCACCGTACAGCCCAGCCGCTCGGCACCATAGTGCGCACCCAGGCCGCCGGTGAACAGGCCGTAGCCGTAGGCCACGTGCAGCAGGTCACCGGCGCGGCCGCCTGCCGCTCGGATCGATCGCGCCACCAGATGGGCCCAGTTGTCGATGTCCTTCAGCGTGTAGCCGACCACCGTCGGCTTGCCGGTCGTGCCCGACGACGCATGGACACGGGCCACCTGTTCCCGTGGCACCGCGAACATGCCGAACGGATAGTTGGCGCGCAGGTCCTGCTTGGTCGTGAACGGAAACCGCGCCAGGTCCTGCAGCGTGTGCAGGTCGTCGGGATGCACGCCTGCGGCATCGAAGGCCTGGCGGTAGTGCGCAACGTGGGTGTAGACATGGCGCAGCGTGGCCTGCAGCCGCTGCAATTGCAGCGCGCTGATCTCGTCGCGGCTGGCACGCTCGATCGGCTCGAGCAGGTCGGTCGGTGTCGTGTGTCGGGGCATGTCGGCCTGTCTCCTGGCTGGTGTGTCGTCGCGCCGCGCCGCCTTCGAGGCGCCGCACCGATTGTGGCAAAGGCGGGTCAGGAATGCGCGTGTTCGCGATCGAAATCGATCGTCAACCGGTCGGTGACCGGGTAACTCTGGCAACACAACACGAAACCACGCGCCACCTCGTAGTCCTCGAGCGCGAAGTTGATGTCCATGTCGACCTCACCCTGGACCACCTGCGCGCGGCAGGTGGAGCAGACACCGCCCTTGCAGGAGAACGGCATCTCGATCCCGGCCTGGATGCCGGCGTCGACCAGGTTGTCCTTGTTCTTGTCCATGACGAAGCTGCGCCGCGTGCCATCCATCACCACCTCGACGGTGCACTGGCCACTGCCTTGCACCGGCGCACGCGGCGGCCGCACACGCCCATCGTCCAGGAGCGTGCCGAACAGCTCGGTCTTGATGCGCGAGCCTTCCACGCCCTTGTCGTGCAACGCACGCTCCGTGGCCTGCATCATGTCCTGCGGGCCGCAGATGAAGGCGGCGTCGATACCGGCAGGATCGATCCAGTGCTCCAGCAACCGGCAGCACTTGTCGTAGTCGATACGGCCGTTGAACAGGTCGATGTCCTGCGCCTCGCGGCTCATGATCCAGACCAGGTTCAAACGGCCCAGATAGGTATCCTTGAGATCCGCCAGCTCCTCCTTGAACATGACGGAACTCGACGACCGGTTGCCATAGACCAGTGTCACGCGGGTGTGCGGTTCGGCCAGCAAGGTGGACTTGACGATGGACAACACTGGCGTGATGCCACTGCCCGAGGCAAAAGCGACGATATGGCGCCGCGCATCGGGTTGCAGCGGCAGGTGGAACTGGCCCTGTGGCGTCATCACATCGATCGCGACGCCGGGCTTGAGCTGTTCGGCCGCCCAGTTCGAGAACGCCCCCCCGGGCACACGCTTGATGGCAACCCGCAGGCGGTCGTCCTGCACCGCCGAGCAGATCGAATACGAGCGGCGTATCTCCTGGCCGTCCAGTCGGGTCCGCAAGGTCAGGTACTGGCCCTGCAGGTACGCAAACTCGGATGCCAGTTCCGGTGGCAATGCGAACGTCACGGCGATGGCGTCGCGCGTCGCTGGCTGCACCTGCTGGACCTGCAGAGAATGGAATCGGGGCGTGGCCATGGGCGCTCTCAATGGGGCTTGAAATAGTCGAACGGCTCCAGGCAGCTGTTGCACCGGTACAAGGCCTTGCACGCGGTGGAGCCGAACTGGGACAACAGGCGTGTCTTCGTCGAGCGGCACAGGGGGCACGGGACCGCCGCGCGCCGCGACGGATCCAGCAGTGCGCCGATGTCGATCACCTGGCGGCCATCGGCATCCGGCGCGCGCTCCACCGGCGGGGCGATGCCGTAGGCGCGCAGCGCCTCGCGCGCCTCGGCGCTCATCCAGTCCGTGGTCCAGGCTGGCGACAAGCGGGTCCGCACCTCGACCGGAGCGACGCCATGCGTGGCCAGCTTGTGACGGATCGACGCTGCAATAACCTCGGTCGCCGGGCAGCCGGAATAGGTCGGCGTCACGACGATCTGCAACTGCGGCGTGGCATCCGGACCGTATTGCCAGACCACCTCGCGCACGATGCCCAGGCCGACGACCGACACCACCGGTACCTCCGGATCCATCACCTCATCGAGCCACTGCAGGACCTGCTCGGTCGCCACCCGCGCCGGCGGGACCGTGCCAACCAACGCCAGCGCGTCGGCGTCTACCACCGGGCCCCCGGGTAGGCGCGCGGCACGCTCTGCAGTTCGGCCAGCAGGTGGCCCAGGTGCTCGGAATGCACACCCTGACGGCCGCCACGCTGATGACCCGTATAGTCCGGCATCTCCAGCGTGGCCCGCGCCAGTACCGCCGCGACACTGGCGTGCCAGGGTTCAGACAGGCTGTCTGCCGCCGGTGCCAGCCCCTGCAGCGCACATGCCGCATCGACGGGATCGGATTCGAACCACTCCTGCGTGAACGGCCACAGGCGCTCCAGCGACACCTGCATGCGCTCGTGGCTCTCGGCGGTTCCGTCGCCCAGCGCCACGACCAGATGGGCGCTGCGCTGCAGGTGGTACCGCACCTCCTTCGACGCCTTTTGCGCGATCTCGGCGATCCGCGGGTCGGCCGATGTCGCCAGCGCGGCCAGCAGGTGCTGGTGCCAGGCGTCGAACAGGAACTGGCGCATGATCGTGTCGCCGTAGTGCCCGTTTGGCTGCTCGACCAGCAGCAGGTTGCGGTAAGCGCCGC
The DNA here is from genome assembly GCA_038247175.1 of Burkholderiales bacterium. GTDB lineage: Bacteria > Pseudomonadota > Gammaproteobacteria > Burkholderiales > Burkholderiaceae_C > CAISIP01. The sequence goes on along the minus strand of JBBRVD010000057.1, from coordinate 8,195 downwards.
CATCGCGCAGGTAGGCCAGCGCGTCCTCGTCGCGGCCCTGCCCCTCCACCTCGCCGGCATAGCTCAGCCAGAGCCGGGCCTGGCCCAGCAGGTCGAGTCCGACATTGGTCAGCGCCAGGTCTTCCTCCAGCGCCGGGCCGTGGCCGCACCAGCCGCCGAGTTGCTGCGACAACACCAGGGCGTTGTCGCCCAGGCGCAGCAGGGTTTCGAGCTTCGGATCCATCGCGATCGCCCTCAGATGTTCTTCACACCATCGGGCATGGGATAGAAGGTCGGATGCCGGTAGACCTTGCTCTGCGACGGATCGAACATCGCCTCCTTGTCGCCGGGGCTGCTCGCCACGATATCGGCCGCGCGCACGACCCAGATGCTGACGCCTTCATTGCGCCGGGTGTAGACGTCGCGTGCATGCTGGACGGCGCTCTCGCCATCGACCGCGTGCAGGCTGCCCACGTGTTTGTGCGCCAGCCCGTGCTGACTTCGGATGAACACCTCCCACAAGGGCCAGTCGTGTTGGTCGGGGTTGCGTGCCATGTCATGCCACCTTGCGTTCATTCTGGCGCGCCGCCTGCTTGTCCGCATGCGCGCCCAATGCGTCACGGAACCATGCGCCTTCGTCCCAGGCCTTGTTGCGCGCTTCCAGGCGTTGCCGGTTGCAGGGCCCGAAACCCTTGACGACGCGAAAGAAATCGTCCCAGTCGATGGGCCCGTGGTCATAGTGGCCGCGTTCCTCGTTCCACTTGAGTTCGGGGTCGGGCAGCTCCAGCCCGAGGAACGCGATCTGCGGCACTGTCTGGTCGATGAACTTCTGGCGCAACGCGTCGTTGCTGAGCAACTTGATCTTCCAGGCCATGGATTGAGCACTGTTGACCGACTGACCGTCGGCCGGGCCGTGCATGGCGATCGACGGCCACCACCATCGGTTCAGCGCATCCTGCGCCATCTGCTTTTGCTCCGGCGTGCCGCGGGCCAGCGTCTCCATGATGTCGAAACCCTGGCGCTGGTGGAACGACTCCTCCTTGCAGACCCGCACCATGGCGCGGGCATAGGGCCCGAACGAGCAGCGGCAGATCGGAATCTGGTTCACGATCGCCGAGCCGTCGACCAACCAGCCGATGGCGCCAATGTCGGCCCAGGTCAATGTGGGGTAGTTGAAGATGCTCGAATACTTGGCCTTGCCCGACAGCAGGTCGCGATAGGTGTCGTCGCGCGCGACGCCCAGCGTCTCGACCGCGCTGTACAGGTACAAGGCATGACCCGCCTCGTCCTGCACCTTGGCCATCAGGATGGCCTTGCGCTTGAGCGATGGCGCGCGTCCGATCCAGTTGCCCTCGGGCAACATGCCGACATATTCGGAATGGGCATGTTGCGAGATCTGGCGCACCAGTGTCCTGCGGTAGGCCGGCGGCATCCAGTCCTTGGGTTCGATCTTGATGCCGGCGTCGATGCGCTGCTGGAATGCGCGCTCCTGCGGATCCATATCCTCCAGGGCACTGACAGCGGTCGCGCCAGTCTCGACGAGTTGGGCATACATACGGGTGCGGTCTCCGGTCGGGGCGAGTTGACGATTGTCAAATCCGCCAGGTTAATCGCGCATCTTAGTGATACGGATGGACTCCTACAATCGAAACGTGTGTATCACTTTGGAGCCTGTATGGCCCGCGCCAGTCCGAGCGCGGCCGCGGCGCCTGCCCTGACGCGGTTGCGTCGTGGGTTGGAGCTGCGTGCCAGCTCGCTGTTGATCACCGTGGTCGGCGACGCGCTTGCTCCCTGCGGGCAGCCGATCTGGCTCGGCAGCCTGATCGAGCTGCTCGGCCTGTTCGGCATCTCGGCGCGCCTGGTGCGTACCAGTGCCTTTCGCCTGAGCGCGGATGCCTGGTTTACCACGACCCGGATCGGCCGGCGCAGCTTTTACAGCCTGTCGGATGCCGGCCTGTTGCGCGTACAGCACGCCGACCAGCGCATCTACGACTTCAACATGGCGCAGTGGGATGGGTGCTGGACACTGGTGCTGCTGGATCCGGGCATGCGTGCGAGCGAGCGCCAGCGGCTGCAGCGCGAGCTGTCCTGGGAGAGCTTCGGGCGCATCTCGCCGCATGTCTTCGCGCACCCGCACATGCATGCGCGCGCGCTCGGCGAGATCATCGATGCGACCGGCGTGGCTGACCGGGTGGCGGTGCTGCGGGCGCAGGCGCTGCCAGGCGCCGGCGATCGGCCGCTGGTGTCCATCATGCACACCGTGTTCGACCTCGCCAAGGTCGCGCAAGCCTGGGCCCACTTCGTGGACCGGTTCACCCCGGTGCTGCGGGACGCGGCGCAACTCGATCCGGCGCAGGCGTTCATGGCGCGCACCTTGCTGATCCATGAGTACCGGCGTGTCGTGCTGCGCGATCCGAACCTGCCCCAGGCCTTTTTGCCCGACACATGGCCCGGTGCGCAAGCGCGCAGCCTGTGCGAACAACTGTACGGCGCCTTGCTCGAACCCAGCGAACGCTATCTGCGCTGCGTGGTGACGACCGACGCCGGTCCGCTGCAGCGCACCCCGCACGCAATACATCGGCGCAGCGCCGGCACCGGCCGGTCCGATGAAGAAAGCGATGTGTCTCGGTAAAACCTAGGCCATGTTGAAGGATGTCGATGACCGAGTCCCCCACGTGCACAGTCTGGGCAGCAGGCACCCCCAGCGTCTGCATCACATGCCGGAGTAACGCACCATCGGGCTTCTTGACCAGTAACGCGTCGCCACCAAAGATCAGGTCGAAATATCCGTCCCGGCGAGCCGCGCGTCATCCGTCCTGCCAGAGCACTTTCTTGCCCGAGGACTCCCAGCGCTCGTAGTTCTTCGCATACAGGTCCTCGATGCGGTTGCGCTTGACCTTGAAGGTCGGCGTGATGATGTCGTTTTCCACGGTCCAGGCCATCGTGGTCACGACCACGCACTGCAGCCGCTCATGCGGGTCGAGCGTGGCGTTGATGCCCTTGACGTGCTCGGCCAGCGACTTCTCCAGATCGGCGCGCGCGCCGGCATCCGATAGCCGTTCCATGTACTCGGCGCTCAGCATCACGATGCCCAGGGGCTGGCCGAGATTGGCGCCGCTGACGACACAGGCCTCGACCGCTTCGTGCATGACCAGTTTGTCCTCGATCGGCGCCGGGGCCACGTATTTGCCCTTGCCGGTCTTGAACAGGTCCTTGACACGGCCAGTGATGTACAGGATGCCCTGTGCATCGATACGACCCTTGTCGCCGGTACGCAGCCAGCCATCCTCGGTCATGGCTTCGCGGGTCTTTTCCGGCTCCTTGAAGTAACCGAGCATCAGCGCCGGACTGCGCATCTGGATCTCGCCAGTCTGGGAGTCGATCCGGTGTTCGACACCGTCGTAGGCCGGACCCACGCTGCCTTGCTGGTTCTTGCCGGGCTCGGTGATGTGCGACACCGCGAGGTTCTCGGTCATGCCGTAACCCTCATTGATGTGCAAACCGAGCTTGCTATACCACTGCAGCAGCGCCATCGGCATGGGTGCAGCGCCGCCAGCCGCGATACGGCACTGGTCCAGCCCCAGCGCCTTGAGCACCTTGCGTCGTACGATACCGCCCAAAATCGGTATCGACAACAAGCGGTTCAGCTTGGCCGGCGGCATCTTATGGTGTACACCCTGCTGGAACTTGACCCACAGCCGGGGCACCGAAAAGAAGATGGTCGGGCGGGCGCGTTGCAGGTCGGCCGCGAAGGTATCGAGCGACTCGGCGAAATACACCTGCAAGCCGGTGCGCAGCCAGCCATGTTCAACCAGCACCCGCTCGACCACGTGGGCCAGCGGCAGATACGACAACATGCGGTCATCGATGCCCATCGGCAACCGCCCGATGCCGGCATCCAGCGCCCAGGCGAAATTGCTGAAGCTGTGCATCACACCCTTGGGCATGCCGGTCGTCCCCGAGGTGTAAATCAGCGTCGCCAGGTCCTGCGCCTCGCGCACCGGCTTGCCCGACAGGGGCGGGTTGTCCTTGCAAACCGCGTCCCATCCCGGATAGGCCTTGACCGCGTCTTGCGGCGACAAGGGATAACTCAGGCACGGCAAGTCGGCAGGCACACCTGGCTTCATGTGCTCCCAGCCGTCGAGCTTGCCGATGAAGCAGGCCTTGGCCTCGCTGTGCTTGAGGATCTGCCGCACGGTCTCGGCGGCCAGCGTGGGATACAGCGGCACCGAGACATAACCGGCCATCCAGATCGCCAGGTCGCTCATCATCCACCAGGCACAGTTCTTGGACAGGATGGCCACCTTCGATCCCGGCTCCCAGCCCTGGGCCTTGAGGTAACTCGCCATGCGGCGCGCCTCGTCGGCTACCTGGCTCCAGGTGTAGTCCTTGACCACTCCACCGCCCATGGGCTGCGTGAGCGCCACGCGCTTCGGTGCGGTCTCTTCCCAGTAATACAGGCGCTGCAAGGCCAGCGTATCGGGTGATATCGTGCTCATCGTGTCTCCTCCAGGATCGTGGTCTGCCGAATCTAACAAGCGACCGCCATTCGGCTCACAGGGTATATCCTGCTTTCATTTGTCGCCAATCGCAGTAGCGCCGGCCCAGCGTCGCACGTGTGGCGACGCATCAACGGGCTGTCAGGCTTTCTTCAGGATCGCATATAACTGGTCCTTGATCGCCAGCTTTTCCTTCTTCAAGGTCTCGATTTCTTCGTGGGTGGCCGGCGTGATGCTGGCCTCCATGTTCTTGATCTTTTGATCCAGCGCATTGTGCTGGTCGAACAGACGCGTGAAATGATGGTCCGAGGTCTTGAGCTCGGTGATCTTGTCGCGGAATTCAGGAAACATGTCTCCTCCTCATGTCGCGGGCTGCGCGCCGATCGCACAGTCCCGCCCCGTGCACTGTAACCCCTACCGGCCCGGGCCTTCGTCATGCACCCTCGCGGGCAAGTATCACGCCGGCTCCGTCGCCGCTGCCACGTGACCAGGCGCGGCGCGGCTCGAGGCCATCCAGGCAATCAACGAAGACCGCATCGCCTCCTCCACCGTCATGTCCAGCGGCTCGGTCCAGTTGCGCGGCACGAATACGGTGTAGCCACCAATCATGTAGCCCATCGGCAGATACACCGCCACCCGCTCGGTCTGCCCCAGCGGCGACGGCAAGCCGGCCATGGATTGGCGCGTGACCAGGCCGACGATGGCCAGATCGTGGCCTGGCATGCGCAACAACACGACCTGCTGCTGAGGCTTGTTGTCATGCGGTGAAAAGTAGTCGGCGAAGTTTTTCAGCGACGAATAAATGCTCTTGACCACCGGCAGGCGGGTGAACGGCAGTTCGATCCACGAAAAAAACCGGACCGCGAACGGATGCGAGACCAGGAAGCCCAGCGCCAGGATCATCCCAACGCCAAAAACCAGGCCCAGCCCGGGTAGGTAGAAATCGCCGAACAGGGGTCGGATCAGCTGAACCGCCATCGACTCCGCGCCCGATACGAACAGGAACAACAGGTAGACAGTCAAGGCCACCGGCAGGAAGGCGATCAGGCCACGAAAAAAATAGCGATACATGCTTTTCATGTTGTTGTCCGGGCAATACGAGGGAACACACAGCCGCAGTGCGACGCGGCCAGCATAGCAGCGTCGTGGACACAAGCACACGCAGTATGCGGGTTCAACAATCCACGGGGTGCTTTGCCGCAAACGGTATTGCAACCCGCCAGGTCGACCCCATGTGCGCAAAATGCCCCGCCCGTTCTCTTTTGCGCACAGTTCCTGCTCCGTCAGTGCCGGCCTGCGCCAATCCCACTGCCCGGATTCCCGGAACCTACCGGAACTCCCCAGAGCCGCCAGGCTCCATCATCCATGAATGGAATCACCAAATTTTTCGATCGCCTGGTTCGCGGCGTGTTCAGGCTGGTCCTGGTCGCGGCAGCGGCGATTTTCCTGCTAAGCCTGTTGCTGGCCACGCTGGTCCTGATGCTGGCGGTCACCCTGTGGTCCGTCGTCACCGGTCGCAAACCGGATCCGGCCCGGATTTTCGGTCAGTTTCGCAAGACATCGGCGCGCTATACCCGCAGCGCCTGGCGCGGCGGAAACCGCCCGGGCGCCAGCTCGGCATCCCCGACGGCGGACATCGTCGACATCCCGGCGCATGATGTCCGCGATGTGCCGCAGGACGCCAGCAACCGTGACCAGAGCCCGAAACGCCCTGGTAGCGAGCCGATGGCGCGCATGCGCCACTGACAAGGCTCCTAGACCAGCCGGTAAACCTCGACTTCCGCCGACCGGCCCGAGACACGGACCGCCGGCAATGGCTGCAGTGGCAAGGGCGTGTGCAACAGTTCACGGGTTGCGCCGCTGACCAGGATGTGCGAGCCGAACGTCTTGTTCAGCGATTCGATGCGCGAGGCCACATTCACCGCATCACCCACCAGCGCGTAAGCCATGCGCCGCGCACTGCCGATGTTGCCGGCTACCACTGTGCCAGAGTGGATGCCGATGCCATGCTCCAGCACGCGCTGGCCAGCGCGTTTGCGCTGGGCGTTCCAGGCCTCGAGTCGCTGCTGCATTTCCAGCGCCGCGGCGACTGCATGGTCGGCATGGCTGGGGTCCGACAACGGCGCGCCGAACACCGCCTCGATCTCGTCGCCGATGAACTGCAGCACCAGTCCGCCGTGGGCGCGTATCGCCTGTTCCATTTCCGTGAAATAGGCGTTGAGCCCCTCGACGACCTCGACCGCCGGACTGGCCTCGACCCAGGTCGTGAAGCCACGCAGGTCCGCGAACAGGATGGTCACCTCACGCTGATCACCGCTCAGATCGGTCCGGCCGGACAGTATCTCGTCGCGGATCTCGGGGCTGACATAGCGTCCGAACGCCTCATGGATCAACTCACGGTCGCGCAACCCACCCACCATCCGGTTGAACCCGGCCGTGACTGATCCGATCTCGTCGTTGGACACGACCGCGCAACGGGCCTGCAGATCACCCTGCTCGACGCGCACCATGGCCGTCTGCAGTTCCCTGAGCGGGGTCGAGACACTGTCGGCCAGGTACCGCGCCAGCACCACGGCCAGCAGCAGGCCGGTCACCAACAGCACGCCCTGGACCAGGACCACGTTTTGCAGTTGTGCCGTCGCCGTGCTGAAGTCGGCGCCGCGTATGCTGCGCAGCCGGACCGTCGTGGCCACCGCCATCACCAGCATCGGTACGATGCTGGTGAACAGGAATACCACCAGCATGCGGGTACGCACCGTCCAGTTGCGGGCGCCGGTGGCAGCCAGGTCGCCCTCGGGGAACAGGACCGGCAGGCGCTCGCGCCAGATGCGTTCGGTGGCCAGGAACACAAACAGGCCCACGGTCGGACCCGCCACCAGCGCCATGCCGAAAGCCTGGCGCGCCGCGGATGGCAGACTGAAGCTGCCCATCATCCAGGGCCAGAAGAAGCCCCACACGAACGCGGCCAGCAACCACAGAAACATCGACAACAAGGCCAGGAAACCGGGAAGCAGCAACGCGCGCCGGCGCGTGGTGGCATGCGCCGCTCCCGCTGGTAAAGGGCCTGTGGCCCGCATCAATGTCGAGGCGAATCGACGCGTGAGAAAACGGCCACCGAGCAACAGCAGCGAGAACGCCACCACGAAGAACATGGCTTCGTTCCAGCCGAGCGGCGCAACGTCGTCGAGGGCAAACGGATCGAGGAAACGCAGGTGCATGAACACCAGCAACGCCCCTCCCAGGTGGCAGGACAGCAACACCAGGAAGATACGCAGCAGGGGTGTCATGAAAGGAAGTGGCGTTCTGGGCACCGATGGCGCTGCCGCGGCGACGGCGCGCGCGGGACGCGTCGTCGCCATTGCAGGGTCACTTCAGCGAGAGGCTCACATCCGCCTGACTTGTTGGCCCCGGGCATGGACGATTCAGCCCCGCGGCCGATCAGCGCAACTGGATCGAATTGAACACCTGCGCGACACCGGGCACGTCATTGGTGATCAGGACCTCGAAGGTCTTGAGGCTATTTCTGGACTGCATGGTTTCTCCTGAAGCAGTGATGGTCGGCGCGGGCCGACATTTGCATCCGCCCGCCCGATTATCGCGAGCCGATGGCATCGATCCAGGAGTCGGTCGCGCTCAGACCAGATCCCGAAGCGGATGCGCATGAACCGGCCAGGGGCTGTCGAAGAACGGCGCAACCATGTCGGCCAGGACCGCGTC